>NZ_JBHXDN010000003.1:7046-143431 GCF_042726075.1 Kitasatospora sp. NPDC127035 | reverse complement strand
ACCTCACGTCGCGCGGCGGCCGGGGTATACCGGTCGTGCACCGTCGGGTGGCCGCGTACCCTGTCGCGGATGGAGATCCGTATCGCCTCCGACGAGGACTGGCCGACCATCTATCCGTTCTACTCCGCGATCATGGCCGAGGGCCGGTCGTACGCGTTCCCCGAGCGGCAGAGCCTGGAGGAGGCGAGGCCGTGGTGGATGGAGCCGCCGCCGGGGCGGACGGTGGTGGCCGTGGTGGACGGGGTGGTCGCGGGTTCGGCGAAGATGGGGCCGAACAAGCCCGGGCGGGGCGCGCACATCGGGACAGGCTCGTTCCTGGTCGACCCGGCGTACCAGGGGCGGGGGATCGGCCGGGCGCTCGGCGAGTACGTCGTCGCCTGGCACCGCGCGCAGGGGTTCCGCGGGATCCAGTTCAACGCGGTCGTTGAGGTCAACGAGCCCGCGGTGCACCTCTGGACGTCGCTGGGCTTCGAGGTGGTCGGCACCGTCCCGGGGACCTTCGACCACCCCGAACACGGGCTGGTCGGCCAGCATGTGATGTTCCGTCGGCTCTGACGGCCGGGCGCGCCCCGGGCGGCTCCGGGGCGACGCGGAGGGAACCGGGCCGACCGGCCCGGTTCCCGTTCACGGCTTCGCGGCGGGTGCCGCCCGGTCAGCGGCGCAGCGGGCCCTCGCAGGTGTAGTCGGCGGTGCCGGCCCGGCCGGCGGGCCAGACGTCGACCTTGCCGAACCAGCAGTTCATGTCGGCCAGGTTGTTGGCGGCGCCGCCACCGCGGGCGAGGAGGTAGTAGTCGATGGTCCCGGACATGTCCTTGCGGGTCTGCCCGGCGTCGGCGGGGTTGGTGAGGTTGGCGGTGATCCGGCCGGAGCAGGTGAACCGCATGGTGTTGTTCCAGTCGGCGTTGTCCTTGCAGACCGGCGCGTTCTGGGTCGACCGGGTGAAGGCGTCCCGCACCTCGGAGGCCCAGGCGTAGCTGAGTTGGCCGTTGGAGGTGTAGGTGGTGACGGGCACGTACAGGCCGGGGAGGCGCCCGATGGCGGCGTCGAGGTAGGCGGTGTAGTCGCGCTGGAGGCCGGCGTCCCGGCCGAGGCGGTCGCGCCAGGCGTTGTAGCCGGCGAGGTCGTCGGCGCGCAGCAGGCGGTACATCTCGGCGAGCTGGTCGGAGTGCCGTTCGCCGAGCATGTTGAAGAAGGTGGCCGCGTACGGGTAGGCGCGGAACTGGTACCCGGACCAGGTGGCGTGCAGGATCTGGTCGACCGTCAGGCGTGTCAGGCCGCCCCGGTCCTCGGCGGCGATCTGGTCGACCATGGTCCGCCGGGCCTTGACGCCGTCCTTGGAGGTCGAGCCGGCGAAGTACTCGGCGGTGCCCTCGTTCATCGTGAAGGTGGCGTCGGAGGGCCAGCGGTCGGTGTAGCCGGTCTCCGGGATGGCCCAGCGGGCGTTGAGGTAGTGGGTGTACTCGTGGCGGAACAGTTCCTCCAGGCTGAAGGTCGACTCCAGGGAGGTCCGCTGGTAGGTGTAGAAGGTCGAGGGGGCCTCCAGGAACATGCCGCCGTTCTCGACGTCGCTGATCCCGAAGAGCAGGTACTGCAGGGACTTGTAGTTGGCCTTGGTGTCGTACAGGCGCACCGTGAGGACCGGGTGGTCGTCGTCGGCGAGCGGCCGGTCGGTGCCGATCACCCGGAAGAACTGCGCCTTGACCTGCTTGGTCGCGTAGTAGAGCTGGTCGGCGGTGGCGCGGTCGAGGGGGGTGCGGACGATCAGGGTGCCGTTGTCGTAGCTGTAGGTGTGGGGGAAGACCTCCCGTTCGAGGTCGGCCCGGCAGGCGTCGTGCCCGCCGCAGATGCCGGTGTCGTTGACGAGGACGGCGATGTTGTTCCACGGGGCGCTGAGCCGGCCGAAGGTGTTCCGGAGGCTGGTGATCATCGCACCGGCGTTGGCCTTCAGTTCGGGCCTGATCGACTCGACGGCGTGGAGCCGGGAGTACTCCGACATCGCGTCGCGGACGGCCCACTCGCTCTCGGTGCCCTTGAGGTGGGTGTAGCCGGCGTACGCGCGGAGGGCCTCCCGGAAGGAGGGGGCGGCGGCCACGGCGGCCTGGTAGCGGCCCTGGTCCTCGACGACGTTGTTGATGCCCTGGAAGTTGATCTGGAGGGCGCTCTGCACCGCCCAGTTCCAGCCGCGGTCGCCGACGGCGGGGCCGCCGGGGGCGAAGGACTTCAGGACCCGCTCGGTCAGCGGCAGGCGCCCGGGGCGCAGCCTGGGTGCGGTGGAGGTCTGGAGCAGCTCGCCCATGGCGAGGCCGTTCGCGGTGGTCGGCTCGAAGACCCGAGGGTTGGCGGTGTAGGCGGCGATCGCCCGCTCGATCGCGGTGGTGGTGGTGTCGTCGTTGAAGTCGAGTTCGTCGTGGCCGTAGTCGAAGAGGACCGCGACGTGCAGGTAGTACCAGAGCCCTTGCTGGTTCAGGTTGTTGGTGGCGTCGAAGCGCGGCGCGAGGGTGCTGATCCGGTCGGCGACCGCGCGGACGTGCGCGGTGGTGAAGACCTTGGCGAGCTCCGGACGCCAGCCGCCCAGCAGCGGGCGCAGACAGTCGTCGTAGCCGTGGGAGGGGTCGGCGAGGAAGTCCGCCAGGGCGGCCGGGCCGAGCGAGGCGAAGGCGGCCGGGGAGCAGGCCGCGCCCTGGTCGGCGGCGAGGGGGGTGGGGGCGCTCGCAGGGTCGGCGACCGGCTGCCCGGCGGTCGTCGTCGGCTGCATCGCGGCGGTGCCCGGAGCGCCCTCCGGGCCGGGGGCGCCCGGCGAAGCCTGGCCGGGTGCGTGCGCGACCTCTCCGTGGGGGCCGGTGGCCGGCTGCGGCGCCGGGGCCGCGGCCGGCGCGGGGAGGGCGGTGGTCGAGGGGGTGGCGGCCCGGGCGCTCTGGATGAGCGGGGCCGCGAGGGTGACGGCGAGTGCCGCGGAGAGCAGGACCGTGCGCAGACGTGGAGCGGTGGGGGTCACCGGGACTCCTGAAGGTGTGAGGGCGTGCTGATGGGGTGGTGCCGTGGGGTGCGCGAACCACCGCGCAGGGCCGGGGGATGGGGGAGGCGGCCGTGCACATACCCGTGCGGGCCGGTCGGTGGCGGTCGGCGGAGCCGTGCCGGAACCGGGGCGCAGCGGGGTCCGAGGTGGGGGTGAAGGAAGCCGGCGTTGGGGCGTCGACTCATCGATAAGTAAAATAGTAATGTCAAATTGCATTGCGCAAGTAGGTGTTGTGAGGAGTTCGGGCGCAGGGTAACGAGAGGGTCTCGGACTGCGGGTTCGTCGCGCAAAGGTCTTGACGCGGACTCCGCGGCGGGCGTTTGCTGGCACCCGCTCAACCAGAACTGATTGGTTCTGTTTGTTTGTGTGTATTTGAACGTTCAAATCGAGGGTGAGGCCATGACGGTGCTGGTTGTGCCGGAGTATCTGCGGCAGTTCGCCGAGCCGTCCGGCTACGTCGACTTCGCGAGGTTCGGGCCGGTCTCGGCCCGGGTCGCCGAGGTGCTGGCCCGAACCGCGGGGCGGCTCCACCGCGAGGGCTGGGAGGTCCTGGAGGGCCTCGACGCGCAGACGGAGGCGGCGGCGCGGACGGCGGGCGAGGTGCTCGGCTGTGCGCCGCACGAGATCGCGTTCGTCAGCTCGACCTCGCACGGCATGTTCGCCGCCGCCCACGCGCTCGGCGCCGCCGGGTCGGCCGGCGGGACGGTGCTGATGAGCCGGTCCGACTTCCCCGGCGCGCTCTACCCCTGGCTGCGCGCGGAGGGAAACGGCGGGCTGACGGTCCGTCAGCTGGACGGCCCGCTGACGGCGGACATCGTCCGGGCCGCCCTGGACGAGCGGGTGCACGCGGTCTCGGTCTGCGCGGTCGACGCCGCCACCGGGACCCGGGCGCCGATCGCCGCGATCAAGGAGGCGATCGGCCCGCACCGCGTCCTGGTCGTGGACGCCATCCAGGCGCTCGGTGCCGTCGAGTTCGCCGCCGACGCGGCGGACGTGCTGGTGGCGGGTGGTCAGAAATGGCTGCGGGCCGGCTGGGGCGCCGCCGTCCTGATGGTCCGTGACCGGGTGGCCGGGCGGCTGGCCCCGGGGCTCGGCGGATGGTCCGGCGTCGTCGACCCGATCGAGGCCCCCGGTCACCCCTGCCCCGCGCGGCCGGGAGCCGTCGCGCACACCGTCACCAACCCGGACGGCCCCGCCGTCGCGGCCCTGGGCGAGGCCCTCGCCCTGGTTCGGGGCGTCGGCGTCGGCCGGATCAACGCGTTGATCGGCGAGGCGCTCGACGAGCTGCTCGGCACCGCCCGCGCCGTCGGCGCCGAGACCCTCGGCGGCGAGCGGACGGGCGGCGAGATGCCCGGCGTGAGCGGGATCGCGCGGGTCCGGCTGCCCGGCGCCGACCCCGCGGCCGTCCACCGCACGCTCGCGGAGGCCGGCCTCTCGACCACCCTGCGCGGCGGCTGGATCCGGCTGTCGCCGCACGCCAGCACCGGCCCGGCGGCGGCCGGGCTGCTGGGCGACGCGCTGCGGTCCGCCCGCACCCTCCTGACCGCCTGACCGCCTGACCGGGTGAACGTCGGCACCGTCGGCACCTGCCTGACCGCCTGACCGCCGGTATCGCCGGCACCCGCCTGACCGCCCGACCGCGTGACCGCCTGACTGCGTGACCGTCCGACCGTCGTGGCACCGTTCGACCGCGTCCGTCCACCCCCGGCGCCGCCCCCCACCCCGGGCCGGGCCTCGCGCCGCCTGCACCGCCCGTTCCGCCCGACCGGCGAACGGCCGTCGCGCCACCCGACTCGCGGACGACCCGCGCCGCCGGACCGGGTGGGGCGCCCCCACCCCGGCTCTCCGCCCACCCCACCCGCTGTTCCCGCTCGATGCCGTTCCCCCCTCCTGAAAGGCATGCCATGTCACACCTCTCCCGTCGTGACCTCCTGCGGGCCTCCGGCGCGGGCCTGCTGGCCCTCTCCGCCGGTGGCGCCCTGTCCGCCTGCGGAGGCTCCGACTCCGGCTCCTCCGGCGGGGACGCCGCCACCGGAACCATCACCGTCTGGTCCTGGACGACGGCGGCCGAGGCGCTGCGCGGTGTGGTCCCCGCGTTCGAGAAGGACAACCCCGGCATCAAGGTCGACGTCCAGGACGTCGGCAACCCGGCGATCTGGGACAAGATCACGGTCGGCCTCGCGGCCGGCGGCCAGGGCCTCGCCGACGTCCTCCACATCGGTTGCGACTACCTGCCCGGCTACCTGGAGAAGTTCCCCGGCGGCCTGGCCGACCTGTCGGCCCTCGGCGCCGACGGCTACAAGGACAAGTTCGCCCAGGGTCTCTGGCCGGCCGTCGCCGACAAGGAGGGCCGCACCCGTGCCCTCCCCTGGGAGGTCAACGCGCAGGGCTTCTTCTACCGCAACGACATGTTCGACCGGGCCGGCATCGACCCGACCACGTTCCAGACCTGGGACGACGTGCTCGCCGTGGCCGAGAAGTTCAAGGCCGCCAACCCCGGCGTCGCCCTGATCGGCATCAACAAGTCCGGCACCCCCTCCTCCGACCTCGACTTCCTGCAGTCGCTGATGCAGCAGCAGGGCGCCTTCTACTTCGACCTCAAGGGCGACATCACCGTCTCCTCGCCGGAGGCGGTCCGGGCGCTGACCCTGCTCAAGCGCCTCGACGACGCCGGCCTGATCCTCGACTCCGCCAGCGCCACCATCTGGCGCAGCCAGATCAAGGAGGGCAAGATCGGCGCCAACCCCCTGGCGTCCTGGGGCGCGCACTGGATCGAGACCAAGTTCCCCGAGCAGAGCGGCAACTGGCGCCTCACCCGGCCGCCGGCGGTCACCCCCGGCGGCAAGCGCACCGCCATCGTCAACTCCACCCACCTGGCCGTCTCCGCGACCAGCCCCCGGCGCACCGCGGCCTGGAAGTTCGTCGAGTACGCCCTCACCCGGCCGGCCTCGGTCAACTCGATGTTCTCCGCCGGCGGCGTCTTCCCCGCGCTCACCGCGGCCTACCAGGACCCGATCTACACCGCGCCCAACGCCTACTACGGCGGCCAGCCCGTCCTCAAGACCTTCACCGACCTGCTCGGCGAGGGCGGCGACGCCACCAACTACTCCGGCGACTTCGCCCGCGCCCTCAAGCTCGTCAACGACGCCCAGGCCAAGGTGCTCACCAAGGGCGCCGACCCGGCCGCGGCCCTCCAGGACGCCGCCAAGCAGCTGGCCCAGCAGACCGGACGCAAGATCAAGTGACGACCGCCCTCCGCCCCGCCGCCCCGCCCCGGGCCACGGCGCCGCCGCCCTCCCGGCGCCGCGCGATGCTCCGCCGCCGGGCCCTGCCCTACCTGCTCCTCGCCCCCGCGCTGGTCACGTTCGGGGTGTTCAAGGCCTACCCGATCGTCTCCTCGCTGCTGCTGTCGCTGACCACCGGCTCCGGCGCGAACACCCGCAACGCCGGGCTGGCCAACTACCGCAAGCTGCTGGACGATCCGCTGTTCTGGACGGCACTGGGCAACACCGCCCGGATCCTCGTCGTGCAGGTCCCGTTGATGCTCGCGCTCGCGCTCGGGCTCTCGGTCGCCCTCCACGCGGCGCTCGTCCGCTTCCGCACCGTCTGGCGGCTGGGCATCTTCATGCCGGCCGTGACGGGCCTGGTCGCCACCGGTGTGGTGTTCGCCTTCCTCCTCGACAGCGACCGCGGCGCCGTCAACAGCCTGCTCGAAGCCGTCGGCCTGTCCGGCGTCGACTGGCTCGGCGACGGCTTCTGGGCCCGGATGGCCGTCGTCATGGTCCTCACCTGGCACTACACCGGCTACAACGCCGTCATCTACCTGGCCGGCCTGCAGGGCATCCCGAAGGAGCTGTACGAGGCCGCCATGGTGGACGGCGCCGGCCCGCTGCGCCGGTTCCTCTCGATCACCGTGCCGGCGCTGCGGCCCGTCCTGCTGTTCACCGTGGTGCTCTCCACCATCGGCACCCTCCAGCTGTTCGACGAGCCGTACGTCCTCACCCGCGGCGGCCCCGACAACGCCACCCTCACCGTCTCCATGTACCTGTACGACAACGGCTTCCGCTACTTCGACTTCGGCTACGCCTCCGCCATCGCCTACGCGCTCACCCTGCTCGTCTCGGTGCTCGGTGCGGTCCAGATGCGCCTGATGGGAGAACGTGAATGACCCTGACGACGCGAGCGACCCGCGTGGCGCCCCCGGCCCCGGCGGCATCGGGGAAGGGGCTCCGCGACCGGATGCGCGGCTGGCCCACGACCCTCCTCCTGGCCGCCGTCACCGGAGTGTCCGTCGCCCCCTTCTACTGGCTGGTGATCTCCGCCACCCACAGCGACGCCGACATCTTCTCCTGGCCGCCCAAGCTGCTGCCCGGCTCCCACCTCGGCGAGAACCTCTCGCACCTGAACGCGAAGATCGGCCTCGGCCGGGTCCTCCTCAACTCCCTGCTCGTCGCCGGTGTGCAGACCCTCGGCGCGCTCGTGGTCGCGCTGCTCGCCGGCTACGCCTTCGCCAAGTTCCGGTTCCCCGGCCGGACGGTGCTGTTCGTCGTCCTGCTCTCCACCCTGGTGGTGCCGGACCAGGTGCTGCTGGTTCCGCTCTTCAAGATGATGATGTCGTTCGGCCTGATGGACAGCTACCAGGCCCTCATCCTGCCCGGCCTCTGCGTGCCCTTCGCGATCTTCCTGATGCGGCAGGCCCTGGCCGGCATGCCGGACGAACTCCTCGACGCCGCCCGGGTGGACGGCGCGGGCGAACTCCGGGTGCTGTTCGGGGTGGTTGTCCCGGTCATGCGCCCCGTCCTGGCCGCGCTGGGCATCTTCCTCTTCCTCGGTTCGTGGAACAGCTTCGTCTGGCCGCTGATCGCCCTGCGCAGCTCCGACATGCACACCCTGCCGGTCGCCCTGGCGACGCTCCACGGCATGAAGAGCAACACCGACTACGGCCTGATCCTCGCCGGGACCGCACTGTCCACCCTGCCCATGATGGTCCTCTTCCTGGCCCTTCAGCGGCAGTTCATCTCCGGCCTGCTGGCCGGCGCCACGAAAGGCTGACCATGGAACCGCCCACGAGCGAGCAGACCGAGACGACCGAGCAGACCGAGCAGACCGACCACGAGGAGATCTGGGAGCCGCACGCCCCCGCCACCACCGCCCGTCCCCGCCGGGTGGCCGCCGACGGCATCGACCTGCTGGTCACCGGCGAGGCGAGCGTCCGCACGGTGGACGAGGGCGTCATCGAGGTCACCGCCGAGGACCTCGGCGAGGTCCGGATCGAATGGCGCACGCCCTGCGTCGACGCCACCGCCTTCTGGACCCCCGAGGCCCGCGGCACCGGCTGGCTGCCCGCCGCCTGGAGCGCCCCGCGCCGGGTCACCCTCTCCCGTGGCGCCCCCGTCGCCGCCCTGATCGGCACCGGTGACACCGCGGTCTGCGCCTTCGCCGCCGACCGGGAGGACGTCCTGGCCGGCGCCGGAGTCGTGGAGGAGACCGGGGAGTTCCGGTACTGGGTCCAGGCCACCGGCCGGCTGACCGTCCGGATCGACACCTCCGGCCGGCACTACGCCCGCTGCCTGGCCGCCATCGCCGGCTGGTGGTGGTCCGGCCGGACCGCGAACGTCCCCGACGTCGCCCGCCGCCCCGCCTACTCCACCTGGTACTCGCTGCACCAGAACATCACCCCGGAGGCGGTCGAACGGCAGGCCGCCCTCGGCAAGGAACTCGGCCTCGACACGATCATCGTCGACGACGGCTGGATGACCACCGACCGCACCCGCGGCTACGCCCACTGCGGGGACTGGGAACCCCACTCCCTGCCCGACACCGCCGCCCACGTCGGCCGCGTCCACGACCTCGGCGTCCGCTACCTGCTCTGGTACGCGCTCCCGTTCATCGGCAAGGACAGCGCCGCCTGGGACGCCCTCTCCGGCTACGCGCTCACCAGCGCCGACCACATGGGTGCCGTCGTCGCGGACCCCCGCTACCCGAAGGTCCGCCGGCACCTCGCCGACAGCCTCGCCCGCGCCGTCGAGGAGTGGGGGATGGACGGGCTCAAGGTCGACTTCGTCGACTGGTTCGGCGTCCAGGACCCGCCGGCCGCCGGACCCGAGGCGGACTGCACGACCGTCGACGAGGGCCTCCACCTGCTGCTCGCCGAGATCCGCCGACGGGTCGACGCGGCCTGCTCCGAGGGCATGATCGAGCACCGCCAGCCGTACGTCAGCCCCGGGCTCTGGCCCTACGCCACCATGATCCGGGCCACCGACTGCCCGCTCAGCCCGCAGGAGAACCGCCAGCGCACCATCGACACCCGGCTGATCGCCGGACCGCTCGCCGTCCACGCCGACATGCTGATGTGGCACCCCGCCGAGCCCCCCGAGCAGCTCGCCGTCCACCTCATCAACGTCCTCTTCGCCGTCCCGCAGATCTCCGTCGACCTCGCCGTCCAGACGCCCGCCCAGCGGGAGGCCCTCGCCTTCTGGCTCGGTGTCGTCCGCGAGCACGTCGGCACCCTGCAGCTCGGTGACCTGCGGCCGGCCCGGCCCGACCTCGGCTACCCGATGGTCACCGCGACCGGCTCCGGGACGGGCACCACCGTCGTCGCCCGCTACGCGCCGCTGCCGGTCGACGCGGGCGCCGGTGCCGGTCCGTGGCGTAGCCTGCTGGTCGCCAATGCCGACGCCGACCCCGACGTGCGCCTCGTCGGCGGCCGGGGCACGGCCGAGGCCACCGTCCAGGACGCCCGCGGGCGGACCGTCCACCAGGGGACCGTCGACCTCGTGGAGGGCGGGGTCACGGTCGTCGTCCCCCGGGGCGGACTGCTGACGCTGCGCCGCCCGGCGCAGGACCCGCACGGCGACCACTGATCCAGCGACCGGAGCACCGATGACCGAGGGAACACGCCCCGCGCGCCGCGCCACCACCATCGCGGACGTCGCCCGCGCGGCCGGCGTGTCCCGGCAGACCGTCTCCAACGCGCTCAACGCCCCGCACCGCGTCCACCCGGACACGCTCGCCCGGGTCACCGCGGCCATCGACCGGTTCGGCTACCGGCCGGACCAGTCGGCCCGCTCGCTGCGGACCGGCGAACGGCGCACCATCGGCTACCTCGCGCCGGTGGACGACCCGTTCGACCCGAACCCGCTGATGGCGGGTTTCCTGGAAGCCCTGGTGGACGCGGCCGGCGCGGAGGGCCACCGGGTCCTGCTGGTCCGCGCGGCACCGGGGGAGGCGCGGACCCGGGCCGCGATCGACGACCTGGTGGCGGCCCGCCAGGTGGACGGGCTGGTCCTCGCGGACGTGCTTCCCGAGGACGCCCGGGTCGCCCACGCGGCCCGGGTCGGCGTCCCGTTCGCCTCCTTCGGCCGCACCGCGCCGGGGCTGCCCCAGCACTGGGTGGACATCGACAACGCGGCGGCCACGGCGGAGATCGCCCGCCACCTCGCGGAGCGCGGCCACCGGCGGGTCGGCTTCGTCGGCTCGGTGGTGCGGACACCCGGGGGGCCGGCCGACGGGCCGGCCGACGCGGCCGGGTCGTCCCCGCGTCCGCAGGCGGGCCCGGACGCGGGTCCGGGGTCCGTGGCGGGGGCGCCGGTGGAGCTGCCGTGGCTGGCGGCGCGCCGTGCGGGCTTCCACCGGGAGGCGCGCCGGCTCGGCCTGGAGGTCGTGCCGGTGCCGGAGGCCGGGTCGCTCCGCACCCTGCTGCGGGGCCGGGACCGGCCCACCGCCCTCGCCGCCGACAACGACCTGGCGGCCCTCGACGTCTACGAGGCCGCCCGGGCCGAGGGCCTGCTGGTCGGCCGCGACCTCGCGGTCACCGGCTTCCACGACACGCCGCTCGGCCGGCACCTGTATCCCCCGCTCACCTCGGTCCGGCTGCCGCTGCGCGGCATCGCGGCCGCGCTGGTGGGGCTGCTCCTGGCCCAGGTACGGGGCGAACAGGTGACCGGGGCCGGGCTCGAACTGCCCACCGAACTCGTCGTGCGGGCGAGTTCGGGCTGAGCCCGGCCTCCGGGCGGGACCCCGGCCCCGTGTGGGACCGGGCCGGGGTGGTCCCCGGGTCCGGTGTGGGGCCGGACCCGGGGACCGACCGCAGACCGGTCCGGCCGCACCGTCCTGCCCGCCTGGCCCTGCCGGGGCCGGAGAGCTGGATCGAGGTCAACGGCCGTGCTCGGCACCGCCGTTGACCTGGATGATCTGGGCGGTCACATGGCCGGCGGACGGCGCGGCCAGCCAGCGGGCGGTCTCCGCGACGTCGGCCGGGCGCCCGGCCCGGCGGGTGTCGGCCTGGGCGACCAGGGTCGTCTCGCGCTCCGCGGAGAGCTCGCCGCGGAAGAACTCCGTGTCGGCGACGTAGCCGGGGGCGATCACGTTCACCGTGATGCCCCGGGGGCCCAACTGGGCGGACAGGTCGTAGGCGTACGGGTGGAGGGCGGCCTTGGCGGCGCCGTAGGAGCCCGAGCCGGATCCCCGGTACGCGGCGATCGAACCGATCAGGAGGACCCGGCCGCCGGGTGCCGCGAGCCGTTCCCTGAGCGCCTCGGTGAGCAGGACGGCGGTGAGGGTGTTGGCGCGGAAGTTCTCCTGCCACTCCCGGGCCGCCCCGGCGAGAGCGTCCGGCCGGTCGGCCGGTGAGCCCAGAGCCGCGTTGCCCCCCGCGGCGTTGACCAGCACGTCGACCCGCTCCCACCGCTCGCCGATGCTCCGCGCCACCTGCCCGGCCCCGTCCGGGTCGGACAGGTCGGCCGTCAGCCCGACCGGCACCGGTGCGCCGGGATGTGCGGCGCGCAGCCGGTCGACGGCCCGGTCGAGCACCTCGGTGCGCCGTCCGACCAGGACCACCTGCTCGCCGTCGCCCGCGAAGGCCCCCGCGACGGCGTACCCGATCCCGGTGCCTCCGCCGCTCACCACCACCACCCGAGTCATCCGCCGGGCCTCCCTCGTCGTCGACGGGGACCGGTTGCCCGGTCCGGTGTCCGTGCGCGCCCGCTCGGCGCGCCCGGTCCCGCCAGCGTACTGATCACCGGCGCGGGCGCGGCGCGGTGTGCGGCGGTGTGCGCAGGATCGACACGGAGCGGTCATCCCGGTTCTCGGGAGAACGAGTTGACGTAGTGTGGACGTCACGCGGCGGACATCGAGGACCGGAGGACGCCATGCGCCGGATCGCGATCGCCGGAGCGGGTCAGGCGGGCCTCCAGCTCGCGCTGGGCCTGCTCGCGGCGGGCGGGTACGAGGTGACGGTGGTGTCGGCCCGGACGCCCGGGCAGCTGCGCGGCGGTCCGGTGCTCTCGACGCAGGCGATGTTCGGTCCGGCGCTGCGGATCGAACGGGCGGCCGGACTGGACCTGTGGGCCGGAGCGGCCCCGGCCGTCCGGAGCGTGGACGCCGTACTGGTGCCCGAACCGGGCGTTCGCGCCCTGGAGTTCACCATGACCCTGACCGAGCCCGCGCAGTCGGTCGACCAGCGGCTGAAGATGGCGCGCTGGCTGGAGCTGGTCGCCGAGCGCGGCGGCCGGGTCGAGTACCGGAGCCCGGACCGGCCCGGTCTGCGGCGGGTGGCCGAGGCGCACGAGCTGACGGTCGTCGCCGTCGGCCGGGGCGGACTGTCCGGGATCTTCGCGCCGGACACCGCCCGCTCGCCGTTCGACGCGCCGCAGCGCACGCTGGCCGCGCTGTACGCGCACGGGGTCGGCACACCCGATCCGTCGGCCGGGCCGAGGGCGCGGATGCACGCCGTCCCCGGCGTCGGGGAGCTGTACCTCCAGCCGGCGCTGACCCTGTCGGGCCCGTGCGACATCCTGCTCTGGGAGGCCGTCCCCGGCAGTCCGTTCGACTGCTTCGCCGACCGCCCGGAACCGGCCGAACAGCTGCTCCGGATCAGGGAGTTGCTGCGCACGTACCTGCCGTGGGAGGCGGACCTCTGGTCGGCCGCCGAGCCCACCGACGCCGGGGCGGCCCTGTACGGGGCGCTCACCCCGGCGGTGCGGCGTCCGGTCGCGCACCTGGACGGCGCCACGGGCGGCGGCGCCGACGGGGTGGCCGTGCTCGGCATCGGCGACGTGCTGGTGGTGAACGACCCGATCACCGGCCAGGGCGCGAACAGTGCGGCCCGGGCGGCCGACGCCTACCTGGCGGCGATCACCGGGCGGGGCGGGGCTGCGTTCACACCGGAGTGGATGCACGCCACCTTCGAGGACTTCTGGCACCGGCACGCCCGCCACACGGTCGACTTCACCACGGCGATGCTGACCATGCCCGACCACCTCCAGGCGGTGTTCGGGGCCGCCGCCGCGTACGAGCCGGTGGCCCGCAGGCTCGCCGACACCTACGCCGATCCCGTCGACCACGCCACGTGGCTGGCCTCGCCCGAACTGACGGCGGCCTACCTGGCCGCGGTCGCCGCCGCGCCGGACGGCCCGGTGCCGTAGCCCGCCGCGGCCACCGACCGACCGCCCGCTCACCCCGACCGCTCGCCCCCGCTCGCCCCGACCGCCCGACCGCCCCGCCCGTCAGTTGCCGTCGCCGACCCGCAGCTCGGTGGCGATCTGGCGGCGCCCGGCGACCAGGGCCTCGGCGAGGACCCCGGCCGCGACCAGCGCGGCGAGGCCGAGCGTCGGCGGCGCCACGGCCCAGCCGCTCACCGGCAGGCCCGGCGGCACGCGGGTGCCGAGCAGGGCGGAGAGGTCGAAGACCGGCCCGAGCACGGCGACGGCGGTCAGCGCCGCCAGTGCGCCGCCGGCCGCGGCGAGCAGCGTCTGGGGCAGCGTCTCGGTGAGGATGAGGGCCAGCCCCTGCCGGGGACGCAGGCCCATGGTGCGCAGCCGGGCCAGCGACGCGGCGCGGTCGGGGGCGGCCCGGAGCAGGGTGAGCAGCACCGCGAGCAGGGCGAACGCCCCGGCGCCGGCCGTGGCGGCCCGGAAGATCCGCGAGGCGGCGTGCTGGAGGGGGTCGGTGGTGAGCTCGGTGACGAACTCCTCACTGGTGTACATCAGGTACCCCTCGGGGAGGGAGTCGGCGTTCGGCCCGGCGGGCCGGATGCCGGTGAGCCTCGCCGTGTCGGCGACGATCTCGGTCACCGGCAGCTGGTGCGCCAGCCGCCGCACGGCGTCCGCGTCGATGTCGCCGACGGCGTACCAGTAGGTGCGGCGGGCGAGTTCGGGCAGCAGGGCGACGGCGGGTCCGGCCGGGAGCACCACGAACGGGCGGGTCGAGTCGCGCAGCGCGGGGGTGGCGTCGACGGTGGCGGTCCGGGCGGCGGAGATCTCGCCGTTGCTGCCGAAGCGGAGCCGGCGGGCGTCGGCGTCGCCGCCGAGCGCGGCGACCAGGCCGGCGGAGTACAGCGCGGGGACGGGGGTGTCCGGTGGGCCGGACGGCTCGGGGACCCCGCCCGCGGGGGCCGCCGCCGCGGCGCCGCCGAGCCTCTCCGGGTCGAAGACGCCCCGGCCGAGCGAGCGCGAGATGGCGGCGTAGGCGACCGGGTCGACCACCACGGCGGTGATCGTGAGCGGGCGGTCGCCGGGCCGGAGCACGACGGCGTCGGTCTCCAGGAAGACGGCGGTGGCGGCCGTGACCCCGGGCAGGGCGCCGGCGGCGGCGGTGAAGGAGTCCGGCAGGGTGACGCCGGTCGGTCCGCTCAGCATGACGTCGCCGCCGACGGCGACGCGCGAGCTGCGCACCCGGCCGGAGTCGACCGCGTCGATCATGTCGGCCCCGAAGCCGGCCGTGGTGACGGCGAGCAGCAGGGCGAACACCGGGAGGACGGTGGGGCGGGGGCGGTCGCCGGTGCCGCGCGCGGCGCGGGCCAGGCCGAGGAAGCCGACGACGCCGCGCCGCCGTCCGACCAGCCGGGCCAGCGAGCCGACCAGCAGCGGCTGGATGCGCGCGATCAGCAGACCGGCGGCGAGCGCGATCAGCAGCGGGGTGGTGACCACCAGCGGATCGAGGCCGCTGCCGGCCGGGGTGACGCCGCGCCGCCTGACCTCGGCCACGGCCGCCACCGTGACGGCCAGTACGGCGAGTTCGCCGACCAGCCGGCGCCGGCCGTCGGTCGGGCGGGGGCCGGAGAGCAGCATCGCGGCGCGCAGCGGGAAGGCGACCAGGGAGACCAGCGCCACGGCCGTGCCGGCCAGCACGGAGGCGCCCCAGCGCGGGGTAGGCAGCAGCAGGAGGGCGAGCGCCAGGCCCAGGCCGGCGGCGGGGAGCACCGTCACGGCGCCCTCGCCGAGCAGCCGGCGCAGCACGCCGCCCTGCGAGCCGCCGCGGGCCCGGAGCAGCCGGATCTCCGCGGTGCGCCGGTCGGCGGCCAGTGCGGCGGCCAGGAGGAGCACCACCGCGACGACCCCGGCGAGCCCGGCCGGGCCGATCGCCGCCAGCGGGGCGGCGGCCTCCCGGCGTTCGGCGGCCAGGGTGAACAGCTGGGGCAGCAGGGAGACGGTGCGCAGGTCGGGCCGGCCGGTGGTGGTCATCAGGCCGGCGGCGGTCGGGCCGGTCAGGTAGGAGTTGATCTCGGTCTCGGCCCGGGGGAGCCGGTCCACGCGCAGCGAGTCCGGGTCGACCGGCTGCCGCCAGAAGGCGTGCCCGCCCCGGGCCCACTCGACGAGCCGGGTCAGCGACTCGTCGCCGACGACGCCGGTGGTCTGCCAGGCGCGCAGCTTCTCGTTGGTGAGGGGGAGTTCCAGGCAGCCGCGGGTCACGCAGCCGAGGTCGGTCCAGTACGGGTCGGCCTCGTCGTGGGCGGAGTAGAAACCGACGACCTCGACCCCCAGCTCCGGCGCGGGGTTGCCGAACTCCTCGGTGAGCACGTCGCCCAGGTGGATGCTCAGCTTCTCGGCGGCGTGCGCCGAGACCGCGATCGGCAGCGGCCGGTCGCGCGGGGCGCCGGTCGGCCACCGGCCGGCGACCAGGGTGGTGTGCTCGGCGATCTTCGCCAGGTTGAGCAGCCGCAGCGACGGCGAGAGGCCGTCGGGGCGGGCGAGGCCCGGGTTGCCGAGGGGCGTGGGCTTGGCGCCGAACACGCCGTAGACCGGGCCGCTGTCGGCGATGCGGAACTCTCCGCCGGTCCGGGAGGCGAGGTCGGCGGCGACCGCGGCCAGGGCGGCGGTGTCGTCGCCGTCCCGGATCTCGGAGGTGGTGTACAGGCTGGTCCCGCTCGCGTTGCGGGAGTGCAGGAAGTCGCGCAGGGCCGCGTCCGCGCCGAGGTCCACGGCCCGGGGCAGCGCCGCGGTGAGGAACACGGCGGCGAGGACCAGGACGGCGTTGAGGACGGCCGTGGACCGTGCGGACCGCAGCCGGGTGCGGACCCACGGCGCGGGCAGGTGCTCGACGCGGACCGGTTCGAGGGTCTGGCCTTGCATCCCGCGTCTCCTGCCCCCGTACGCCCCGCTCCCGTGCACGGACGCCACACCGATTCCGGTGTCGGACCACCGGATAGCGGACGATGCTGTCAGATCCGTGTACGGAACGGAAGGTCCGTTGGGGCAGGAAGACCGGCCCCTCCGGTCGGGCTGTCGGAGGCGTCCTCTAGGTTCTGGGGTGTCGAGGGGCGGACCGCCGTAGGCCGCCGCACCGACCGCGCGACACCGCGCGGGACCGCGCCACACCGCGCCCGGAAGGGGCCCACGCCATGCCAGCCACCGCCGCCGAGCAGTCGACCTACCTGGAGCTGTCCGAGGACACCGGCAGCGCCCACAAGTTCTACGAGGTCCGGGTCGCGGGGGTGGACGTGACCGTCACCTACGGCCGGATCGGCGAGGGCGGCCAGACCAAGACCACCGCCTACCCGTCGCCGGAGAAGGCCGCGGCGGCCGCCGCCAAGAAGATCGGGGAGAAGGTCCGCAAGGGCTACGCCCCGGCGGTGCGCGGGGTGCGCCAGGCCCGGGCGGTGACGCGGCGGGCGATCGTCAGCTCCCGCTCGACGGCCACTCAGGCGCCGGTGCTGTGGCGGTTCCGCTCCGGCGCGGCCGCGTTCGGCATCTTCGTCGGCGAGGAGCACGCCTGGGTGGGCAACGAGCGCGGCGACGTCTACACGCTGACCCACGACGGCCGGGTGACCGGCCGCTACGGGCTGCCCGACGGGGTCAAGTGCATCGTGGCGGACGACTGGTGGATCTACGCGGGCTGCGACGACGGCAAGGTGTACGACCTCGGCGGCAAGGTGCCGCGGGTGGCGTACGAGATAGCCGAGGACGTCGACATCTACTGGCTGGACATCCACGACGGCGTGCTCGGCGTGGCCGACGCGCGCGGCGGGATCACCACCGTCGACCACGAGGACGAGTTCCAGTGGCGGCGCAAGGCCGAGGGCACCGACGGCTGGATGGTGCGCTGCGACGCGGACGGCGTCTACCACGGGCACTCGCGCGGGGTGGCCCGGTACGCGGCGCGCGGCGGCGAGCCGGTCTGGCACGCCCGCACCGACGGCGCCGTGCTGTTCGGCTGGCAGGAGCCGGACGAGGTGTTCGCCGGGACGTCGCGCGGCTCGGTCCACCGGCTGCGGAAGGCGGACGGCTCCGAGGTCGCCCGCTACCGCTGCGACGCGGCCGTGTTCTCCTGCGCCGCCTCGCCCGACGGCCGGTACGTCTTCGCCGGGGACAACCACTCCTCGGTGTACTGCTTCGCGGCCGACGGCACCCGGCTGTGGAAGCTGGGCACCGGCTGCGGTTCGGCGTACAGCATGCAGTACCGCGACGGCCGGCTGTACCTGGTGACCACGGACGGCTCGCTGGTCTGCCTGGACGCGAGCGAGACGGCGGTGCGCGAGGCGGAGGAGGGCCGGCTGCCGCAGGCCGCCGAGGTGGACGGCGACGGCTGGACGGCCGCGGTGGCCGGGGCCGAGATCGAGGCGGTGACCGCCGGATCGGCGGGCGCGGCCGGCGGCGTCGAGGTGGAGTGCGTGCAGGACGGTGTCCGGCTGCGGGTGCGGGTGGTCTCGGCGGGCTTCGACCCGAGCCGCCGGGTGCAGTTCCCGAAGGACATCCGGGTGCCGGGCGCGCGCTACCTGGTGGCCGAGGTGCTGGAGTCGGGCAACGGTGCGTTCTACCGGGCGCGCGGGGACATCAAGCGTCTGCTCTGACGTGGATTCCGTTCATCCGGCGGACCGTTGACAGCCCGTCGCGGGCCTCGGTGTAATGCGGTGGCCGGGTGTGTGCCGGGTGTGTGCCGGGTGCGCGTCACGAGGGCTGCCACGTGGCTGCGCGGCACACCGACCGCTTCGGGCTCGCCCGGGGGGAAGGCAGGATGTCATGGGTGCGGAGACTGCGGTGGCGGCGGGATCCGTCGGACTGAACTCCCGGATGGCCGCGCTGTACGAGCGGGACCTGACCTGCCGGTCGCTGGGCATCACGCTGGACGAGGTGGCCACCGGGCGGGCGCTGATGCGGATGACGGTGGCCCCGGCCATGGTCAACGGCCACGGGACCGCCCACGGCGGCTACCTCTTCCTGCTCGCCGACGCGGCGTTCTCCTACGCCTGCAACAGCTACGGACCGGTGACGGTGGCGCAGGCCGCGCAGGTGACCTTCCTGGCGCCGGCCGCGGTCGGCGACGAGCTGGTCGCCGAGGCGCTCGAACGGGCCCGGTCCGGGCGCACCGGCGTCTACGACGTGACGGTGCGGACCGCGGCCGGGAAGACCGTCGCGGAGTTCCGCGGCCAGAGCGTGATGCTGGCCGGGAAGCCGCTGACGGGCTGACGGCGCACGGGCCGGCGGCGCACGGGCCGGCCGGGCGGGGGGACCGCCCGGCCGGTCCGGCCGGGCGTCAGGCCGGCGGGCGCTCGTCCACCACCTGCTGGAGCTTGCCGGTGCGCGGGTTGGTGACCAGCTCGGCGCGCGGCACCCACTCGACGGTGAGGTGGTGGATCGCGCCGTCCGCCACGTCGTGCGGGTAGAGCGGGCGGGCCGCGTACACGGCGCCGATGAGCCGCTCGCTCAGCTCGGCCGGGGGGAGCTCCTCGGTGTAGCCGAGCCGGAGGATCAGGCCGTCCCTGCCGTCCCACCGGCGCTGCACCAGCTGGATGCCGGAGATCACCTGGTCCGGGTCGGCGGCGACCAGCACCGCGCGGATCTCCTCGGTCGGCATCGCGACGGTGCCGATCCGGGCGCCCTCGACCGACCGGCCGACCAGCCGGAACCGTCCGCGCTCCGGGTCGACCCACTCGGCACGGTCACCGGTGGGGTAGCGCAGGATCGGCATCAGGGTGCGGAACAGGTTGGTGACCACCACCCGGCCGGGCACCCCCGGGGCGGTGATCGGCTCGCCGGTCACGTCGTCGACCAGCTCGACGACCGTGCGGTTCGGGAACGCCTCGTGCACCCGGACGTCGTCGCCCGGCACCGGCGCGCCGACCAGCCCGGCGTCCACCGAGGCGTAGCCGATCGAGGCGACGGCCGCCTTGGGGAAGGCCCGGGAGAGGATCGGCCGCAGGTCGGCGAAGAGCAGGTCGCCGCCGAAGAGCAGTAGTTCGACGCGCTCGGCGACCTGTCCGTGCTTCACCAGGTACTCGGCGACCGAGCTGAGCTTCATCGGCTCGCCCGCCAGCACGTCGACGCCGAAGTCCTCGATCAGTCCGGCCACGTACGCGTCCGGTGCGGCGCCGACGGGCAGCCGGACGTTGTCCACCGGGGCGTGGTGCAGGGCGTTCTCGATGTAGAGGAAGCCGCCGTAGAGCTCGCCGGCCCAGAACAGGTTGGCGACCCGGTGGCCGGGCTTGAGGCCGGCCTGGACCAGGCCCGCGCCGAAGGCGGTGACGGAGTCGGCGTGCTCGGTGCGCGACCAGGGCGAGAACTTGGGGACGCCGGTGGTGCCGCCGGTCTTGTAGACGCCCGCGTCGAGCAGCGGACCGGTCAGCAGACGGTTCTCCGGCCACGAGTTGGCGGCCCAGAAGGCGGTCTGCTCGATGACGGGGAGCTGCGTGAGGTGCTCGATGCGGTCCGGCAGACCGCGGTACAGCTCCGCGTAGAAGGGGGAGTTCCTCCGGGCGAAGTCGACCAGGTCGGGCAGCGGTTTGGCGGGCACGGTACTTCTCCTGACTGCGGGGGCGGGGGCGGGGGCGGCGGGATCATTGCCGGGGGCCGGGGGCCGGGGCGGGCGGGGCCTCAGTCGGCGCCGGGCCGGCCGATCCACGTGCGGGCGAGGGTCTGGACGGCGGCGCCGTCCCGGTCGGCGAGCTTCTGCGCCAGGTACGCGGCGGCCCAGTCGTTGGTGGGGACGCGGAAGGCGGGGCGCTCGGCGCGCAGGGTCCGCACGACCACCTCGGCGACCTCCCGGGCCGGTTGCCCGGCCGCCTCCCAGCCCTGGCCGCCCACCCAGGCGAGGTAGTCGGCGAAGGTGGGCGCGTACGGGCCGGAGGCGGCCTGGATGGTGGTGCGGTCGATGTCCGGGAAGATCCCGAACCGGGTGTCCGGCACGAAGCCGGGGACGACGACGGAGACCCTCACGCCGTGCGCCCCGGCGACCGGGGCCAGGCTCTCCATGAACCCCTCGACGGCGAACTTGGCCGCGCAGTAGGCCTCGTTGAACGGCTGACCGACCACCCCGTGCACGCTGCCGACGGTGACCAACCGGCCGCCTGACGCGCGCAGCAGCGGCATCGCGGCCCGGCTCACCTCGACGACGCCGAAGAAGTTCACCTCCAGGTTGGCCCGCAGCGCCGCCGTCGTCGACATCTCCAGCGTCGGGTCGGAGTTGGAGACCCCGGCGTTGTTGACCACCGCGTCCAGCCGCCCGTACGTCCCGGCCACGCCGTCGAGGCAGGCGGCGACGGAGGCGGCGTCGGTGACGTCGAGCCGGCGGACGTCCAGGGCGACGCCGGCCCGGCCGGCCGCCTCCGAGAGCTCCCCGGCACGGTCCGGGTCGCGCAGGGTCGCGACCGCGGTGTACCCCGCGCGGGCCGCGGCGACGGCGGTGGCCAGACCGATGCCGGACGAGGTGCCGGTGATCAGCACGACGGGCCCGGTCATGACGCCGTCTCCGTCAGCTCGGGTGCGGCGTCCCCGGTGCCGCCCGCGTCCCCGGTGCCGCCGGTGCCGGCCGCGCCCCCCGCGTCCCCGGTCCGCTTCTTCTCCCGGGCGGCCGCGTCGAGCAACGGCTGGATGCCGAGCGCGGGAAGGAAGGAGCAGGCGGCCAGCAGGGTGCCGCCGGCCATCACCCAGCGTGCCGCGTCCCGGATCCCCAGCGGGTCGGTGAGCGCGGAGACGGCCAGGCCGCCGACCAGCGCGGCCAGCGGGATCACCCCCCAGGTGACGGTCCGGAACGCCGCGTGCATCACGCCCTGGTGCTCGGCGGACATCCGGGCCTGCCGGGTCGGGGCGCTGCACACGTTGATGCAGGACATGAAGAAGCCGTAGCAGCCCATCGTCACGGCGATCACCGGCCCCGGCGGCAGGGCCGGCGCGGCCAGCACGCCGAGCCCGACCAGGCAGTGCAGCAGCAGCGACCACGCCAGGGTCCGGCCCAGGCCGAGCCGCTCGCTGATCCGCGGCGCGACCACGGCGCCGGCCAGCGCGCCGACGGCGCCGACCGACATGGCCGCACCGAAGACACCGACCGAGATGCCCAGCCCCCGGTAGGCGAGGACCGGCAGCACGGTGACGAAGATCGGCCCGCCCGCGTTGAGCGTGACGGCAGCCAGCACCACCCGGCGCAGCACCGGATCCGCCCAGTTCAGCCGGAAGCCGGCCGTCAGCCGCTCCCAGACCGTGCCCTCGACGACCGTCCGGCCGCCCCAGGGCTTCATGGAGCGGAAGCAGGCCGCGGAGACCAGGTAGCTGGCCGCGTCCACCAGCAGGGCGGCCACGCCGAGCGCGCTGTACAGACCGGCCGCGATCGAGGGACCGGCCACCTCGGAGACCGAACTGCTGCCCTCCAGCCGGGAGTAGGCGCGGACCATCTGGTCCTTCTCCACCACGGCGGGGACGGCGATCAGGTAGCCGACGTTGAAGAAGATGGTCGCGCCGCTGATCGCCGCCACGCAGCCGAACAGCAGCGCCGTGGACAGGAAGTCCAGCCAGTACGCCAGCGGGATCACCAGGACCGCCACCAGCCGGACCAGGTCGCAGACGAGCATCGTCCGGCGTTTGTCCCACCGGTCGACCAGCACACCGGCCACCGGCCCGAGCAGCGGGATGCCCAGGTACTGCGCCATCGCCACCACGCCGACCTGGAGCGCGGAGGCGTGCAGCACGAAGATCATCAGGGTGGGGACGACGAAGACGGTGATCCGGTCACCGACCACGCTGACCGTCTGGCCCGCCCAGAAGAGGTTGAAGCCGCGGCCCAGGCCGCCCGGCCGCTGCGGGCTCACGAGCCCTCCCGGACGGCGAAGGTGGCCGTCTTGCCGGTGCGGTCGTTGCTGACCAGCTCGTCGACCGGTCGGACCCGGAAGTTCTCCGGGTCGTGCTGGAAGGCGGTGCTGAGCGTGAACGTCGCGGAGAGGAGCTCGGCGCGCAGCCCCTCGGCGTCCACCGCCGCACCCGGGTCGGTCAGCAGCAGGACGTCCACGCCGGTGGCGCGCCCGCCGTTCTCGGTGATCACGACCTGGGCCCGGGAGACGCCCGGTTCCCGCTCCACCCGGGCGACCAGCTCGTCCACGTGCAGGCCGAGGCCGCGTACCTGGACCACGCTGTCCCGCCGCCCCAGGACCCGCATCGCCCGGCCCGGCCGGCCGCACGGGCACGCGGTCAACTCGCCCGCGTCGCCGGTGCGGTAGCGCAGTACGGGGTTGAGCATCTCCGGGTCGAGCGTGGTGAAGTCGAGCATCCCGTCCGGGCCGGCGTGCACCAGCTGCGCGGGCAGCGGGTGGAAGGTGTCGGCCGGGCAGTCCGGGGTGTTGGTGCCGACCACCCAGGTCTCGGTGGAGCCGAACATGCCCCAGCGGCGGGCGTCCGGTGCGACGGCCGCCATGTCCTCCTCCAGCTGCGGCTGCCAGGCCTCGCCGAGCCAGAGCACCTTGCGCAGGGTGGGCAGCTTGATCCCGGCCGCGCGGGCGTGGGCGAACCAGAGCCGCAGCACGCTCGGCGTGCCGCCGATCGCGGTCACCCGGCGGTCCGCGAGGAAGGCCAGCCAGTCCGGGTACTCCTCCCGGGTGACCGAGCCGAGCGCGATGATCCGGCAGCCGGACAGGTCGGCGAGTCCGGCGGCGAGGAAGTGCGCGCCCCACATCCGCCCGGCGCCCCAGGCGTTGACGAACACGTCCTCGCGGTCGAGCGGCTGCCAGTGCGCGTGGACGCCGGCCATGTAGAAGCCGGTGGGCGCGTAGCCGACCTTGGGGGCGCCGGTCGAGCCGCCGCTCTGGAACAGCCAGGTGGCGCCGGACTCGGAGCGCGGGTCCAGGTGGGCCAGGGCGGTGTTCAGGTCGTCCTTGACCAGCGGGGGCAGCGCGGCCAGCTCGTCCAGGGTGCGGACGCTGCCCGGGCGGTCCGCGTAGCGCGGTGCCAGCGCGGGGACGGTCCGCAGCCGGTCGAGGGTCCGGCCGGCGACGGTCAGGTGCGGCTCGGCCGCCTCGGGCGGCAGGGAGAACGCGTCGGTCATCGGGGGTCCGTTCGGGGGGTCGTGGTCGTGGTCGGCGTCGGCGTCGGCGTAGGCGTCGTGATCAGGGCCGTGGCGTTGGCGAGCCACTTGGCGTGGGCGTCGCGGTAGGCGGTGAACCGGGCGCGCGTGACGTCCCGTTGCAGGGTGCGGCCCGGGTCGGACCAGTCCGGGGCGATCACCCCGTCCGGCTCCAGCTCGGAGAACCAGTACCGCTCGCCGTCGTACAGGAAGTCGACGCAGAAGAACGGGATCTGCAGCTTCTCGGCGAAGTACGCCGTGGCGGCTGCCAGTTCGTCCGGCACCGGTGGGAACTCCATCGCCCCGCCCCGGCTGGCGTTGGCCACCGGCGAGCCGGGCTCCGGGATCCGCTTCATCACCGCGTACGGCTCGCCGCCGACCACGTAGACCCGGTAGTCGACGGTGCCGTCGCCGAGGTACGGCTGGGCGACGAGGGTGGTGTCGCCGCCCTGGGCGAGGCTGGCCAGGCCCCGGATGTCCTCCGGACCGCGGGCCAGGTTGATCCCCCCGCCGCCGCACCAGCCGGCCGGCTTCACGATGGCCGGGTAGGTGAGGCCGCCCAGCGCCACCTCGTACAGGTGCTTGCTGATGTCCCGGCCGGTGCCGATCCGGACCGACGGGATCGCCGGCACGGGGGAGTCGGCGAAGTGCAGGACGGTGGCGACCTTGTCGTTGCCGATCAGCGAGACGTGCGGCGGGAACGGCAGGTAGAAGCCGGCCTGTTCGAGCACCGCGTACAGCGCGTACTGGTTGAAGACGTCCATCGACTGGTAGGGCAGTGAGTAGAGCGCGGTGATGAACAGGGTGTCCTGCGGGGTCACCGGCTCCTCGTCCACGTAGACCAGCGGACGGGCGGGGTCGGAGGCGTCCACGGTCACCGCGTCGGGCGAGTGCCGGCACCAGGTGAGGCCGAGCTCCTCGGCGATCTCCGCGTAGAGGTCCCAGAAGAAGTGGTGCCAGGTCGCGGACATCCGGCTCGACTCGCGGTCGGGGAAGATCCAGCACATCCGGCGCAGCGGGCCGGAGCCGTCCGCGGAACCGGGGGCGTGCGCGGGGCCCGCCGGGTTCTCGGTGTCTGTGGGGTGTGCGGGGTCAGTGGGGTGTGCGGGGCCGGTGGGGTTCACCGTGCTCCTTCCGGGGTCGTCGGGTGCCCGGCGTGCCCGGCCCACCAGCGGCGGCCGGGCTCCGGGAGGGTGTCCACCGGGTCGTAGTACGGGTGGCGCCGGTCGAGCGGGTCGTCGCCGTCCGGGCCGCCGCCCTCGCGGACCTCCAGCTCGGTGCGGTAGTTCTTGGTCCAGTACGAGATGCCGCGCTCGCGGTCGTACCCCACCGCCTGGTGCACCCAGCGCTTGCCGAGGTCCGGCACGTCGCAGACCAGGCGGGGGGTGGCGTAGCCGGGGAGGTAGCCCATGATCGCCTCCTGGAGCCGCTGCGCCTCGTGCACCGAGGTCCGCCAGTGCTCGGCGTTCGGGATCATGTCGCAGAGGTAGAAGTAGTACGGCAGGATGTTCGCCTCGCCCTGGAGGGCGAAGCAGAGGTCCAGCAGGTCGCCGGGGGTGGCGTTGACGCCGCGCATCAGCACGCCCTGGTTGCGGACGTCGCGGACGCCCGCGTCCAGCAGCCCCCGGGCCGCCTCGGCCACCAGCGGGGTCACCGACCGGACGTGGTTGGCGTGGGTGTGGACGGCCAGGTTCACCGCGCGGCGCGCGGCGACGGCGGCCACCCGGGCCACGCCCTCCCGGATCTGCGGCTGGAGCCAGTGCTGGGGCAGTCCCACCACCGCCTTGCTGGCGAGCCGGATGTCGCGGACCGACTCCAGTTCCAGCAGCCGCAGCAGGAACGACTCCAGCTGCGGCCAGGGCACGTTGGCGAGGTCGCCGCCGGAGACCACCACGTCGCGCACGGCCGGGGTGCGCTTGAGGTAGTCGAGCATCTGCTCCTGCCGGTGGGCGGGCCGGAGCACCAGCCGCTTCTTGGCGACCTGGGCCGTGGAGGTGCCGACCAGGTCCATCCGGGTGCAGTGCCCGCAGTACTGCGGGCAGGTGGAGACCAGCTCGGCCAGCACCTTGGTGGGGTAGCGGTGGGTCAGGCCCTCGACCACCCACATCTCGGCCTCGTGCAGCGAGTCGCGCTCGGCCCGGGGATGGCTGGGCCACCGGGGGTGCCGGTCGGAGCGGACGGGCAGCATGTACCGGCGGACCGGGTCGGCGAGGAACGCCTCGGTGAACGCCTCCGGCACGGTCGGGGCGCGCGGGGCCACGGTGTTGAGCATCTGCGGCGGGAGCAGGATCGGCATCGTCGCGAACTCGGCCTGGTCGGCGAGGAGTTCCTCGCAGAACCGGTCGGTCAGCAGGTCGCCGACGACGGCCCGCAGCTGCCGGATGTTCTTCACGCAGTGCGCCCGCTGCCACTGGGCGTCCCGCCACTGGGCCTCGGTGACGTCGCGCCAGCCCGGCAGTCTCCGCCAGTCCGGTTCGACCAGCGGGGTCCGGACGTACTGGTACGGCTGCCCCGTCACGGGGTGTGCGGGGGGTACGGGGCGGTCCATCCGGCACTACCGGCCGGTGAAGAGCGTGGCGAGGCGGGTCCGCAGCTCGCGCTTGAGCACCTTGCCGGTCGGCCCGAGCGGGAACTCCTCGGCGGTGCGCGCGATCCGGACGGCGGCGAGGGCGGACAGTCCGGCCCCGGCCAGCGCCTTGTTGGCGGCCTCCTGGACCTCCTCGGCGCCCACCTGATCGGCTTCGTGCTGCAACTGAACCACTGCGACGGGGAGTTGCCCCTTCCCGGCGCCGCCGGGCACGCCGATCACCGAACAGTCCCGCACCAGCTCGGCGCAGTCGGCCAGCAGTACCTCCTCGATCGGCAGGCTGTAGACCGGCCCCGCCACGGTGTCGACGACGTCCACCGTGCGGTCGAGGTGGTAGAAGGAGCCGTCCGCGTCCCGCCGGGCGACGTCCCCGGTGAGCCAGTAGCCGTTCAGCTCGAAGCTGCCGGTCAGCCTGGCGTTGTTCCAGTAGCCGGGCGTCCGGGACGGCGTGACCACGCCGAGCAGCCCGACCGTGCCGTCCGGGACCTCGGCGCCGTCCTGGTCCAGCACGGCCGCCTTGAGCACCACTTCGAGCGGCTTGCCGACGCACCGGTCGTTGCGCGTGCTCTCCGGCGTCGTCACCTGGCCGAACAGCGCCATGCCCATCTCGGACGATCCCAGGCCGTCGACGAACTGCGAACCGGGCAGGGCGGGTTGCTCGGCCTTCTCGCTCGGCAGCAGCCAGGGCCGGATCAGCCCGGCGGGCCGTTCGCCCAGCCCGACCAGCCGGCGGATGTGCCCGTAGTGCGCGCTGTCGCCGGTGTTGAACCAGGAGTGGACCCGGGCTGCGCCCGCCACCGGCAGCTCCCCGGTGGCGAGTTCGACGAACGTGCGCGGGAAGGAGGCCACCATGGTCGGCAGGAACGCCTCCATCACCGGCTCCACCACCGCGCGCCGCCAGTCGGACATGACGACCGTCGGCAGACCGAGCAGGGTGGCGGTGAGGAAGTAGCTCAGCCCGCCGGCGTGGGTGTGCGGCATCAGCGACATCAGCCGGTCGTACGGCTCGGCGGGGAACCGGACCATCCGCGGCTGCTTGCCGTCCCAGAACTGGCGGTGCGCCAGCATGGTCGACTTGGGCGTGCCGGTGGTGCCGGAGGAGTGGATCAGCCCGACCACGTCGTCCGCCGCGTGCCGGTACGGGTACGCCTCGGGGAGTCCGCCGGACGCGGCGGCGTCGAAGGCCTGGATCTCGGCGGCGAGCGCGAGGAAGCGGGGCCGGCTCCGCGGGTCCTCGCGGTAAGCGGCGGCCAGCCGGGTGGTGTCGTCGGCGACCACGCCGACCACGCCGACGTGGTGGAGGTAGCGGACCATCACGTCGTGCCGCATGGCGTCGTTGACCAGGGCCGGGACGGCGCCCAGCGCGGTGAGCGCGAGGAAGTGCAGCAGCGGCTCCAGACCCTCGCCGACCACCACGGCGACCGGCTCGCCCGGGCGCACGCCGTTGGCGTGGTACCAGGCGGCGTACCGGTCGCGCAGGGCGGCGAGGTCCAGCAGACTGTGGCCGCGCAGCACCACGGCGCCGCGGTGGTCGGTGTGGTGGCTGAACGCGAACGGGACCGCGCGGTTGGGGTTCACCGCGATGGCGTGTTCGAGGAAGTTGCCGGCCCCGAGCTCCGGCTCGGTCATCAGCCGCTCCCGGGCGGCGAGGGGCGCGACGGGGCTCGGGCCGGCGGGCTGGATGGAACTCTGGTCGCTCATGGCGTCTCCTGAGGGGGTGGCCCGCCGCGGTTCTTGTGGAACACACGGGGCGGGCCGACGGGGGGTGGGAGAACTGGTGCTCGGCGGACGGGTTCGTGCGGTGGTGCGGGTCCTGTGCGACGGTGGTGCGTTCGTCCGGTCGTGCTCTCCGCGGCAGGTGGTCCCCTCCGCCGGTGGGGTGGCGCGGCGGTGGTGCGGGGCGCGGCGGTGGTGCGGGGCGGAACGGGGATCGCGGTGGTACGGGGAAGCGCGGCGGTGCGGGGCGGTCCGGGGTGGTGGGGTGGGTACGGGGCGGTGCGGGGTGGTCCGGGTGCGGCGGGCCGCGGCTCAGCGGTGGTCGCCGAGGATCTCCGCGACCACGCGGTGGCCGGAGCGGATCGCCCCCTCCATCAGCCCGAAGAACTCCGTACTGGTCTCGGTGCCGGCCCAGTGCACCCGGCCGTGCGGTGCGGTCAGTGCCGGGCCCTGCCCGAGCCAGTCGCCGGGACCGAACAGTGCGGCGTAACAGCCCCTGCTGTAGGGCTCGTTGACCCAGTCGGTGACATGGAACCCGATCGGCTCCGGGAGCATCGGGAAGAGCCGGGCGGCCTGCGCGACCGCGGTGGCCCGCTGCTGCTCCGGGCTGCGCGCGGCGAACCGGTGCGCCTCGGCGCCGGTCACGAAACCGGTCAGGACCCCGACCCCGTCGGCCGTCGGCGAGTCGTCGACGGTCGAGAGCAGCGGGCCCTCCGCGTTGACCGACCACCCGGAGAGTCCGTGGTCGCGCCAACCGGGCGACGGATAGACCAGGTTGACCTTCACCGCGCAGCCGCGCCCGGTACGCGCGCCGGCCCGGGGTCCGGGCGGGGCGGGCCGGTGGTCGAGGCCGTCGGCCAGCAGCGGGGGGAGCGCGACCACCGCCGCGTCCGCCCGGTGGACGCCCCGCCCGGTGCGGACGGTGACCCCGTCGGCGTCCTGGTGGATCGCCACGGCGGGTTCGCCGAGCCGCAGTCGCGCGCCCGGTCGCTCGGACAGCCGTTCGGCGAGCCGCTCGCACAGCAGGTGGGCGCCGCCCGCGACGCGGTCCTGCTGGGCGCCGCCCTCGAAGGCGTTGAGATAGCGCAGACCGCCGCCCGACCGGAGGTAGAAGGCCATGTGCAGGACGGAGAGTTCGGCCGGGTCGGCGGCCATCATCTCGCCGAGGAAGAGCGGGAAGAAGAGCCGGGCGTCCGGGTGGGTCAGGTGCCGGTCGGCCCACTCGGCCGCGGTGAGGGTGTCCAGGCGCTCGGCGTCGGGGGTGAGCCACGGCGCGTCGGGCCGCACCGCTGCGGTGAGTTCGGCCAGCCGGTCGAAGAGGTCGCCGAGTGCCACGGCGTTGAGGGGTGGGAACCGCCCGTCGCGGGTGGCGTGTTCGGGTCCGCCGAGCGCGAAGCGGCTGGCGCCGAGCATCGTGGTCGGCGTGGTGTCGAGGCCCGACTCCTTGAGCAGGGCGAGGAGTTCGGTGTGCCGGTCGCCCAGGTAGGCGGCGCCGGCGTCGACCCAGGAACCCGGGGCCACCTCGTGGCCGTGGATCCGGCCGCCGACCCGCTCGCGTGCTTCGAGCACGGTGACCTCGACCCCGCGGGACGCGAGCCCGTTCGCGGCGGTCAGGCCGGCGAGGCCGGCGCCGACGACGACGGCGGAGCGGACGCCCGCCGGGCCGGAGCCCTGCGGGGCGTCGTGCTGTCTCCCGGAGTCCTGGGGGGCTTCGTCCTGCCCGGCGGCCGTGTCCCGGCCGCTCATCCGGCTGCCGCGATCAGCTCGGCGAGGCCCTCGGGGGTGGGTGCGAGCACGAAGTCCTCGAAGGACAGCTCGACGCCGTACGTCCGGGCGACCGCGCTCAGTACGCGGGTGGCGATGAGCGAGTCACCG
This sequence comes from Kitasatospora sp. NPDC127035, assembly GCF_042726075.1. Taxonomy (NCBI): domain Bacteria; kingdom Bacillati; phylum Actinomycetota; class Actinomycetes; order Kitasatosporales; family Streptomycetaceae; genus Kitasatospora; species Kitasatospora sp. NPDC127035. Next base: position 113,699 of record NZ_JBHXDN010000003.1, on the reverse strand, counting down.
CCGAGGAGGAAGAAGTCCGAGTCCGCGGCGACGTCGGTGGTCTCCAGGACGCGGCGGAAGATCGCCACCACGTCCTCGGCGTCGGCGGAGGTGGTGTCAACGCTCATCGAGGCTCTCCTTTTCATGGACCGGCAGGTGCCGCCTGTCGGCGCACCTGGTGGGGTGTCGGTGAGGGGCCCGGCGAGGGGCCTCGGGACGGGTCCTGCCCGGGGATCTGCCCGGGGCCCGCCCCGCGTGCGGGGTGTGTCCCTGTGCGGGGGTGCGCCTGGTGCCCGCGGTTCTGCGGGCCTGCCCGCAGGCACGTCAGCGCGTCGGCGCGTCGGCGCGCCTAGTGCGGGGAAGGCGTCGCGCGTGCCGCCCGGAGCGGCTGCGCCGGGTACACCGGATGCGGTGGATGCGCCGGGGCGGCCGAGTGGCGGCGGTGGGAGCCCGCCCGGTCGACCTTGCCGCTGGCGGTGAGCACCAGCTCCGGCACGACGGTGATCCGGCTGGGCACGAGGTGGCCTGGCACCCGACTGCTCAGGTAGGCCCGGACGTCGGCGTCCAGCGTCCCCGCCGCCGCTCCGGCGCGCGGCACCAGGTACGCGACCAGGGCGGACCGGCCGGCCACCGTCGCCCCGGCCACCGCCACCGCGCTCACCCCCGGGTGGCCGGCGATGTGCGCCTCGACCTCGGCCGGGTCGACCCGGATGCCGCGCACCTTGATCTCGCCGTCCAGCCGGCCCCGGTGGGTGAGCACGCCGTCCGGCGCGCGGCTCACCCGGTCGCCGGTGCGGAACCAGCGCTCGCCGTCGACGACGGTGAACCGGGCCGCGGTGGCCTCCGGCAGCCCGTGGTAGCCGGCCGCGACGGCCGGGCCGCCGATGACCAACTCACCCTCCGCGCTGATCTGTTCGACGACGTGCGGCAGTGCCCGCCCGATCGGCGCGGGCTCGCCGGCCGTCCAGTCCGGTCCGGACGAGGGTGCTCCTGGTCCGTGCAGGTCGACGGCGTGGGTGATCAGCGTGGTCTCGGTGCAGCCGTAGGTGTTGAGCAGGCGGATCCGCCCGGTGTCGAGGCGGCTCCAGTCGGCGAGCCTGGCCGGGTTGGCCGCCTCGCCGCCGATGACCAGCAGCCGGACCGAGTCGGGCAGGCCGGCCTGCTCCTCGGTGAGGTGGAGGACCAGTTCGTGCCAGAACGCGGTCGGCAGGTCGAGGACGGTGATCCGCTCGCGCCCGACCATCCGCAGGAACCGGGGGAACGATCCCGAGTGCGCCTCGTCGTCGAGGACGAGGGCGGCGCCGGTGGTGAGCGCCGGGAGGATCTCCTCGAAACAGGTGTCCCAGTTCAGCGACGCGAACTGCAGCACCCGGTCGTCGGCCGTGAGGCCGAACAGTCCGCGCAGCGCGTGCACGGTGGCGGAGATCGCCCGGCGGGGCGTCACGACGGGTTTCGGCTGCCCGGTCGAACCCGACGTGAAGAGGAGGTAGGCCGGCTGCTCGGGTTCGGCCGGTCGCCGCCGTTCGGGCTGCGACGGAGCCGGCGGACGCGGGGGACCCGCCGGCTCCGCGGGCTCCGACGGACCGCGCGGATCCGCCTGAGCCGCCTGAGCCGCCTGATCGGCCTGACCCGGCGCGGCTGCGTCGGGTGCGGCTAATCGCGGCAGGTCGACGATCTCCGGCCCGGACGACCCCGACGACCCCGACGACCCCGAGGGCCCGGACGACCCCGACGGCCCGGATCGGGCGTCGGGGCCGGTGACCGGCGCCGCGAGCCCGGTGCGACACCCCACCGCCGACAGCATCGCCTGTTGGCGCTGCGGCGGAAAGGCCGGATCGACCGGGCAGTACACGCCGCCGGCCGCGAGCACACCGAGCAGTCCGACGACCGTCTCCGGCGCATGGACCGCCGGGACGGCGACCACACCGGGCCCGGCCCCCAGCCGGACGGCCAAACTGCTTGCCAACTCGTCGAGTTGGCGATAACTAAGGACGCGTCCGTGGTGGACGATCGCCGGCCGTTCGGGAAATCGCCCGACGGTTTCCGTGAACGCGTCAATCAGGTCGGAAGTGGCCCCGTTGATGTTGCGGTTATTTGTCATGCCCGCCCCAAAGAATGCCGTGCGAGCACTTGTCGGTGCTCGGCGGAGCGGGACTCTACCTTCGAACATGCGTGGCCACAATGCTTGTTGAGGATGTCGCTTCAAGGATGTGTGGTTGACATGTGAACGTGACGCGGTCCACCTGGGCGGGTTGCTGGGGCCCGAGTGGCTTCGAGTGGTAGTCGCCCGGATGCGGGGAGTGTTCGTCGTTTCGGCGATGGAACCCTCCAGTGCGTACACGATCTGAACCGCCCTCCGTTTCGCGAGGGTTGCCCGGCCCGGATTCCTGATGGATCGTCAAAAACATGGTCCGTACAGGAACATGTCGGGCGTTCCGGCCGGTCGTGGCCGGGGGGACGGACCTCCGGCCACGCCGCGGCCGAAGGTCCGGGGAAAATCCGGCACGGGTACTGGATTTCACGGAAGAACGCCGACGGACCGTCGGGCGGGCGGCTGTCGGCGGCGAGCGGTGTCCCAGACCTCGCTCGACCCGAAGTGGACGTCGTACCGGTCCTGCAAGGGCGTCAGCCGGTCGAACGGCTGCCGCCCCCAGGCCGCTTCCGCGAGTTCCCGGAAGTACCCGAAGCGCTCGACCCCCGGCGACGCGACGACCAGGAGGTCGGTCGGGCTGCCGGCCGCCGCCCCGAAGGCGTGCGGCAGCAGCGGCGGTACCGACACCACCCCGCCCGCGGCCACGGTCACCAGGGAGTCGCCGAGCAGGAACTCCGCCACGCCGTCGAGGACGTAGAACAGCTCCCAGGACACCGCGTGGTGGTGCGGCCGGGCGCCGTCGGCCCCGGCGCCTAGCGTCAGCCGGTTGGCGCCGTACGAACCGCCGGTCGCGTCCGCGTCGACCAGCAGGCCGAACGCGCCGCCCGCCGGCAGCGCGAGGCGCTCCGCCTCCTGCGACCGGACGACCAGGGCGCGTGGTTGATCCGCGGTCATGGCTCTCCCCTCTCCCCTCGGGATCACGTGTACGGCACCATTCGACCCGGGGAGCGATCACCGGACCAGAAGCAGTCGGAGCGGGCGGTGATCACCGATCGAGATGAGTGGGGGTCCGCGCATGGAGCTCAGGCAACTGCAGTACTTCGTCGCCGTGGCCGAGGAGGGCGGGTTCGGCCGGGCCGCCGAACGGCTGACCATCGTGCAGTCCGCCGTGAGCCAGCAGGTCCGCCGCCTGGAGCGCGAACTCGGCGTGGTGCTCCTCGACCGGTCCACCCGGGGGACCCGCCTGTCCGCCGCCGGTGAGCGCCTCCTCCCGCAGGCCCGCGCCGCACTCGCCGCCGCCGAGCAGGTCCGGCGCACGGCGGCCGGCATCCGCGCGGGAACCGACGGCGTCCTCCGCCTCGGCGCCGTCCAGACCCCGGGGACCCGCCTGGACGACGCCCTGGCGCGGCTCGCCGACCGCGCACCCGGCCTCCGGGTGCGACTGCGGCAGGGCCCGCCCGCCGAGCGGCTGGAGGCCCTGCGGACGGGCGGGCTGGACGCCGCCCTGTTCCGCGCGGTCACCGCGCACCCGGACCTCGACCTGGTCCCCGTCTGGCACGACCCCCTCCACGTCGCGCTCCCGGCGGACCACCCCCTGGCGGCCGAGGACGAGCTCCGCCTCGACCGGCTCGCCCACCTGCCCCTGCGGCTCGCCGCCCGCGACCGCAACCCCGCCTTCCACGCCCTCGTCACCGACGCCTGCCGCGGAGCCGGCATCGACCCGCCGCCCGGCGAACCCTTCACCACCCTCCGCGAGACCCTCGCCGAGATCGGCTCCGCCACCACCCCCTCCTGGACCGTCTTCTACGAGGTCAACGGCCTCCCCGACCTCCCCCGGGTGGCCGTCCGCCGGCTGGCCGGGCCGATCGTCACCACCTCCCTCGCCCGCCCGGCCGGTCCCCCCGCGCCGGCCCTCCGCCATCTCCTCCACGCCCTCGGCGCGCCCCGCGCAGCCCACGCGCCCCACCCGTGATCCCGGCGGGCACCGCCGGGGCGTTCCCGGGCCGCGGCGGCCGGCGGTCCCGCGCGCCGTCGGCGGACGCCCGTCCGCACCGTCGGCCCGGACGTGACCCGGATCACGTCCGGGAGAAAACCCGCAGGCCCGACGGGGCGTCTAGTAGGTGTGAAACGGGTTGGGGCGGCAGCGCCGCAGGAACTGGACGAGGAACACCTCCTACGACGGGTGGCCCGGGGCGACCGGGCCGCCTTCGAGGAGCTGTATCGGCGCACGTCGCCGTGGCTGGCCGTGCGGTTGAACCGCCGCTGCACGGATCAGCAGATCGTCGCCGAGGTCATGCAGGAGACGTACCTGGCGGTGTGGCGCGCGGCGGGCTCCTTCGCCGGGAGCCGGACCGGAGGGACGGCCGTCGGCTGGCTGTGGACGATCGCGGCCCGCCGCCTCGTCGACGCGTTCCGGCGCAGGGCCCACCACGCGGAGCCCCCGCCCGCCGCGGCCCCGCACCCCGTGGCGCCCGCGGCCGAGGAGGAGGCCCTGGTGGCCACCGTCGGCGGCGACGTCGGGGACGCGCTGCGGCGCCTCGCACCGGAACTCCGGGAGGTACTGCAGGCCATGGTGCTCGACGGGCTGTCCGTCCGGGAGACCGCCGTCGTCCTCGGACTGCCCGAGGGAACGGTCAAGACCCGCGCCCGCCGGGCCCGGATCGCGATGCGGGAGGCACTGGGATGAACGTGGAACACGCGTCGGCACGACTGATCGACGGATACGCGCGCGGCGACACGGACCTCGTCGCGGACGAGGTGTGGGCCCTGGAGGCCCACCTGGAGGGGTGCCGCCCCTGCCGCGACCGGCTGTCGGCCGCCGTCCCGGCCTCCGCGCCCGCCCTGGCGGCGCTGACCGACACCGTCTGGTCCGATCTCGAACACCAGCTGGCGACGACCGCCCCGTCGGCCCCGCGCCGGCGCCGGGCGCGGCTGTCGGCCTGGACGACGCCCGCCATGACGCCGTGGCTGGCCATGGTCGTGGCCGTGACGCTGCTCGCCCTGCTGCTGGACCTGGCGGGCCCCGGCTCAGGGCAGGTGTCCCTGATGCTGCTGCTCGCCCCCGTCCTGCCCGTGTGCGGCGTCGCGGCCTCGTGGTCGCGCGGTCTCGACCCGGCGTACGAGCTGACGGCCTCCACCCCGAGGGCGGGGCTGCAACTGGTGCTGCGGCGCACCGCCTCCGTGCTCGTCGTGGTGATCCCCGCGCTGCTGGCGGGCGGATGGGTGACGGGGGTGACGGCCGCCCAGTGGCTCCTGCCCTGCCTGGCCTTCACCTCGATGACCCTGGCGCTCGGCGGGATGATCGGGGTGACCCGCGCCGCCGTCGTCCTGGTGGCCGCCTGGGCCGCGGTCGTGGTGGCACCGACCCTGGCCACCAGCCGGACGGCCTTCGCCCTGCGGACGGACGGCCTGCCCGTGTGGGGGCTGATCCTCCTGCTGGGCGTCGGCGTCGTCCTCGCCCGCAGGGGCGCCTACACCGTGCTGGGCGCCCACCGGTGAACGTTCGCGAGACGCCCCGCCCCCGAGCCACCCCCCACCCCCGAGCCACCCCGCACCCCCGAGAGACGAGGAAACGCACGATGCCCGCAGTGAGCAGGGCCGACATCGCCCCCACGGCCTACGCGTGGGAGATCCGGGCGACCGGACTGAAGGTCAGGGTCGGCAGGAAGCGGATGGCCGTCGACGGGCTCGACCTGTCGCTGGGCACCGGCGTCCACGGACTCCTCGGTCCCAACGGGGCCGGCAAGACCACGCTCATCCGGGCCCTGGCCACCGTGCTGCGCCCCACCGGGGGCGCACTGGAGCTGCTCGGGGAGCCCGCGGGCGGACCGGGCGAACACCGCGCGCTGCGCCGCCGGATCGGCTACCTTCCGCAGGAGTTCGGCTACTACAAGCGCTTCACCGTGCGCGAGTTCGTCGAGTACATGGCCTGGTTGAAGGAGGTGCCGACGGCGGACATCCCCGCGGCGGTGCAGCGGGCCGTGGAACGGGTCGGCCTGGCCGACCGCGCGGACGAGCGGATGAAGGCCCTGTCGGGCGGGATGGTGCGGCGGGCCGGCATCGCCCAGGCGATCGTCAACGACCCCTCGATCCTGCTGCTCGACGAGCCGACGGTCGGTCTGGACCCGGCGCAGCGGCTCCGCTTCCGCGGGCTGCTCCAGGAGCTGGGGACGGACACCTGCGTGGTCGTCTCGACCCACCTGGTGGAGGACGTGGCCGCGGCCTGCACCGACGTGGTGCTCTTCGCCGAGGGGCGGCTGGTCTTCCAGGGCACCCCGGACGAGCTGGCCGCGGCCGGCGGCCCGGAACACGTGGGAGACAGCCCGCTGGAGCGCGGCTACTCGGCCCTGCTCGTCGACCCCGCACGCACGAGGGGCGCCTGGTGAACCTCCGTATCCTCCGCATCGAGCTGCGGCGTTCCGTCGCCCCGTGGGCCGGCGCCGTCGTGGTGGCGTTCGCCCTCGCGTTCCTGCACCTCGTGCCCGGAGCGTGGTCGAGGGGCACCACGCTGTGGACGGCCCAGTGGACCTCGATGGCCCTGTGGACCCGGTTCCTGCTGCTGTTCCTGTGGCCGCTCGCGGTGGGTCTCGGGGCGCTCCAGGGGCTGCGCGACCACCGCTCGAAGACGGCCGAACTGCTGGCCAGCACCCCGAGACCCGCACGGCACCGCGCGGCCGCCCTGGCGGGCACGACGGCGTTCGCGCTGGTCTCGGCCTTCGGGCTCGTCCTCCTCGTGGGTGCGGTGCGGGTGCTCGCCGGAGACGCCGCGTACACCCACCTCGGCTGGCTGCCGGTCTCGCTGGTGGGGGCGCTCGCGCTGGTCGCGGGGGCGGTCCTGGGCATGGGGGTCGGACGGGCGCTGCCCTCCGTCCTCACGCCGCCCGCACTGGCCGTGGGCGCCTTCGTGGCCGTCAGCCTCCTGCGGCAGACCACGGACGCCGCGGTGCCGTCGTCCGCCGCGCCGAACCGCCTCGCGCTGCTGTCGCCGGCGGTGTCCGAGGTGCGCCAGACGGTCTTCACGCTGTCCGCGTCCGTGCACCTCGGACAGACGCTCTGGCTGCTCGGCCTGGCCGCGACGGGCTTCGCGCTGCTGGCCGCCGCCGGCCCGCGCGCCCGGCTGCTCGCCCTCACCCCGCTGCTGGCGGGCGGCGCCGTCGCCCTGCTCCTGCTGCCGGCCGACCCCCGCGCCACGTACGTCGTCGACCGGGCCGCGGTGACGCAGGTCTGCGACGGCCCGGTGTGCGTGACGGCGGCCCGGCAGGCACGGCTCGCGGGTATGGCCGGTCCCGGCCGGGAGGCGCTGCGCCTGCTGCGCGGGGCCCTGGGCGACGCGGCCCCCGTGACCGTCCGTGAGACCACCGTCCCGAGGGAGCTCCTCGGCGAGGCGGAACGGTCGCGCGACGCCCTGCTCGTCGACTTCGGCGACGAGGTGTTCGGGGGCGCGTCGGGCGAGCGGCTCACCCGGGCCCTGACGGGCCAGGGCCTGGTGCCGCTGTGCCACGCCCGGAGCTCCGCCGAGAGCGGCACGCTGGAGGAGGCCGTCGCCCAGAGCGTCGCGGCGGCCTGGGTCCTCGGAGGGGAGCTCCGGCCCCTCGACGGGACCATGTACACCCTGAAGGACTGGAACGCCATGGCCCGCCCGGTGTGGGAGGAGCTCACCGCGCTGCCCGGGCCGGAGCAGCGGCAGCGGATCGGCGCCCTGCACGCCGCCGCGGTCTCCTGCACGGACTTCCCGTTCGCCGCACTGACCGCCGGCAGGGTCCAGTGAGGTGGCTGACGCTGTACGCGCGTTCGCGGCGGGTACCGGCCGCCCTCGCCGTGGTGGCGGTCGGCGCGGTGGCGGTGTGGACGCTCGCCCGGCTGGGCGGCGGGCTGCCCGGGGACCCCCTGCCGTCCACTCTCGTCCTCGCCGCCGGGGCGACGGCGTTCTCGGCCGGCCTCGCCGGACAGGACCACGCGTTGGACCGGACGGCCGCGATCCGCTGGTGGCCGCGCCGGGCGGCGCACGTCCTGCTCTGCGGGGTCGTCGTCGGCGCGGTGGTGCTGGCGGTGCAGGTGGTGAGCGGGCAGCCGGCCGCCCCGGCCCTCGTCGTGCGCGACATCGCGGGGCTGATGGGGCTCGTGGCGGTCGGGGCGGCCTGCTGGGGGGCGCAGTTCGCGTGGGTCCTGCCGTTCGTGTGGCTGTCGTTCGCGTTCGTCCTCCCGCCCGCGACGGACCCGGCGACGCAGGTCATGACCTGGATGCTGCTCCCGCCCGGCACGGCCGCCGGTACCTGGACGGCCCTCACCCTGGCCGCCGTCGGCACCACCGCCTACGCCACCACCGGCCCCCGCCGCTGACCACCCCCGGACCCCACCCGGCAACGCACCGAGGGATCGACGAGTCGCCGTCTCGTCGATCCCTCGGACACCCGTCGAACGACCGGGGACAGCCGGGTGTGCAGCTCTCCGCAGCAGGTGGCTGTCGCATCGTCGGCGCGGAGGGTTGCGACGACCACTCGACACGCGACCGCGCTGCTGCCGGAGGACTGTCCTCTCGACCGCGAGGGAAGGCACCTGGGCATGAGTGAGGTCCTGACCGAGTGGGCGTGGCGGCTCACCGAAGCGGAACTGTCCGTGGTGCTGCCCCGTCGCTGGGCGCATTCGAAAGGCGTCGCCGCACGGGCCGCCGGTCTCGCCAGTGTGCTGGGCGACAGCGCCGATGTGGTCCACGCATCGGCGCTACTGCATGACATCGGCTATGCACCGAGACTGGCGATGACCCATTTCCACCCGCTCGACGGTGCCCGGTTCCTCCGAGACGTCCACGGGGTGGATGATCGGCTGACCCGATTGGTGGCGAACCACTCGTTCGCGCTGATCGAAGCCGAGGAGCGGGGACTCCGCGACGTTCTGGAGACGGAGTTCCCGCTGCTGGACGACCGGCGGCCGGTGGATGCGCTGGTCTACTGCGACATGACGACGACGCCCGACGGGGCCCTGACGACCGCCGGAGAACGAGTGGCGGAGATCGTGGGGCGCTACGGGGCGGACAGCGTGGTGGGGCGGTTCATCCGTCGGGCAGCACCGCCGATCTTCGCGGCGGTGGCGCGGGTGGAGGCCGCGCTGGCCGCTCAGCCGAGGTAGGGGTAGGTGCCGGCGAGGTAGTCGCCGATCTGTCGGCGCATGCTGGGGTGGATGTCGTACCGGTCGAGGTCGGCGGGCCGAATCCATCGGACGTCGTCGGCCTCGTCGTTGATCGTGGGCTCGCCGCCGACGGGCCGGCCGATGTACGCGTTCTCGTACTGCTGGCGGATCTCGCCGTCGGTGTACGCGACGATGTGGTGCGGGTTGCTGTAGACGCCCAGGAATCCGGTCACCTCGGCGATCACGCCGGTCTCCTCCAGGCATTCGCGCACGGCGCACTGGGCAGCGGTCTCGCCGATGTCCTGCGCCCCGCCGGGCAGGGCCCACTGGCCGGTGTCACGTCGGCGCTGCATCAGGATGGCGCCGTTGTGGTCGGCCACGAGCAGGTTGCTCGCAGGAACGAGGGTGTTGGCCTTGGGGGCGTCGGGGTCGTCGAGATACTCAGTCCTGCCCATGTGCGGTGTTCCCCTCCGATACGGGTGTCCAGGGTTTCGCGCCGTCCCAGACGGCTTCGAAGCTCTGAGCGTAGTTGTCGAACCATCCTGTGGAGTCGACCCTCCTGAGGTGGAGCAGAGGGTTGGCACTCGCGGGCTGGCCCCACACGTGCGGATTGACCAGGAGGTCACCGTCGTAGCGGAACAGCGAGTTGTAGAGCGTGGTGTCGTGGAGGCGCACCTCGCAGCCGGCCCTGTCCGGCAGGATCCGGTAGTAGGTGAGCGAGGCACGGATCTTCGCGGCGAGCGCGTCACCGATACCCTCCTCACGCCCCCGGACAACGGCCGCCCTGCCAGCCGGATCTCCGAAGCACAGACGGACGCGAACACCGGCCGAGGCCCGTTCCGCAAGCATCCTGGCGACGTGCGGGTTGGTCTGTGCGAAGAACGTCCCGGAGAACACGAGCACGTCGATCTGGGTCTCGGCCTCCCGCAGCAACGACAACCACATCTCCCGTGGCACGCTCGCTCGGTTGACGTAGGTGCCGACCAGCTCGGTGCCGGCCGCGAGCGGCCTGCCCGCCAGTGGCGCCGGTGCGGGCCAGAGGAAGGTCTCCTCCACTCGTAGGTGCTGGGCGGCCGCGAAGCGGTGTCGCGGGTGCGGCACTCGTCCGCCGATCCAGCGGCCCACGGTCTTGGGGTCCACCTCGCACGCGGCGGCGAGCAACTCGGGAGAGACGCCGCGCTGAGCGAGTACGGAGCGAAGTCGCTCGTTCACGGAAACCATACAAGCCGAGGCAGGCGTCGGCTTGCAAGGAGGTAGGGGGACACCTCATGGGCTCACGGATCGGCAGGGTGCCTACGCTGGCGCCATGCCGCTGATCATCCTCTGGGACATCGACCACACGCTCATCGAGAACGCGGGGGTCAGCAAGGAGATCTACGCGGCCGCCTTCGCCGCCCTGGCGGGGTATCCACCGAACCATGCGGCCCGGACCGAAGGCCGAACCGACCGCCTGATCATGCGTGAGATGTTCCGCCGCAACGATCGGCCGGAGCCCGACTGGCCGACAGTCCAGACGGCCCTCGAAGTGGCGGGGATCGAGCGGTTCGACGACCTCCGCCGACGCGGCACGGCTCTCCCGGGCGTCCGGGCAGCACTCGAAGCGGCAGCCGACCGGCCCGGCTGGGTCTCTTCGGTACTGACCGGCAACATTGCGGCCAACGCGCGGGTGAAGCTCGCGGCCTTCGGCCTCGACGACCTGCTGGATCTGGCCGTCGGAGCCTACGGGGCCGATGCCGTTCAGCGCCGTGAGCTGGTGGCCGTCGCGCGAGAACGTGCTCGCCGACACCGCGGCCTGCCTGTTGACGTACCAGTGGTCCTGATGGGGGACACTCCTCGTGATGTCGAGGCGGCGCTCACCTCCGAGGCCGGGGTCATCGCCGTGGCCACGGGTGTCGACAGCCAAGCCGACCTGATTGCGGCGGGCGCGAGCACCGTGCTGCCGGACCTCTCCGACACCCCGGCTCTTCTGAAACTCCTGCGGTCATTCGCGTCCGACTGAGAACGTCCCAAGACGTCCCCGAGCCGTCCCGGTACGCGGTGCCGCCATCCCGGAACCCTTCGCCACCATCAGGTCACCAGCCGAGCGACCGGCCGAGGGAGACTCGTATGATCGGCGAAGTGACCGGGATCCAGCGGATCCGAATGCTCTACCTGCAGTTGTTGTACCGCTGCAACTTCGAGTGCCTGCACTGCTTCCACGGCGAGCGGCTCAAACACGCGGACGCGTTCTCGTCAGAGGAGGCCATCGAGCTCCTCACCCTCATGCGTGACCGGTACGGCACCGAGGCCGTCACCCTGCTCGGTGGCGAGCCGTTCATCTACAAGGCCCTGCCGCAGGTCGTCCGCCATGCCAAACAGGAACTCGGTCTGCAGGTCCAGATTTGCACCAACGGCTACCGCATCGAGCGCCGGCTCGCGGAGATCGCCCCCTACCTCGACCTGCTGAGGGTGTCGTTGGAGGGCATCGGCGCGACCAACGACCACGTCCGCAGGTTCGGCAGCTACCAGGGCGCGCTGAGCGCGCTCGACCTGGCGCGGGAGCTCGGTGTCGCCACCGGGGCCACCATGACGGTGACCGCCCGCAACATCGACGAGGTGGTCCCGCTGGCTCGTACCCTCCAGGACTTCGGGGCCCGACAACTGAAGCTCCACTGCATGCGCCCGGTCGGCAACGCGGCCGACCACCCCGAGCTGCTCGTGACCGAGCCCGCCGCGTACGCCCGCCTGCGCGAACGGCTGAAGGGCGCGAAGCTCTCGATCGAGGTGATCGTTGACGAGGACCTGTCCGAGGACGGTGCCCCGGACATCTGCGCTCACATCGACGGACCGCGAGAGATCGAGCGGATCGAGGCCGACCCGCGCGGTGCGCTCACCATGTCCTGCAAGGCCGTCGGCAAGGACTCGCATGCTTTCTGGTACGACAAGCTCGCCGGTCACATCGTCCACCGGCCCTCCGCGACCGACGAACTCACCCTCGCCGTTCCGGACGTGGTGTACGCCCGTGTCTGACCGTCCGCTGTTCGAGAGCCTCGAAGGGCTGCGCGGCACCGGCAAATCGACCGTCGCACCGATGCTCGCCGCAGCCCGCGAAGCCGTTCTCGTCCCCACCGTGCCGGTCTTCTACCAGCCACTGCGGCGCGAGATCGACATGCGGGACAACATCGAAGCCCGGATGAGCTTCTACCTCTCCGCACTCTTCACCGCCGTCGACGAGATACGGCACCACCTCGCCGCCGACGTCCCGGTCGTCGTGGAGAGCTACTTCGCCCGGTGCCTGGCCAACCATCGAGCCCTGGGCGCGAATCTCGGCGTCATACTGCCACCGGATCTCCCCCAACCTGTCACCTACCAGCTGTTCTGCACGGAGGACGAGCGCCAACGCCGCCTCGCCGGGCGGCACAAGCCGATCTCCCGGTGGGACGCCCTCGGTGAGGACGTGGTCGAGCGGATCACCACCGCCTACGCGCAGTTCCCGATGCGCCGGGTGGACACCACGGGCCTCGAACCGGAGCAGGTAGTCCAGTCCATCCTCGCCATCGACGCGGAAGGATCCCACTGCCGTGCAGACACGGAGCCTTTGGGAGCACACCCTCACCTTCTTCCCCCAGTTCCTCGCCGCGCTGAAGGAGCACGCACCCCGTGACGCCACCGTCGCGGTCATCGGCGCGAGCGACGGCAAGTTCGTCCTTCCACTGGCAGCCGCCGGCTACCGCGTCATCGCGGTCGAACGCGACCCGCTCGCCCTTCACGGCGGAGAAGTGCACCTGCCCGGCACCGCACACGCCCACGCGACGGGGCTGATCGACCGTCTCAGGCTCGAAGACCTGTATGACCGGGTCCAGGTCGTGGAGCAGGACTTCCTCGGCTCCGAGCCGCTCGACAGGCTCTGCGACGCGGTTTGGACCAGCTGCTCCTGGCACTACAGCGTCAACCACCGCCGCCCGCTCGCCGAGTTCGTCGCCCGCATGCAGCTCCTGGTGCGCGCCGATGGTCTGTTCGGCGCGGAGTTCATGATGCCGGTGGAGGCGCGCCACCATCTGGTCGACCACTACACATCGCCCGAGAAGCTCAGCCGCCACTTCACCGGCGCCTGGAACGTTCTGCTGACGCTGCGGACTGCGGAGTTCACCGAGCGGGCCCACCTCGGCCGGCTCCAGGACCATACCCACCGGATGGGACTGCTCCTCGCAGCCCGCACGTCGGACCACCCTCACCCGCACGGGAAGAAGAACGCATGAAGCACGAGTACGAGGCCAAGTTCCTCGCTGTCGACGTGGCCGACCTCCAGGCGCGACTGACAGTACTGGGAGCCGTCCAGGCTTTCCCCCGCACCCTGCTCACCAGGAAGATCTTCGAGAGCGATGCCCTCGACGGCGGTGCATGGGTCCGTCTGCGCGACGAGGGTACCCGATCCACGTTGACGCTCAAGCAGGTCACCGACGCCACCACGATCGACGGCACCACCGAGATCGAGACCGAGGTGGCCGATCTGCAGTCCATGGCCGAGATCCTCCGCAGCCTCGGTCTGCGGGAGGTCCGTTACCAGGAGAACTATCGAGAGGAGTGGCGTCTGGGTGAGGTCGCCTTCGACTTCGACACCTGGCCCGACCTCGCCACCTTCGTGGAGATCGAGGGCCCCGACGAGGCATCCGTCCGCCAGGCTGCGTCGCTGCTCGAACTCGATTATGCCGAGGCCCGGTTCGGCAGCGTCGACGAGATCTACAAGAGCGAGGCCGGCCGCGACATCCTCGCCGAACCCGCCCTCCTGTTCGACAACGGCCATCAGCGGGAGGGATCCGGTAGCCACGGAACTCCCGCGACCTGAACGGGGGGCGAGCTGCCCCTCGTCGATCGGCCGTTCCGGCTCGTGTCCACCCGGCCACCGCACCGCCCCCGCCCCCGTCATCGAGCGGGGGCGGGGGCGGGGGCCGTCCGGGGTGGGTCAGTGGAGCCAGGGGCGGGTGCGGACGGCGGGGAGGGCGGTCCAGCGGTGGCCGAGGCCCCAGGTGGTGCCGGTGCCGGTGACGGCGAGGACGGCGAGGAGCAGGGCGTAGACGAGGTGGTAGTCGATCAGCGGGTTGCTGGAGCCGCTGGCGGTGCCGTCGGCGAGGTGGCGGGCGGGCGGCCACTCGGCGGCCCACATCAGGGCGAGGAGGGCGGTGCCGCCCACGGCGGCGATCCGGAGCCCGATCCCGCCGAGGAGGGCGAGGCCGAGGCCGAGCAGGCTCGCCATGAACAGCCAGTCGACCCAGGTCTGACCGGCCATGGCGTGGAAGGTCCCGCGCAGCGGGCCGGCGGCGACGTGGCCGAGGAAACCCTCGGTCGGGGAGGCGCCGTCGAGCCAGGCACGCCCCGCGGCGGTGGCGTAGCCGAGGCCGAAGGTCTTGTCGAGGAAGGCCCAGAGGAAGACGGCGCCGAGGGCGATGCGGGCGGTGGCGAGGGTGGCGGCGGTCGCGAACGGGGCCCGGGTGGTGGCACCGTCCTCCGGGCGGCCGGTGCGGCGGGGCGTCAGGGGTGTGGGGGCAGGGGTGTGCTGGGTGGCCATGACGGCTCTCCTCGGTGGGGTGGCGCGCCGAGCGGCTGCGCCGAAGTGCCCTGGTGGGGTGACGTGGTGGGGCGGTGGTCCGTGCGTGCCGCCGCCGGGTGCGGGGCGGGCGGCGGGTGCCAAGGGGCGCGGTGCGGTGGCGCTGCGGTGCGTCGGTGCAGGGTGGCGCACGCTGCGGCCGGGTCACGGCCGGTGGGCCGGGCGGTGCTGTGGAGCTCCGGCCCGGGCGTCTGCCGACAGCTTGCACCGGGGGTGCCGGGCGGGTCTGCGGGCCGTTGGTCCCTGATGTCGGGACAAGGGTCCCGAGGGCGACCGGCGCCACAGCGTGGGCGGGTCAGCGAGGTGGAGGGTCGGGCCCGACCGGGAGCGGTGCCGGGCCGCCGTGCAGGATCGCTCAACGCCCTTCCAGGCAGGTGGCGTTGGCCGTAAGGCGCCGAGGTGGGCGCCGTCGCCGGGGGCGCGGGCGGGCAGCCGGATCCGACCGGTGCGGCGGAGCCGGGCCTGCTGACGGCTGAAGGTTGTCCCGTCACTGGTCTTCGACAGCACGAGAGTGGCCGGCCGGGTTCCCTCTGGAGGGACGGTGACCTCGGTTCACCCCTGCGACCGCACGAGCGCGACAGCGGGCAGCAGCCCTTCTCCTGACCACCTGCGGACCCCCTGACCTGCGGAGATGAGCAGAACCCCTGTTACTGTGCGCCAATGTCAACGATCAAACAGTTCCAAGTGGCCTTCGACTGCGCGGAGCCTGTGCGCCTCGCCGCCTTCTGGTGCGAGGTGCTGGGGTACGTCCTGCCGGCGGTCCCGGAGGGCTTCGCCACGTGGGAGGAGTGCTACCGCTCGCTGCCGCCCGAGGACGCGATCTACTTCGCGTGCACTGATCCCGCGGGTGTGGCTCCGCGCCTGCTCTTCCAGCGAGTTCCCGAAGGCAAGGTCGTCAAGAACCGGGTGCATCTCGATGTGCGGGCCGGCGTCGGGCTCGTGGGTGACGAGCGCCTGGCCGCGCTCGAGGCCGAGTGCGCACGGCTGATGGTGCTCGGCGCGAAGCACGTGCTGACGCAGCGCGCCGATGGCGTCAACGAGTCGTGCATCACGATGCAGGACATCGAGGGCAACGAGTTCTGCCTCGCCTGATTTCTCCTCCGAGACTGCGAGGTGGGGAGCCCTCTCCCGGGAACTCAGGCCCCGCATGCGGCGGGAGTCATCCCGTGAGAGCGAGGTTGTGCGGGAGGGCAACGCCGTGCTCGCGTCGCGCACACCGTCGCCTCTCGGGCGGCGGTCGCGCAGGATCTTCCAGGTCTTCATCCGGGCGAAGGCGTGCTCGACGCGGGTGCGAACCCGTTGGTGGTCGTGGTCGTGTTCGGCCTGCGAGTCCGTCGGTTCGCCTCCTCCGGGACGGCGGTGCGGGATGACGAGGCCGGTTCCGGGGCAGCCGCCGTCGGCGGTCGTGGTTGTTCGGCCGACGGCGGCTCCGGCCCCGGATTCCTCCCCTGCCCTGCAGTCGTTGCGGTTGCCGGGCAGGGGTCGGCCCACCGCCACGACCAGGCGGGTGGTCCGGGGCGGTCCGGGGAGTGGGTGCGCCGCCGAACGCCGCCGAACGACGCCGCCCGCAGGAGCCGGCGAAGGGTCCCGGCGGCGGACGGAGCGTCCCGGGCCCCCGTCCGCCGCCGAACCGCGACGAGGTGACTGTCCGTCAATTCCAGCTGGAGTGGAGCGGCTTGCCCTCGGCGTAGCCGGCGGCGCTCTGGATGCCGACGACGGCCTTCTCGTGGAACTCCTCCAGGGAGGCCGCGCCCGCGTAGGTGCAGGAGCTGCGCACGCCGGCCACGATCGAGTCGATGAGGTCCTCGACGCCCGGGCGGGCCGGGTCCAGGAACATCCGGGAGTGCGAGATGCCCTCCTCGAACAGGGCCTTGCGCGCCCGGTCGTAGGAGGAGTCCAGCGACGTGCGGTCCCGGACGGCGCGGGCGGAGGCCATGCCGAACGACTCCTTGTACCGGCGGCCGTCGGCGGTGACCTGGAGGTCGCCCGGCGACTCGTGGGTGCCGGCGAACCAGGAGCCGATCATCACGTTGGAGGCGCCGGCGGCCAGCGCCATCGCGACGTCGCGCGGGTGGCGGACGCCGCCGTCGGCCCAGACGTGCTTGCCGAGCCGGCGCGCCTCGGCGGCGCACTCCAGGACGGCGGAGAACTGCGGACGGCCCACGCCGGTCATCATCCGGGTGGTGCACATCGCGCCCGGCCCGACCCCGACCTTCAGGATGTCGGCGCCCGCCTCGACGAGGTCCCGCACGCCCTCGGCGGTGACCACGTTCCCGGCGATCAGGGGCACGCCCGGGTCGAGCGCACGGACCAGGCCGAGCGCCTTGAGCATGGCCTCCTGGTGCCCGTGCGCGGTGTCGACGACCAGGGCGTCGACACCGGCCTCCAGCAGGCGGGCGGCCCGGCCGGGCACGTCGCCGTTGATGCCGACCGCGGCCGCCACCCGCAACCGGCCGGCGGCGTCGACGGCGGGTGCGTAGAGGGTGGCGCGCAGCGCTCCGGTACGGGTCAGGATGCCGACCAGCCGGCCGGCGCGGTCGACCGCCGGGGCGTAGCGGTGGTTGGCCGCGTCCAGCTCGGCGAAGGCGCCGCGCGGGTCGGCGGCGGCGGTGTCGGCGTCGAGGAGCAGCAGGTCGCGGGACATGACGCGGTCCAGCGGGGTGAAGCGGTCGACGCCGGTGAGGTCGCGGTCGGTGACGACGCCGACGGGCCGGTGGGCGTCGTCGACCACCACGCCCGCGTCATGGGCCCGCTTGGGGAGCAGGGCGAGCGCTTCGCCGACCGTCTGCGCGGGGCCGAGGACGATCGGGGTGTCCAGGACGAGGTGACGGCTCTTCACGAAGGCGACGGTGTCGGCGACCAGGGCCGGCGGGACGTCCTGCGGCAGTACGGCGAGCGCGCCCCGGCGGGCGACCGTCTCGGCCATCCGCCGGCCGGCGACGGCGGTCATGTTGGCGACGACCAGCGGGACGGTGGTGCCGGTGCCGTCGTTCGAGGAGAGGTCGACCTCCTGCCGGGAGCCCACGGCGGAGCGGCCGGGGACCATGAAGACGTCGTCGTAGGTGAGGTCGTGACCGGTCGGAGGGGTGGCCGACGGGCGGCCGGTGCCCGGTTCCAGGAAGCGCATGGGTCGTCCGCCAGGGTGGGGAGGGGGGCGGGTGCGGGGTGCACCCGCCCCGGGTCGGAGGCGCGGTTCACGGTTCACGGTTCGTGGTTCAGGTGCGTGGTTCGTGGGTCGGAGGCGTGGTTCGTGGAGGGCGGGTTGCCGCCCGCTCTCTGCCGGCCGCTGACCGCCCGCGGGTCAGCGGCCGGCCGCGGCGCGCAGGGCCTGGGCGCGGTCGGTGCGCTCCCAGGTGAAGTCCGGCAGCTCCCGCCCGAAGTGCCCGTACGCGGCGGTGGCGGCGTAGATCGGCCGCAGCAGGTCGAGGTCACGGATGAGGGCGGCCGGTCGCAGGTCGAAGACCGCGGCGACGGCCGCGCCGATCCGCTCCGGGGCGACGGTCTCGGTGCCGAAGGTCTCGACGAAGAGGCCGACCGGCTGGGCCTTCCCGATCGCGTAGGCGACCTGGAGTTCGCAGCGGGTGGCCAGCCCGGCGGCGACCACGTTCTTGGCGGCCCAGCGCATCGCGTACGCGGCGGAGCGGTCGACCTTGGACGGGTCCTTGCCGGAGAAGGCGCCGCCGCCGTGGCGGGCCATGCCGCCGTAGGTGTCGATGATGATCTTGCGGCCGGTCAGGCCGGCGTCGCCCATCGGGCCGCCGATCTCGAACCGGCCGGTCGGGTTGACGAGCAGACGGTAGCCGTCGGTGGCCAGCTTGATGCCGTCCTCGGCGAGGAGTTCGAGCACGGGCTCGACCACGTACTCGCGGATGTCGGGGGTGAGGTGGCCGTCGAGGCTGATCTCGGCGGCGTGCTGGGCGGAGACCACCACGGTGTCGAGGCGGACCGGCCGGCCGCCGTCGTACTCGATGGTGACCTGGGTCTTGCCGTCGGGGCGCAGGTAGGGGATCGCCCCGTTCCTGCGGACCTCGGCGAGGCGGCGGGAGAGCCGGTGGGCCAGGTCGATCGGGACGGGCATCAGGGTCGGTGTCTCGTCGGTGGCGTAGCCGAACATGAGGCCCTGGTCGCCGGCGCCCTGCCGGTCCAGGTCGTCGGCGTCGCCGTCGGCTGCGGACCGGCCCGGCGAGGACCCTCCGACGCGCGCCTCGTAGGCGCTGTCGACGCCCTGCGCGATGTCGGGGGACTGCGCGCCGATCGAGACCGAGACGCCGCAGGAGGTGCCGTCGAAGCCCTTCTCCGAGGAGTCGTAGCCGATCTCCCGGATCTTCGCGCGGGCGAGGGCGGCGACGTCGGCGTGGGCGGTGGTGGTCACCTCCCCGGCGATGTGCACCTGGCCGGTGGTGATCAGCGTCTCCACGGCGACCCGGGAGGCCGGGTCCTCGCGGAGCAGCGCGTCGAGGATGGTGTCGCTGATCTGGTCGGCGATCTTGTCGGGGTGGCCCTCGGTCACGGATTCCGAGGTGAACAGCCGCCTGGACATGGCGAATCCCTGGAAGGTCGGCGGTCCGGGCGGACCGCGGGCGGGCGGAGCGGGGCGGGGGCAACAGCGGGGGCAACAGCGGGTGCGAACAGCGGGTGCAGGGGGCGGCGGAGGGCGCAGATGCAGCGGCGGGTGCAGCGGCCGGTGCGGGGCCGGTGCGGGGCGGTGGTACGGGGTGGCGGTCAGACCGCCACGCCGGTGTGCGGGGCGGGCGCGGTGGCCTGGGAGACCGGTGCGGGCGCGGGCGCCGGCGCCGCGGCCGGCAGGAGCGGGTGCAGGGCGAGGACGGCGCGGGCGATGGCGTCCGAGTCGCCGAGGGTCACCGAGTTGACGCCCGGCCGGATGCCGGCGGCGGTGACCCAGTGCACGGCCTCGGTCGGGACTCCGTAGGCGAACCTCCGGGGGTGGGCGCGGCCGTCCGCGGCGAGCAGCCGGTAGGGGCGTTCGGTGACGGCCAGGCCGCCGGTCTCGTACGCCGCGCCGGAGGTGTCCCGGATCCGGTAGGTGCGGGCCTGTCCGGCGTCGAGCAGCCGCCGCAGCAGCCGGTCGCCGGTGCGGCGGAGGTCCGGTTCGGGCAGCCGCGCCTCGATCAGGGCCCGCGCGCGCACCGGCGGCGCGTCGACGGCGGGGGAGTGGGCGGTGAAGGAGGGCTGCGGCCCGGTGGTGTCGAGGCCGATCCGGACGTCCGGGCCGAGGACCTCGACGACGCCGGCCTCGATCAGGGCGCGCAGTTCGTCGATCCGGGAGGCCGGCGGGCCGATGGAGAGGAACGCGTTCAGCGGGGTGTACCAGGACTCCAGGTCGTCACGGTAGGAGGAGCCCTCGATGCCGCCGTGGTCGACGGCGAGCCGGATCTCGTTGCGCAGGTCGCGCAGCACGTCGAGGGCCGCCTTGAGCGGTCCGCTGAGGTTGCCGGACCGGGCCTCGCGGGCGTCCCGGGCCAGTTGGCCGAGGAGCCAGGCTCGGTGTTCCGCCCGGTCGCCGAAGCGCCGGTCCGCGTGCGGGTGGGCGAGGGCGTGCCAGTCCCAGCGCTCCGTCTCGGGTATCCGGTGCCGGTCGAGCAGGGCGGCCCGCCGGTCGGGGTCGGTGCCGAGGTACTCCTCGGCCAGCCGGGCGCCGGTCTCCGGGTGGCCGGTCGCCGCGAGCAGCGTGGCGTAGTACACGGCCTCCACCTCACGGGCGACCAGCGGCCACAGGTCGTCGGCGAAGCGCACCGGCTCGCCCGCCTCGGCCCGCTTGCGCAGCCGGGCGACGTACTCCTCGGTGAGCAGCCGGGGGGTGTGGCGGCCGTGGGCGCCCTTCTCGTTCTCGCCGCGCGCGTGGTACGGCACGCCGCGGCGGGAGCCGGCCACGATCAGCGGCTCGCGTCCGGAGGGGTGGTAGACCAGCCGGCCGCCGTGTTCGGCGAACCGGCCCCCGCGGCCGCGGGTGAGCAGGGCCAGGTGGTCGAAGAAGTTGAGTCCGAGACCGCGGACCAGGACGGGGCGGCCGGGCGGCAGGGTGGACAGGTCGACGTCGGCGGGGTTGGCGGGCGGGAGGTAGGTGAGGCCGTGTGCGGCGGCGGCGCGGGCCAGGGCGCGTTCGCCGGACGTCGCGCCGGCCGGGACGTGGCCGAGGGCGAGGACGACCGCGTCCAGGCCGACGAGCCGCCGGCCGTCCGCGAGGGTGAGCACCTGGGACGCTCCGGGGAGCGGGTCTGTGTCGTCCAACTCGACCGCACGGGTGCGGTGTTCGACGACCCGGCAGTGTGCCGGGGCGGTGGAGCGGACGCGCCGGTAGACGTCGACCAGGTACCGGCCGTAGAAGGCGCGGGTCGGGTAGGCGTCCGGCGACAGGTCGCGGGCCTCGGCCCGGACCGGGACGTCGTACTCGCCCGGACCGCCGTGCGGGACGGTCGACTTGGCCCACTGGTAGAGGCTCGGGCCCTCCTCGACCGGGCCGTCGATGGTGACGCTCGGGTCGGTGAAGACGGTGACCTGGGAGGCCACGGTGTTCATCAGCAGCAGGCGGGACTGGGTGGTCCGCCAGACCCGCCCGGCGCCGGGCGGGTAGGGGTCGACGAGGTGGACGGTCAGCGCGGCGGCCGACGGGCGGGACCGTTCGTTGGCCAGCAGCCGTTCGAGGACGGAGAGGCCGCGGGGGCCGGCGCCGACCACGGCGATCTGCCGGTGCCGGGCCGACGGGCCGGGGGAGTGGGGAGCCATGGTCGATGTCCTCCCGTTCTGGGTCGACGCCCCGCCGGCGAAGGCGGAGTCCGGCGGGGCGTCGGGCAGGTGTGGTGCGACGGTGGTGACGCGGTCGTGACGGGCCCGGGGCGGCGTGACGCGGCCGTTCCCGGGGGCGGTGCGGAACCCGTGCGCCGGACCTCGCGCCTCGAATCCCGCGCGCCGGAACCTCGCGCGCCGGAACCCGTGCGTCAGGGGTGGCGCAGCAGGATCTTGCCGAGGCTCTCGCGGCGCTCCAGCTGCGCGTGCGCGGCGGGGGCGTCGGCGAAGTCGTACTCGCGGTCGATCCGGGCCCGCAGTGAGCCGTCGATCAGGCCGGAGAAGAGGTCGCCGGTCCGGGTGGTGAACTCCTCGCGGGTCCGGACGTGGTGGGTGAGGCTGGGCCAGGTGAGCCGCAGCGAGCCCTTCTGGACGAGGAGGAACGGGTCGATCGGGTCGGGGGTGCCGCTGGCCCGGCCGTAGACGACCAGGGTGCCGCGCGGGCGCAGCGAGTCGAGGCTGTCGAGGAAGGTCACCTTGCCGACCGAGTCGTACACCGCGTCGGCGCCCACGCCGTCGGTGACCCGGTGGACGACCTCCCGGAAGTTCTCCCGGTCGTAGCGGACCACGGTGTCGGCGCCGAGCCCGGCGATCAGCTCGGCCTTCTCGTCGGTGGAGACGGTGCCGATCACGTGGGCACCGGCGCGCTTGGCGAACTGGACCAGGAACTGCCCGACCCCGCCGGCCGCCGCGTGCACCACGACCACCTGGCCCTTGGCGATCGGGTGCGAGTCGTGGGCCAGGTAGTGGGCGGTCAGGCCCTGGAGCATCGCGGCGGCGGCCCGGCCGGAGTCCAGGCCGTCCGGCACGGCCGCCGCCAGGCGGACCGGCACGGTGACGAACTCGGCGTAGGCGCCGGGTACTTCGCCGTACGCGACGCGGTCGCCGACGGCCACCTCGGTGACGCCGGGGCCGACGGCGTCCACCGTGCCGACGGCGTCCATGCCCGGGACGAAGGGCAGCGGAACGGGGAAGACGCCCTGCCGGTGGTAGACGTCGACGTAGTTGACGCCGATGACCTCGGTGCGGATGCGGATCTCGCCGTCGGCGGGCTCCGTCACCGGCACGTCGTCGTCGACGCGCAGCTGCTCGGGGCCGCCGTGGGCGTGGACGCGGATCGCCTTCATGGGGTGGTACCTCGGCTGTTCTGGTAGGCGGGGTTGGCGGGTACGGGCGACGGCAGGCTGCCGCCGTCCGGGATCGGCAGGGGGTCGGGGGCCGGCGCGGGGGCCGGTTCGGTGGCCGGCGCGGTGGCCGGAGGGCGTGCGGGGCGGTTGGACACCAGGCCGCCGGCGATCATCAGGACGCCGCCGGCCAGTTGCAGCGGCGTGGGCGCCAGCGACAGGGCCAGCAGGCTGACGACGACCGTGAAGGCCGGCTCCAGCTGCAGCACGCTCGCGGTCTCCCAGGGTCGCAGCCGGTCCAGGGCCAGGTGCAGCGTCACGTACGCCAGGCAGAAGTTGGTGACGGCGAGCAGGAGTTGGAGGAGGAGGGTGCCCGTGCCGGGGTGCCAGCGCAGCGGACCGGGCGCGAGCAGCAGGACCGGCAGCAGCACCACCGTCGCCAGGACCAGCCGCCAGAGGCTCAGCTGGAGCGCCGGCACCCGGGCCATCAGGGACTTGGCGGGAAGGAAGGCGAGACCGGCCAGGACGGCGCCGGCCAGGACGAGCAGGTCGCCGCTGCCGACGGCGGTGAAGCCCGCGCCGGGTTCGCGCAGCACCACCAGCACGCCGCCGGCCAGGGTGACGGCGAGACCGGTGGACTGCCACCAGCGGAGCCGGTCACCGAGCAGGAACACCGAGGCGAGGACCGCCGTCGGGCCCTGGAGCTGGATCAGGAAGCCGCCGTTGACCGGGGTGGTCCGGCTCAGCCCGGTGATCACCAGGGCCAGCGAGAGGCCGGTGCCGACCACCGCGACGAAGCCGACCCGTGCCCAGTCCCGGGCGGAGAGCCCGCGCGGGACCAGCGGTCGGCGGCGCGCCACCAGGTATCCGGCCAGCAGCGCGGCGCCGATCGACAGGTTGAGCTCGGTGGTCAGCAACGGATCGATCTCGCGGGTCACCCGGTTGGCCAGGACGGCGCCGGCGCCGAAGAAGGCGGCGGTCAGCAGCGCGTATAGGTAGCCCTGCGCGCGCACGGTGGTGGGCCCTTCCGGTCGATGGGGCGGGTGGGGGCGGGATCTGCGGGGGCGGGGGTCAGCGGACCTTCACCCGGACGGTGTGGCCGCGCTCGACCCCGTACCGGGCCGCGAAGTTGCCCTGGTTGAGCGCGAGGCCGAGCTGGTCGCGGCTGGCGATGTAGGCGAGCGGCTCGCCCTCGCCGGTCTCGCCGAAGGTGCGGCGCAGCGGGGTGGAGAGCCGGGCGCCCCCGATCTCGATCTCCAGGGCGGCCTCGAAATCGACGCCCTGGCTGTCCAGGAATTCCCGGGTGATGCTGGTCCAGACGTTTCCGTAGTTCTTGTCGAGAATCGCGACCTCGCCGACTATCCAGCCGTCCTCCACGGTGGGTTCGGCGACGTCCAGCAGCGTGATGTCGGAAGCTTCGATCTCGTCGCCGATTTCGCTGAACGATATTCCGTTGGCGATGTGCGCGGCGGCGGAAATGACGATGTCGCGACCGTAGAACGTCGGGTCGATGACCGGGCGGCGGACCTTCTCGGAGGTGATGCGGCGCACCTCGGCCACGCCCGCCTCCTTGACGATGCGGGTGAGCAGTCCGTTGTCGGGTGCGAAGTAGGTGTGCCCCTGGGGCGTGCGGAGGCCGATCGCGTTGTCCTGGACGCCGGTGTGCGGGAAGGTGACGCACGCGAACACGGCGTCGCCGGGGAAGTACCGGAACGAGTCGCGGATGTAGAGGCTGGCCTCGTAGATGTCGAACGGCGTCACGTCGTGGGTGACGTCGATGATGTTGGCGTGCGGGGCGATGCTGAGCACCATGCCCTTGCAGATGCCGACGGCGTCGTCGACGAGCCCGAAGTCGGTGAGCAGCCCGACGATCGGCCGGGGCGCGAGCAGGCCGGTGGCGGCGGTGGCTGCGGGGGAGACGGACATGCTGAACCCTTTCAGGATTACCGAAACGGGACGGCGTGCTTTGGGGGTGACGGGCCGGAACGCCGCAGGGCGGTCGGGAATATCCGGCGGGAATCCCCTGGTAAAGGGCGATTCAAGCGGCGCGAGATTGAAGCGAGGCTAGCACCCGGTCGGCGCCGAAGAAAGCTTGTGCTGTTGCAGCCGCATTAAGTCGGTTCGACAAACCGGAATGATGCCCGCCACTTGGGGAAATGTGCCGGTCGGGGCCGTGGAATAGTGCGCACGGGTCGACGGAAAATACCATGACCGGGTCGGACGGGTGCGTACGTGCGCACCCGCATTCGTGTGCGGACCGGTCCCGCCCGACACGGGCGGTCGTGGACGCCGGACGCGCCGGTGAACGTGCTCGCGGACCCGCGTGCGGACGCGGCCACCGAGGACCGGGCCTGACGGAACGTCACAACTGGGCCTCGGTCGCCGCGAGCCGGCCGAACGCGCAGACGGCGCGCCCCGCGGCCGCTACGGTGGGCGGCAGCCGAAACCGGGGGGCGGGCGCCGACGTGAACATCTCCATGACGACGTACGTCCGTCCCGAGGACGGCGTGCCCGGCCACGAGCCGTTCGAGCAGCGTCCCCGAGCGGTCTCGTCGGCGGTCACCGACGGGAACCCGCACGCCGAGCAGCGGGCGGTGGTGCTGACGCCGGAGGCCGAAGCCGCGGCCCTGACGGTCGAGGCCGCACCGAAGTCCCACCACCTGCCACCCCGGCCGACCGGTGAACTGGTCGGCCGGGAAGCGGAGGTGGACGCGATCGGCGAGGCCCTGGCCGAGGGCGGCGGTCTGGTCACCCAGGCGGCCACCCTGCACGGCCTGGGCGGCGTCGGCAAGACGGCGCTGGCACTGCACTACGCCTACAAGCACGTGAACACCTACGGGCTGATCTGGTGGATCACCGCCGAGTCGGAGGAACAGATCGCCGAGGCCCTCGCGGACCTCGCCGTCCACCTGCACCGCGACTGGGCGCTGACCGAGCCCCTGAGCCGCCAGGCCGAGTGGGCGGTGGCCTGGCTGCGCGCGCACGAGAACTGGCTGCTGGTCTTCGACAACGTCGAGGACCCGGTCCACCTGGCGCCCTACCTGAGCCGGTTGCTCGGCCGCGGCCACCAACTGGTCACCAGCAGACGCGCCGACGGCTGGCACCAGGGCATCCGCCCGATCCGGATCGACGTCCTCGACGCACCGCTCGCCGTCCAGTTGCTCTGGGGCACCGCGCGGCCGGGTGAGGAGCCCGCCGGGGCCGACGAGGTCGAGCAGGCCGAGGCCCGGGCGCTGGCCGACGAGCTCGGGCACCTGCCGCTCGCCCTCTCCCAGGCGGGCGCCCACGTCCAGCAGGCCCGGACGACCTTCGGCGCCTTCCGGGAACTGCTGCGCGCCGTCGCCCCCTCCGAGTCGCCCGCCATGCCCTCGGCCCTCGACACGGTCTCGCGGCTCTGGCGCACCACGCTGCACACCGTCGGGCGGACCGCCCCGTTCGCCGTCGAGCTGCTGCGCACGCTGGCCTGGTACGCCCCGGAGGCCCTGCCGAGCGAGGCGCTGCGGCCGTTCGGCTCCCGGAGTCCGAAGGAGGTGGACACCGCCCTGAAGGTGCTGGCGGGATATCACCTCATCACCCTCGGGCCGCAGACGGTGGCGGTCCACCGGCTGCTCCGGAGCGTCCTGCGGGCGGGCGACCAGGACCGGAGGGTCCGTTCGCGGGCCGAGCGGAACCTCGCCGCCGCAGTGGCCCGCCTCTGGCCGGAGGCCGACCAGGAGGCCCGCCGGGCACTGCTGCCGCACATCAGGGAGCTGGCGTCCTCCGTCGACTCCTCGTCACGCCCCACGCCGGAGACGATCGAGCTCTACCGGCTGGCCGCCGAGGAACTCCCCGAGCCGGAACAGCGGGTCTTCGTGATCCCCCTGGTCGCGGCGGTCGCCGACGGCCGGCGCCGGCTGCTGGGCGCCGACCACCCCGAGACGCTCGCCGCCCGGGGCAGGCTCGCCGAACTCCACGCCCGGGTCGGCGATCCGGCCCGGGCGGTCGAGCTCTGCCGGGCCGTGGTGGCCGACCGCAGCCGGGCCCAGGGCCCCGACCACCCCGCCGTCCTGGCCGACCGGCACTCCCTCGCCCACGCCTACCGGAAGGCGGGCGACCACGGGCGGGCGGTCGAGGAGTTCCGGACGGTGGTGACGGAGCGCGCCCGGGTCCTGGGCGCCGACCACCCGGACACCCTCGCCGGCCGCGCCGGGCTCGCCTACGCGCTCCAGGTGTCGGGCCACCGCCTGGAGGCGGTCGCGGAGTTCGAGCTCCTCCAGGAGGACCTCGTACGGGTCCTCGGTCCCGACCACGCGGACACCCTGGCCGGCCGGAACAGCCTCGCCTACGCCCAGCTCACCGCCGGGGAGCACCGGCTCGCGCTGACGCTCTACGCGCAGGCCGTCACCGACCGGACCAGGGTGCTCGGCGCCGACCACCCCGACACGCTCACCAGCCGGGGCTGGCTCGCCGCCGCCCACGCGGCCGCCGGCGACCACCGCGCCGCCGTCGACGAGCACGAGGCCGTGGTCCGCGACCTCACGCGCACCCTCGGCGCGGACCACGGGCAGACCCTGGACGCCCGGGGCCGGCTGGTGAGGGCACGCGTCGAGGCCGGCGATCCGACGGGCGTGGTGGCCGAATCGGCGAGCCTTCAGGCGGACTGCATCCGGGTGCTGGGCGTCGACCACCCGGACGCTCTCGACGCCCGCTCCCGGTTGGCGTGGGCGTACCAGAAGGCCGGTGAGCACCGCCGCGCGGTGGCCGTCCACGAGGCCGTGGTCCAGGACCGCCGCCGGATCCAGGGGCCTGACCACCTGGACACCCTGGAGGAGCGCTCGGAGCTGGCCGAGGCCCGCCGCCTCGCCGGCGCAGCCGGGCAGGAGCTCGCCGACCGCGAGGCGCTGGTCGCCGACCGGCTGCGCGTCCAGGGCCCGCACCATCCGGACACCCTCGCGGAGCGGTCCCACCTGGCCCGCGCGTGGCAGCGGGCCGGGGACGACGGGCGGGCGGTCGACCTCGCCGAGGCGCTGGTCGAGGACCGGACGCGCGTGCAGGGCGCGGACCACCCCGGCACGCTCGGTACGCGGTGGACGCTGGCCTGGCTCTGCTCGGTCTCCGGCCTGCACGGCCGGGCGGTGGACCGGTTCGAGGCGCTGGTGGCCGACCGGACCCGGCTCCAGGGGGCCGACCACCCCGAGACCCTCGACACCCGGTGGTGGTGGGCCTGGGCGTGCCGGAGCGCCGGCGAGCACCGCCGGGCGATCGGCCTCTACGAGGAACTGGTCGCCGACCGGCTGCGGGTGTCGGGGGCCGACCACCCCGAGACGCTGTCCGCCCGGGGCGGCACGGCCTGGGCGTGCAGCGACGCCGGCGAGCACCTGCGGGCCCTCGACCTGTACGAGGCCCTGCTGGCCGACCGGGAACGCCTTCACGGCCCCGACCACCCCGGGACCCTGGTCGCCCGGGCCAGCCTCGCCCTGGCGCTCCGCAACGCGGGGCGGCACGGGCGGGCCGTCGAGTCCTACGAGGCCCTGGTGGCCGACCGGACCCGCCTCCAGGGTCCGACGCACCCCGACGTCCTCGGTCTGCGGGCGGACCTCGCCCTCGCGCTCCGGGAGGCCGGCCGGCACCGCGGCGCGATCGAGCAGTACGAGGCGCTGGTGGCGACGCGGACGCGCCTGTTCGGCTCCGACCACCCGGACACGCTGAACGCCCGGTCCGGTCTGGCGACCGCGCACCAGGCGGCGGGTGATCGTCGGACGATCGGCCTGTTCGAATCCCTGGTCGCCGACCGGACCCGTCTTCAGGGGGCGGACCACCCCGAGACGCTCGTCGCCCGGGGGTGGCTCGCGTGGACCTGCCGGGAGACCGGCGACCACGGCCGCGCGGTCGAGCTGTACGACCTGCTGCTGGCCGACCGCCTGCGGCTGAAGGGCGGCGACCACCCCACGACGCTGAGCACCCGCTCCGGCAGGGCCTCCGCCGTCCAGGGGAGCGGAGACCACCGGCGCGCCGTCGACCTGCACGAGGAGGTCGTCGCCGACCGCACCCGGGTGCAGGGGGCGTTCCACCCCGACACGCTCGACGCGCGGTGGGCCCTGTCCAGGGCCTGCACGGACGCCGGCCACCACGGCCGTGCGGTCCTCCTCCTGGAGGACCTGGCCGCGGACCGGTCCCGTGTCCAGGGGCCGGACCACCCGGGGACGCTCGGCGCGCGGTGGTGGCTGGCCCTGGCGTGTCGGCAGGCCGGGGACCACGCCCGCGCGCTGGAGCTCTACGGGGCCGTGCTGGCGGACCGGACGCGGGTGTCGGGCGCGGACCACGCCGAGACGCTCGTCGCCCGGTACGGTCTGGCCTGGACCCACCTGGAAGCCGGTGACCCGCTCCGCGCCGTCGCGCTCCACGAGGCCCTCCACCGGGATCGGCTCAGACTCCAGGGGCCCGACCACCCGGAGACACTGGCCGGGCGGGTCGGCCTGCTGCACGCGCTCGTTCTCGCCGGCCGGTTCCGCGAAGCGCTCGCCGGGCAGGAGGCACTGCTGGCGGACCGGCTCCGGATCAACGGCCCCGACCATGCCGAGACCCTGGCGGCCCGTTCGATACTGGCCTGGGCGCTGAGCCGTGCGGGGGACGGGCCGGGGGCACTGGCGGTCCGCGAGACGCTGCTCCGGGACCGGATCCGCCTCAAGGGCCCGGAGCACCCGGAGACCCTCGGCGCACGGGCCGCCGTGGCGTACGCCCTGGAGGACAACGGACGCGTCCGCGAGGCCCTGGCCGAGCGGACGAGCCTCGTCGAGGACCGCCTCCGCCTCCAGGGCGCGGAACACCCCGACACCCTGGACGCACGGTCGTGGGTGGCCGCCCTCCACCGGAACACCGGGGCGTACCGCGTGGCCGCCGACCTCTACGAGGCGCTGATCGCGGACCGGGCCCGGGTCCAGGGGCCCGACCATCCCGCCACGCTCGACGAACGCCGCCACCGTGCCCTCACGCACCGGGAGGCGGGCCGCTACCGCCAGGCGGTGTCGGAGCGGGAGCTCCTGGTCGCCGACGTCGCCCGGATCCACGGCCCCGACCACCTGGACAGCCTCATCGCGCGCTCCGACCTGGCGCACGCCCTGCGGTGGAGCGGGGACCACACGGCCGCCGTCGAGCTCTTCGAGTCCCTCAGGGACGACCTGACGCGGCTGCGAGGGGCCGGCCACCCCGTCACCCTGGGCGCCCTGGACAGCATCGCGTACACCCTCCGCGAGGCGGGCCGGTACCCGGAGGCCGCGGCCCGGTACCGCGACCTGCGGGCGGTGGCCGCCGACGCGCTCGGCCCGGACCACCGGACGGTGCTGGACGCCCGTTCGAGCCTCGGCGTCACGCTGCGGAGGGCGGGGGACTACCGGGCGGCGGTGGACGAGCTCTCCGCGCTGGTGCCCGACTGGGTGCGGGCGCTCGGACCGAACCACCCCGGGGTCTTCCTGACCGGACGCCGCCTCGCCTACGCCTCCCATCTGGCCGGTGACACCGGCACGGCCGTCACCCTGGTCGCCTCCCTGGTCGACCGGGCGGCGAAGGCGCTGGGAGCCGCGCACACCGAGACGGTGGAGTGCCGGGTGGCGCACGCCCTGTTGCTGGCGCTCGGCGCGCGGCCGTTCCGCGCGGTGGTCCTGCTGGGGGAGCTCGCCGAGGAGAGCGCCGGGAACCGGGGGCCGTACCACCCGCGCACCCTGGGCATCCGCCAGGATCTGGCCTTCGCCCGACACCGGGCCGGGGACCACACCGGGGCGGTGCGGGTGTACGAGGCCGTGGTCGAGGACCGCGGGCTCCGGCGCGAGGGCCTGTCCTCCGGGGTCCCCGCTCTGCTCGCGGCCGGGCACCGTGACACCGACGAGCCGATCGTGGCCGTGGCCGGCCGCCGGACGGGGGACTCCGAGCTGTTCCCCACGCTGGCGGTCGGCCTGGCCCGGGCGCTGGCGGCGGCCGGGCGGCACGAGACCGCGGCGGACCTGCTCGCCGCCGTCCGCGCCGGGCGGGACGCCGTGATGGGGGCCGGGCACCCGATCGCCGTGGAGAGCCGGGCGGCGGCCGGGGCGGGGGCCGCCCCGGAGCCGGCCGCGCCGCTGCCGTCCCGGCGGGCCCCGGCCGCTCTGCCGGCGGGCGGCTCGGACACGACCGAACCCGGTCCGGCCGAGCCCACCGCCCCGGCTGGGCGGGGCCCGGCCGAGCCCGGCCCCGCGGTGCCCGACCCGGCCGCGCCCGGCCCTGCCGTGTCCGAGCCGGTCGCGCCCGGCGGGCCCGCCCCCGGCCTCGCCTCGCCCGGCGGGGAAGCCCCCGTCGAGGCGGCGCCCGAGGAGGAAGCCCCTGCCGAAGCGGCCCCCGCCGAACCCTTCGGGGCGGCCGTCGCCCCGCGCGACCCGGCGGGTCCGGTCGGCGTACCGGCCGCCCGGGTCGCCTGGCGGCCCCGGATCACCCTGCTCGACGAGCCCGCGGTGGGCGTCCCGGCCCGGCTGGAGCTGCGGTTCGAGCCGGACGTGGATCCGTCCGGGGCCGCGCCCGCAGACCCCGCCGACCGCGCGGAGCCCACCGACCCCGCCGACCCCGGCGGGGCGCCGGGGCTGCCGGAGCTGCACCTGGTCGCGGCCGTCGCCTCGGACGCGGTGATCGACCCGCCGGTCACCGTCTACGACCCGGCCGGTCCGCCCGCCGAGTTCGCCCTGACGCCGGCCGCGTCCGGCCGGCACCGGATCCGGATCACCGTCTACGACCGGTGCTACGGCGTCGCCCTCCAGGACCTGGAGACCGCCGTCGACGTCACCCCCGCCGTCACCGTCCAGGAAGAGGAGCAGGAGTAGCCCGTGCCCCGGGATCTCGTCGTCCAGATCCGGCAGAACCCCTCTGCCGACTTCACGTTGCTGCCGAGCCAGGGCGGCCCGGGGTACCGGCCGGGTCCGCGCGGCCCGGAGCCGCTGCTGCCGGACCGGGGCGATCCGGGGTACCGGCCGGGTCAGCGCGGCTCGGAGCCGCTGGACCTGGAGGTGTCGCTGCGGCGGCACGGCACCGCCGACCTCCTGCACATGTCCGCCAACCGGCCGGGCGAGCGCTCGCCGCTGACCCGGGGCCATCACGCCTTCCTGGACGTCCCGGCCACCCGGTTGCTGCAGAGGGCGGCCCGGTTGCGGGCGGCCTGGCGGGACCAGTTGGTCAACTACCAGACGACGGACGAGGACGGGATGCCCCTGGCGTACCCGTTCGCGTCGGCCGTCGACCTGTCCGACCAGGTGAAGCTGGCCGAGAACCGCATGACGGAGCTCGCGGAGGAGGGCCGCTACCTCCTGGAGACGATGCTGGAGGGACCGGACCGGAACCTCGCCGAGTTCAGGGCGTTCCTCGTCGGCGCGCTCACCGAGGAGGGGCCGCTGCGGGTCAGCTTCGACTCGGACCTCCACCTGCCCTGGCCCATGATGGCGGTGGACAGCGGCCCGGGCGAGCCCTGGAAGGACTTCCTCGGCCACCGCCACCAGGTCGAGCAGACCGGTTCGTCCTACCAGCGCATCCAGGTCGCCCACCCGACCCGCGCCCGGGCGGTGACCAGCCTCAACACCGATGCCACGCTGGAGTCGGTCGGCCGGGCGCCGGAGGTCCGGAAGCTGCTGGAGGAGCGGACCGAGCTGACCGTGCGCACCGAGTCGGCCCGCTTCCTGGAGGCGCTCGCCGGTGCGGTCCTGGACGAGGACCTGATGTACTTCTGGTGCCACGGCCAGTTCGTCGACAACGGCACCCCGTTCGCCCAGCTCGCCGTCCGGCTCTCCGACACCCGGGACATCGACGCCGACCTGGTGCGCCGTCAGCGGCGCGCGCACCTCGACGAACCGGAGGCGCTGTTCCGGCCGTTCGTGCTGCTGAACGCCTGCCACGCCGGGCAGTCGGCGGCGGCCGAGCTGGAGCACCTGGGCCGGGCCCTGGTGGAACTGGGGGCGAGGGGGGTGCTCGGACCGCAGATCGAGATCCCGCAGGTGTTCGCCGCCGAGTACGCCTTCGCCTTCCTCGACCTGTACCTCACCGGCGAGTTCACCGCGGGGGAGATCACCCGGGAACTGGCCCGGCGGTTCGTCGACGACTACGGCAATCCGCTCGCGCTCACCTACTCCCTGCACTGCGGCATCGACAGCATCCTGGAGCTCACGACATGACTGCCCCCGCCGTGGTGGACCTCGACGAGCGGGGCCGGCTGCTCGTCCCCGGGACGCGGACGCCGGTGCCCGAGTCACGGGTCGCCGAGCACCTGGCCCGGTATCTGCGGGTGCCCGCACGGGCGACCGACATCTACGTGTACGTGCACGGCTGGAACACCGGCCGGTCGGCGGCGACCCGAACCGCGGCCGGACTGGTCGAACGGGCGGCCGGGTTGCGCGGCCGGGCGCCGGAGGCGTACCCGGGACTGGCGCGCGGGTACCGGCCGTGGTGCGTGGTGGTGCGCTGGCCGTCGTCGAGCGTGCCGTCGCTCGGCGGCTACCGGCGGATCCGCGACCGCGCGCACGCCATGAGCGGGCCCGGCCGGGGACAGGCGGGCTACGTGATCGGTCACCTGCTCGGGTACCTGGACGCGGGGCGCGGGAACCCGGCCGATCCGGCGGTCCTGGCCAACCGGTCGGGGCAGTACCTGCACCTGGTCGGGCACTCCTTCGGCGGCCGGTTCCTCTGCGAGGCCGTCCAGTGGGCGGCGGAGCGGCCCGCCGCCGGGCCGCAGGTGCTGGGCTGGAGCGGGAAGGCCGATCCGGCGCGGCCGTTCACGGCGGACAGCGCGCTGATCTTCCAGATGGCGGCGCCGCGGGACGCCTTCGACCGGCTGTTCCCGCGCCTCTTCGCCGCAGCGGGCCGGTCGGGGGCGCCCCTGCGCGGGCCGGTGGTGCTCACCCACTCGCGCTGGGACCGGGCGACCGGCTTCTGGCACCTGCGGGCCGAGGGCCGGCCGGGGATCGGGCACTCCGGGACGGGGTCGGCGCCGGTCGCGCAGTACTCCGAGCGGCTGCGGGCGACGAGTACGCCCTATCCGCGGCAGGCGCTCGACCACCCGATCGTCAACATCGACGCCGGTGAGGTGTACCGGGGCAGCCGGGCGGGCCGCCGGCTGGCGCCGGCCGGTGCGCACTCGGACTTCCAGCACCCCGAGTCCGCGCACCTCCTG
Source organism: Kitasatospora sp. NPDC127035 (assembly GCF_042726075.1). Classification (NCBI taxonomy): domain Bacteria; kingdom Bacillati; phylum Actinomycetota; class Actinomycetes; order Kitasatosporales; family Streptomycetaceae; genus Kitasatospora; species Kitasatospora sp. NPDC127035. The sequence goes on along the minus strand of NZ_JBHXDN010000003.1, from coordinate 79,836 downwards.
CTCAGCCTGGCCTCGCTCTCCCGGTGACCGGGCGGGCGCCGTCCGGCCGTCGGCGGCACGCGCCCCGCGGTACCTGACGCCGTCTCGGACGGGCGCGTTCGGGCGGGCCGCGCCCGCCGCAGCCTCCCGCCGCGGTCCGGCCGGGCCGGTCGCGTCGGTCCGCGCGGCGCGCCACGGTCCGGGGACCCGGCCCCGGAGGGTTCGTGGGCGATGCGGACGTCTTGTGAACATGCGGTGATCGGCCGTTGATCGGCCGTAGAACCGCGCCGTGGAGCATCGGCGCCAGGGGGGAACACGGTTCGACGGCCGGTCCGGTCGGCGCCGCCCCCGGCGTGCCCGGCGGCCGTGCGGACCGCCGGTCCCCGGTAGTCGGTCACCCCACGGAAGGCGGACGAGGCATGGACGGCGGTCAGTCGCTGCAGTCGACGGCGGGCTTCGGAGAGGTCCTCAGGATCCGGCGCGAGCGGGTCGGCCTGACCCAGCAGGTGCTCGCCGACCACGCGACCCTGAGCGTCCGGGCGATCCGGGACATGGAGAGCGGCCGGGTACAGCGCCCCCGGCAGGAGACGGTCCGGCTGCTGGCCGACGCGCTGCGGCTGGAGGGCCGCCACCGGACGGCCTTTGAGGCGGCCGCGCGCCGCCAGGCGCTCGCCGAGGAGCCCCGGGAGGAACCGACCGCACCGCCGGTCGCCCGCGGCGCGATCGTCGGCCGCGAGCTGGAGGTGGAGGTGCTGGCCGACGCCCTCGCCGTGCACGGTGACCGGCTGGTCACCGTGGCCGGTCTCGGCGGGGTCGGCAAGACCCGGCTGGTCCTGGAGGTCGCCCGCCGGCTGCACCTCACGGCCCACTGGTCGGTGCGGTGGCTCGACTGCGCCCGGCTCCCGGCCGCCGGGACCGAACGCCGCGCCGACCTCGCCGGGGCCATCGGCGACCGTCCCACGCTGCTGGTGCTGGACGGTGCCGACGCCGGGGTGGACGCCGTCCTGCTGGACGAGCTGTTCCAGCACTGCCCCGGCCTGCGGGTGCTGATCACCGCCAGGGTGCCGCAGCCGCTGCCGGGCGGCCAGGTGATCCCGCTCGCCCCGCTGCCCACCCCCGGGCCCGAACTCGACCACGACCCGGTCGCGCTGGCCGAGGTCGGCGCCGTCCGGCTGCTCCTCTCGCACCTGCGGCGGCTGCGCCCCGGCTACCGGCTGGAGCGCGACGAGGCGCCCGCGGTGGCCGCGCTCTGCCGCCAGCTCGACGGCCTGCCCGGCGCCCTGGAACTGGCGGCCGGCTGGTCGACGGTGCTCTCGCCGCGCCAGCTGGTGGCACGGCTGGCGGACGGGCCGTTCCACCTGGCGCCGCCGCCCGCCGGGTACGGCGGGCGCGGTGACGTCGGGGCGGCGCTGGGCGCGGCACTGGAACGGCTGACGCTCGGCCAGCGGGACCTCCTGGAGCGGCTGGCGGCGGAGCCGGGGGACTGGTCGGGGGAGGACGCCGTCCAGCTCACCGGCCGGCCGCCGCAGGAGTGCTTCGCGGCGGTGCACGAGCTGCTGGCGAGCGGGCTGATCCGGAGCGTCCAGGCCCGTGAGGGCGTCCGGTTCACCGTGCTGAACCTCTGCCGCAGACTCTTCGGCGCCGCGTACCCGGTGCTGGCGACGGCGGGTTGACCGGTCGGGCCGCGCCGCCTTCCGGCAGGCCGCCGCCCACCGGCCGGCGCCCACCGGCCGCCGCCCGTGGGACGCCGTCGGGCGCCGGACGCGACGTGCGGCGCGGGGCGATACTGCCCGTCTCTTGCCGGGCGAGCTGCCGGTCCGGAGGGCCGATGCTCCCTAGCGTTCTGTTCACGGCCGGTCGGCCCGGACGGCCCGGTCGGCCGTCCGGCCCGGCGTCGCCGGGGCGAGCCGGCCGAGCCCCTCCCCGGAGGCGCACCGCCCCGGACACCCGCGACCGCCGGCCGGGACCCCCACCACCTACCGACACCAAAGGTTTGCACCGTGGAGCAGCTGAAGCAGCACGGAACGGCCCGGGCCGCCGGCCTGGACGTCGTCGTGACGACCATGGCCTCGGACTCGCACACCTGGAACCTGGTCTTCCTCCAGTTGCTGCTGGAGGAGCTCGGGCACCGGGTCACCAACCTGGGCGCCTGCGTGCCGGACGAGCTGCTGGTCGCCGAGTGCCGCCGCGCCGAACCGGACCTCATCGTCCTGAGCAGCGTCAACGGGCACGGGTTCAACGACGGCATGCGGGTGATCGGCGCCCTGCGGGCCTGCCCGGAGCTGGGCCGCACGCCGACCGTGATCGGCGGCAAGCTCGGCATCGCCGGCTCGGGGGACCCGACCCGGCAACAGGCTCTGCTGGCCGCCGGGTTCGACGGGGTCTTCGAGGAGGGCGGCTCGGTGGCGGAGTTCCGGTCCTACCTCCGGTCGCTGTCGATCGGGGTGCTGCTGTGACCGGCTTCGGCGCCTTCGTGGCCCAGGCCCGGGCGGCCGGCGCCCTGGTGGTCCAGCCGCGGATGGGCATGGCCGACCCGCTGCGGATGCGCGACGGCCTGCTCGCCACCCGGGACGCGGCGGCCGTCACGGTCGGCACCCTCACCCTGGACAGCTACACGCGGACCGGCGACCTCGCCGCCGCCCGGCGCGCCCTCGCCGAGGGGGTCGGCCTGAACGGCTACCCGATCGCCACCCACTCGGCGGACGTCACCCGCGCGGTGCTCCGCGGGGTCGTGGACGCGGGCTTCCCGGTGCAGGTCCGGCACGGTTCGGCGATGCCGGAGCACATCGTGCGGGCCCTGCTGGCGGTCGGTCTGGACGCCACCGAGGGCGGCCCCGTCTCGTACTGCCTGCCCTACAGCCGGACGCCGCTGCACGAGGCGGTGGCCTGTTGGCAGCGCAGCTGCGAACTGCTCGCCTCGATCCGCGAGTTCGGCGCCGAGCCGCATCTGGAGACGTTCGGCGGCTGTCTGATGGGGCAGCTCTGCCCGCCGAGCCTGCTGATCGCGGTGAGCGTGCTGGAGGGGCTGTTCTTCCGGCAGCACGGGCTGCGCAGCATCTCGCTCAGCTACGCCCAGCAGGCCGACCTGCGGCAGGACGAGGAGGCGCTCACGGTGCTCGGCCGGCTCGCCGACGAACTGCTGCCGGACGTCGACCGGCACATCGTCCTCTACGCCTACATGGGCGTCTTCCCGCGCTCGCCGGGCGGTGCCCGGCTGCTGCTGGAGGAGGCGGCCCGGCTGGCGGTGCGGACCGGGGCGGCCCGTCTGATCGTCAAGACCACCGCCGAGGCGCACCGGATCCCGACGGTCGGGGAGAACGTCACCGCGCTGGAGACGGCCGCCGCAGCCGCCGCCGACGAGCGCGCCCGCCTGCGCCCGGCCGCCCCACCGTCGAGCATCGCCGTGCGGGTCGCCGGCCGGGACACCGGGATCGAGGCGGAGGCGCGGGCGCTGATCGGCGCCGTGCTGGAGCTGGACACCGATGTCGGGCGCGCGCTGGTCCGGGCCTTCGCCGCCGGCTACCTGGACGTTCCGTACTGCCTGCACCCCGACAACGCCGGCCGGGCCCGCAGTTCGCTCGGTCCGGACGGCCGGCTGTCCTGGTCGGGTGTGGGATCGATGCCGATCGCCGGCCTGTCGGGCGGACCGCGTCCGCCGATCCTCGGCTCGGCCGAGCTGCTCACCGCGCTCTCCCACGTCCAGCGGACGTACGACGCCCGCGCCGCCGCCGGTGCCGTCGCGCGCTCCGGCGGCACGACCCCCGAAACGCCCCGCACACCCGCCGCACGACGAGAGTTGGGACTCACCTCGCCATGACCGACCACGGGCCATCCACCTCCGCCACCTCCTCCTCCCCCGCCCCCTCCGCGGCCTCCGGGCCGGTCGCCCCCGGGCGGCACCTGACCTCCCCGGCCACCCGCAGCGCGCTCCGGATCCAGTACCAACTCCTGACCGCCGCGCGCGAGTTCCTGAGGGCTCAGGGCTTCACCGAGCTGCTCCCGCCGATCATCGGCCCGGTCACCGACCCGGGCTCGCGCGGCTCGAAGCAGGTCGACATCGACTTCTACGGCCACCGCTACAAGCTGATGACCAGCGCCATCCTCTACAAGCAGGCCTCGCTGCTGGCCTTCGACAAGATCTTCTGCATCGCGCCGAACGTCCGGTTGGAGCCGTTGGAGACCGCCGGGACCGGCCGCCACCTGGCCGAGTTCCACCAGCTGGACGTGGAGGTGGCCGGCGCGAGCCGGGACGACGCCGTCCGGCTCGTCGAGGAGCTGGTGGTGCACATGGTGGGCAGCGCGGTCCGCGAGCTGCCGAAGGACTTCGCCGAACTCGGCCGGGACACCGACGCGTTCACGGAACTGCTGAAGGGCTCGTTCGGCCGGATGCGGCACGCCGGGGCGGTGGCCGAACTCCAGGAGCTCGGCCACCCGCAGAGCCCGGACGCCGAACTCGACTGGGCCGGCGAGGCGTTGCTCTCCTCCCGGCGCGACCGGCCGTTCTTCGTCACCGACTACCCGAAGGGCTCCCGCGGCTTCTACGACCGCGAGAGCCCGGACGACCCCGGTCTGCTGCGGAACTTCGACCTGATCGCGGCCGAGGGCTACGGCGAGCTGTGCAGCGGCAGCCAGCGCACCAACGACTACGCGGAGATCGTCACCCGGATGCGGGAGACCGGCGAGAACCCGCAGAAGTACCGCTGGTACCTGGACCTGGTCCGCGAAGGCGTGCCCGGCAGCGCCGGGTTCGGCATCGGCGTCGAGCGGCTGACCCGCTACGTCGCCGGGCTGGACGAGGTCTGGCAGGCCAGCGCCTTCCCGAAGATCGCCGGGGTGGTGTCCCCGTGAGCGACCTCTCCGCGCCCGGCTTCCCGGAGGAGGAGGTCCGGCAGCGCGCCCGCTCGGGCGCGGCGGCGGCGTTCCCCCCGCCCGGCGAGTACGGCCGGGTCCTGTTCGGCGCCGAGCGCGACGACGGGCGGCGGGATCCGCGGGACCCGCTGGACGCGCTGCGCCTCGTCCCGCCCGTCTTCATGCCGCAGCGGTTGGCCAAGCTGATCGACCTGGGGCGTGAGCCCGACTACCGGGACGTCGAACTCGCCACTCCCGTCGGCGGGTTCACCTCCGCCCTGCCGGTCTACGTGTCCGCCCTCGGGTCCACCCGGGCGGCCGGCGGGGACCTCGGTCTCGCGCTCAGCCGGCAGGCCGGGGCGCTGGGCCTGCCGATGGTGATCGGGGAGAACGTCGTCCCGGTGAACGGCTACGGCCGGCTCGGCGAGGCGGCCGACCGGGCGTTGCTCGGCCGGTTGCGCGCCTACGCCGGGGAGCTTCCGGACGGGCTCGGCGGCGTCGCCGTCCAGCAGTCCACCGAGGACGCCGACGCCGAGGTGTGGAACCTCGTCTACAGCGACCCGGCGGCCCTTCCGCTGCTCGAATCCGGGCGCCTGGCCTTCGAGTTGAAGGTCGGACAGGGAGCCAAGCCGGGCCTGGGCGGGATGACCGTGCTGGACGCCGGGGCGGCCGAACGGCTCGGTGACCGGTACGGGCTGGACCGGGTGTTCGGTGACGGGCGGGTGCTGAGGTCCAGCACGCCCGGCACCTTCACCGCGGAGATCCTGCGCCAGCAGGTCCGGCTGATGCGCAACAACTTCCCCCGGGCCCGGGTCTGGGTGAAGCTGCACCCCGGCCGGGACGTCGCCGAGGCGGCCCGGGTGGCGGCCGGGGCGGGGGCCGACGCCGTCACGGTGGACGGCGCCGAGGGTGGGACGGGTTGGGCGCCCGGGGTGTTCCCCGCGCAGGTCGGCCTGCCGCTGGCGGAGTGCCTGCGCCGGCTGGCGGTGGCCGGGCCGCCGCCCTGCCTGCTGGTGTCCGGGCGGATCTGGGAGGGCGGCCGGGCGGTCAGGAGCCTGGCGCTCGGTGCCCGCGCGGTGGGGCTGGGCCGGGCGGCGCTGCTCGCCACCGCCGAGGACCCGGAGGCCGGGCTGGTCCGGTTCGCGGACTGCCTCGCCCTCGAACTCCGGCTGCTGATCAGCGCACTCGGGAAGTACACGCCGGCCGCGCTGGACGGCGACGACGTGTGGTCCGCGGAATTCCCCGGAATGTCCGCGGCAGGTTAGGAGAGCGGTAGTTCCCGGCAGCCCGCCGACGCGCCCCCGTGCGTGTCGACGGGCTGCCTTCGTTTCTCAACAGGCATGCTGCAAGCGGCAGTTGAAACTGCCGATGCACTTCCGCGCATTCTGCCGATCGGCCCGGAAAAGCCGTCCTAAGGTCGGTACCACTACCGGCAGCGTCGCAAATTCACTCGCTAATTCATCGGGGTTGGATGATGGAATCTCGCGGTTTCCCCTTCACGTCCGTCGCACGCCGGTCCCCGGACCGGCCGGCCGTACGGCTCGGCGGCCGGACGGTCGGCTACCGGGAACTGGACGAGCTGAGCGGCTCCCTCGCCGCCCGGATCGCCCCCGGCCGGACGGTGGCCGTCACCGGCCGGGACCGGCTCGACCACGTGGTCGGCCTGCTCGCCGCGCTCCGGGCCGGTGCCACCTACCTGCCGCTGGACCGGGACGCCCCCGAGGAACGCAACCGCTGGATCCGCGAGGACGCCGGCGCCACCCTGGCCTACACCGACGGGGAGCTCGTCGACCTCGGCCCGGCGGCGTCCGGCGGCTCGCCCGGCAGCACGGGCGTCCCGGGAGCGGACGCGTCGGCCACCGCCGGGTACCTCGTCTACACCTCCGGCACCACCGGCCGCCCCAAGGGCGTGCACGTCCCGCTCGCCGCGCTGACCGGCCACCTGGCCGCCGCGGTCGGACGGTTCGGCCTCACGGCGGACGACGTGGTGCTGCACTTCGCCCGCCCGACCGTGGACGTGGCGGTGGAGCAGGTGCTCGCCGCCCTCACGGCCGGCGCCTGCGTCGTCGTCCCCGAACAGCAGCTGGTGGCACCCGCCGCGCTGCTCGACCTGCTGGACGACGAGGGCGTGACCGTGGCCAACCTGGCCGCCGGCTACTTCCAGGACGTGGTGGCCGCCCTCCGTGAGCGCGGCCGGGCGCCGCGCACCCTGCGCCTGATGATCTCCGGCAGCGACCGGCTCTACCCGGACACCGCCGCCGGCTGGTGGGCCGCCACCGGCGTGCCGCTGCTGAACGCCTACGGGCCGACCGAGACGGTGATCACGGCCACCGTCCACGCGTCGGCGGGTCCGGCCGCCGGAGTCGGCGACGTGGTGCCGATCGGCGGCCCGCTCGGCGACCGGCGGGCGTACGTGCTGGACGACCGGTTGCGGCCGGTGCTGCCCGGTGCGGCCGGCGAACTGTACCTGGGCGGGCCGCTGCTGGCCTCCGGCTACCACGGCCGCCCCGGCCTGACGGCGGGCCGGTTCGTCGCCGACCCGTTCGCGCCGGAGCCGGGCGCCCGGATGTACCGGACCGGCGACGTCGTCCGGCGGGCGGCGGAGCCCGGCCCGGCGGACGGCACCGGGGCGACGGACGGCACCGGGGCGGAGGCGCCGCTGGAGTTCGTCGGCCGCGCCGACCACCAGGTGAAGATCCGCGGCTTCCGCGTCGAACCGGGCGAGATCGAGCAGGTGCTGGCCACCCACCCGGGCGTCGCGGGAGCCGTCGTGGTGGCGTACGAGGGCCGGCTGGCCGCCTACACCACCGGGACCGCCCCCGACTACGCCGAGGTGCGGGCCTTCCTGGCCGAGCGGTTGCCCGAGCACATGGTCCCGGCCACCGTCACCCCGCTGGAGGCGTTCCCGCTGACCGCCGGCGGCAAGGTGGACCGGGCGGCGCTGCCCGAGCCGCAGACCGCGCCCGCCGCCCCGGCCGCCGGCCGGCGCCCGCCGCGCACCCCGGCCGAGCAGCTGATCGCCGCCGTCTGGGCGGACGTGCTCGGGGTGCCCGAGGTCGGCGCCGACGACAACTTCTTCCACCTGGGCGGGGATTCGCTCACCGCCGTGCGGGTGGTCGGCCGGGTCTTCGACGTCTTCGGCATGATCTCGCCGTACACCATCTTCGACGCGCCGACCCTCGCGGAGTTCGCCGCCGCCGTCACCGCCTCGGCGGGCGGCGGGCGCCCGGTCCTGTCCGGGGCGGGGGCCTGCGAGGCGCCGCTCTCCAAGTTCCAGCGCGGCCTCTGGTTCCTCGACCAGTGGAACCCGGGCGCGCCGACCTACGTCGTGCCGTGGGTGTTCCGCTTCGCCGGCCCGGTCGACCCGGAGCTGCTCCGGCGGGCGCTGGCCGGCGTGGTGGACCGCCACGAGGCCCTGCGGACCACCTTCACGTTCGGCGAGGACGGCCCCCGGCAGGTGGTCCACCCGTCGGTGGAACTGCCGTTCACCGTCGTGGACGCCGGTCCCGAGCAGGTGGGCGAGCTGCTCGCCGGGGCCGCGCTGGTCCCGTTCGACCTGGAGACCGGGCCGCTGGTCCGCGCCCACCTCTACCGGTCCGGCGCCGCGTCCACCCTGCTGCTGCTCTGCCACCACATCGTCTGGGACGAGGGCTCGCTGCCCGTCCTGGAGTCCGAACTCGCCGAACTCTACGAGGCCCTGGCGGCCGGCCGCCCCGCCGTCCTGCCCGAACTGCCGGTGCAGTACGCCGACTACAGCGCCTGGCAGTACGAGGACGCCACCGCCGGCAGCCGCCTCGACTACTGGCGCGAGCACCTGCGGGACTCGCCGACCGAGCCCGTGCTGCCCGCCGACCGCCCCCGGCCGGAGGTGCAGGCGTTCCGCGGCGCCTTCCACCGGTTCGCCATGCCGCGGCCGGTCGCCGAGGCCGTCCGGGCCCTGGCCCGCAGCGAGGACGCCACGCCGTTCATGGTGCTGCTCGCCGGTCTGGCGCTCACCCTGCACCGGCGCACCGGGCAGCGCGACCTGGTGCTCGGATCCCCGGTGAGTCTCCGCGGCCGGGCCGAACTCGACGCCCTGATCGGCTACTTCGTCAACCTGCTGCCGCTGCGCGTGCGGCTCGACGAGGCAGGGGACTTCCGCGAACTGGTCCGGCACGTCCGCGAGGTGGCGATCGCCGGCTACCGCCACCAGGAGACGCCGTTCGACGACATCGCCGGCGCCGTCCTGGAGGACCGGCCGGACGACCGCACCGAGGACCGCAACCCGCTCTGCCAGGTGCTGCTGGAGCTGCACCCGCTGGACTCCCGGCCGCTGGTGATCGGCGGCACCGAGGTCACCCGCGAACTCCACTCCAACCCGGTCTCCCGCTTCGACCTGTCGATCTCCGTCGACGACCGGGGCACCGACTTCACCGGCCGCTTCGAGTACGACTCCGACCTGTTCGACGAAGCGACCATGGCGGAGCTCTGCGACGCCTGGCTCGGCACCCTGGCCGCCGCCGTCGAGGCGCCCGTGCACGCCCTGTTCGAGGCCCGGGCCGCCCGGGACCCGCGCTCCACGGCCCTGATCTCCGGCGAACAGCTCCTCGGGTACGGCGAGTTGAACACCCGGGCGAACCGCCTGGCCCACCACCTGACCGCGCAGGGGATCGGCCGCGGCGACACCGTCGCCGTCCTGGTCGAACGCGGACCGGACCTGGTGACCGCCCTGCTCGCCGCGCTCAAGGCCGGCGCCGCCTACACCCTGCTCGACCCGGACTTCCCGGCCGAGCGGCTGGCCGGCGCGGTCGCCGACAGCGCCGCCGCCCTGCTGGTCACCCACCGGCACGCCCAGCCGCCGTTCCCCGTCGCCCGTCACCTCGACCTCGACGCCGAGGCCGCCGCCGTCGCGGCCCGCCCCGGCCACGACCCGGGCCTGCCGGTCACCGGCGCCGACCTCGCCTGCGTGATGTTCACCTCCGGCTCCACCGGCCGCCCCAAGGGTGTCGCCGTCCCGCACCGCGCCCTCACCACCACCTACCTGGGCCAGGACTACGCCCGGTTCGGCCCCGGCGAGGTCTGGCTCCAGTGCTCCCCGGTCTCCTGGGACGCCTTCGCCCTGGAGCTGTACGGCGCGCTGGCGTTCGGCGGCGCCTGCGTCCTCCAGCCGGGCCGGCGGCCCGACCCGCAGGCGATCGCGGAGCTGACCCGCCGGCACGGCGTCACCCAGCTCCAGCTCTCCGCCAGCCTGTTCAACTTCCTGCTGGAGGAGATGCCGGAGACCTACGACGACCTCAAGGTGGCCTTCACGGCCGGCGAGCGGGCCTCCGTCACGCACGTCGGCAAGGCACTGGAGCGGTACCCGCACCTCGTCGTGGCCAACGGCTACGGCCCGGTCGAGAGCCTCGGCCTGACCACCTGCCACCGCGCCACCGCCGCCGACGCCGCCGGCACCTCCGTCCCGATCGGCCGCCCGCTGCACGGCAAGGCCGTCCACGTCCTCGACGACCGGCTGAACCCCGTCCCGCCCGGCACCACCGGCGAGCTGTACGCGGCGGGCGGCGGCCTGGCCCACGGGTACGTCGGCCGGCCCGGGCTGACCGCCGAACGCTTCGTCGCCTCCCCGTTCGGGGCGCCCGGCGAGCGGCTCTACCGCACCGGGGACCTCGGCCTGGTGAACGCGGACGGCCTGCTGGAGATCACCGGCCGGATCGACGACCAGGTGAAGATCCGCGGCTTCCGCGTCGAACCCGGCGAGATCGAGGACGCCCTCACCCGCCATCCGGCCGTCCACGAGGCCGCCGTCACCGTCCACGAACCCGCGCCGGGCGACCGGCGGCTCGCCGCCTACGTCACCGCGGGCAGCACCGCGCCCGACCCGGACGCGCTGCTCGACCACCTGGCGGCGCTGCTCCCCGAGCACATGGTGCCCGCCACCCTGGACGTCCTCGACGCCCTGCCGCTCAACCCCAACGGCAAGGTCGACCGGCGCGCCCTGCCGGCCCCCGCCGCGCGCCTCGCGGACGCCCCGGCCGATCCGCTCACCCCGGACCAGCGGCTCGTCGCGGACGCCGTCCGGGCCGTCCTGGAGCTCGCCGACGACCTCGGGCCGGACGCCAACTTCTTCCGGATCGGCGGCAACTCGCTGGCCGCGGTCCGGGTCGCCATGAGGCTGTCGCAGGACACCGGGACCAGGGTGCCGCCGCACGTGGTGTTCCGCGGCCGGACCGTGGGTGCCATCGCCGAACGGCTGGCCTCGTGACGACGACCCGCCCGACGACCCGCCCCACCGACCGCCCGACCGCCCTCCCCACCGAAGGGAACGAGGCCGTGAGCCCGTCCGACGCCCCGCCGGCCGCCGCGCCGGCCGCCCCTCCCGGTGCCGCCCCGGAGACCCTGCCCGACGGCGTGGTCCGCACCGCGCCCGCGTCCGGTCTGCAGCGCGGCCTCTGGTTCCTCGACCGCTGGAACCCGCAGGCCGCCACCTACACCACCCCCTGGACGTACGACGTCACCGGCCCGCTCGACCTCGCGCTGCTGCGGCGGGCGCTGGACGGGGTGTCGGCCCGGCACGAGGCGCTGCGCACCACCTTCGCGCTGCACCCCGACGGCCCCCGCCAGCACGTCCACCGCACCCTGGCCGTCCCGCTCGCCGTCACCGACCTTCGCGGGCTCCCCGAGGGTGAACGGGCCGACCGCGCCGCCCGGTTGGTCACCGACCGGGCCGCCGAGCCCTTCGACCTGGCCGCCGGCCCGCTGCTGCGCGCCGAGGCGATCCGGCTCGCCGACGACCGCACCACGCTCCTGTTCGTCGTCCACCACATCGTCTGGGACGGCTGGTCCGCCGACGTCTTCGAGCGTGAACTCGTCGAGCTGTACGGCGCGTCGGGTGAGCGGCGGGCAGCCGCGCTGCCCGAGCTCGCCACCCAGTACGCCGACTACGCGCTGGAGGAGCAGGACACCCCCTACGAGGAGCACCTCGCCTACTGGAAGGACCGCCTCGACGGTGCCCCCACCCTGCTGGAGCTCCCCGCCGACCGGCCCCGGCCGGCCGAGCGGAGCCGGCGCGGGCGCACCGAGCCGTTCGAGCTGCCGGCGGGGAGCGCGGCCCGGGTCCGGGAGCTCGCCGAGCAGGAGGGCGTGACGCCGTTCACCGTCCAGCTGGCCGCCTTCGCCCTGCTGATCGGCCGCTGGACCGGCGCCGACGACCTGCTCGTCGGCACCCCCGTCACCACCCGCAACCGGCCCGAACTCGCCGACCTGCTGGGATACTTCGTCAACCTGCTGCCGTTGCGGATCCGGCTCGCCCCCGGTGCGACGTTCCGCGGCCTGCTGGCCGACGTCCAGGACGGCGCCTTCGACGCCTACGGCTACCTCGACGTGCCGTTCGACCGGCTGGTCGACCTGCTCGGCACCGACCGCAGCCCGCAGCACCCGCCGCTGGTCCAGGTGGTGTTCGGCGCCCACGGCGAGGACCGCACACCGCTCGTCCTCGGCGCCGCCACCGCCGAACGCACCGTCCGCTCCAACGGCACCAGCAAGTTCGACCTCACCTGGTCCGTCTTCGAGGACACCTCCGGATCCCGGGGCGGCGCGGAGCAGGACCCGGCCGCGCAGGACCCGGCCGCGCCGGGCGGCCCGGGCGCCGGCGGCGAGCTGCGCGGCGAGGCCGAGTACAGCAGCGACCTCTTCGACCCGGCGACCGTGCGCCGCCTCGCCGCCGACTACGCCGAGCTGCTGGACGCCGCGCTCACCGACCCGGACGCCACCGTGCGCCGGCTCACCTCCGCCGGGCCGTCGCACCGCCCGGCCGTACTCGACCGGGGCCACTGCCTGCACCACCTCTTCGAACAGGCCGCCGACGCGTACGGCGACCGGCCCGCCGTCAGCGGCCCGGACGGCACCCTCGGGTACGCCGAACTCGACCGCCGCGCCAACCGGTTGGCCCACACCCTGATCGCCCGCGGGGTGCGCCCCGGCGACCGGGTCGGCCTGCTGCTGGAGCGCACCGCCGCCGTCCCCGTCGCGATCCTCGCCGTCCTCAAGACCGGCGCCGCCTACGTGCCGGTCGACCTCGCCGCCCCCGCCGACCGGGCCGCCCTGGTCTTCGGCGACACCGCCGTCACCGCGGTCGTCACGGACCGGCCCGACCGCGCCCCCACCGGCCCCTGGCAGACCCTCGACCTCACCGCAGGCGCCGGTGAGATCGCCGCCCACCCGGCGAGCCGCCCCCCGGCGGTCGGCCGCCCCGGCGACCTCGCCTACCTCATCTTCACCTCCGGCTCCACCGGCCGCCCCAAGGGCGTGGCCGTCGCCCACGAGCACGTCAGCCGCCTCCTGGCCTCCGGCCGGCCGCACTTCGGCTTCGGCCCGGACTCCGTCTGGACCCTCTTCCACAGCTACGCCTTCGACTGGACGGTCTGGGAGCTGTGGGGCGCGCTCCTGCACGGCGCCCGCCTGGTCGTCGTCCCCTACCTGACCAGCCGCTCGCCCGACGAGTTCGTCGGACTCCTCGACGAGGAGCGGGTCACCCACCTCTGCCTCACCCCGTCGGCGCTCCGCCAGCTCGAACCGGCCCTGCGCCGCCACCCCCGCGCCCTGCCCGCGCTGCGCTGGATCATGCTCGGCGGCGAGGCCCTCGACCCCGGCGTCGTCCAGCGCTGGCACGACCTCGACCCGCTGCCGCCCGCCCGGCTCTGCAACCTCTACGGCATCACCGAGACCACCGTCCACGTCACCACCCACGACGTCGCCGACGGCGGCGCGGGCTTCGGGCGGAGCCTGATCGGCGAGCCCATGCCGCACCTCACCGCGCTCGTGCTGGACGACTGGCTGCGCCCGTGCCCGGCCGGCGTCCCCGGCGAGCTGTACATCGGCGGCGGCAGCCTCGCCCACGGCTACTGGGGCCGGCCCGGCCTCACCGCGGGCCGCTTCGTCGCCGACCCGTACGGCCCGCCCGGCGCCCGGCTCTACCGGACCGGCGACGTGGCGAGGCGCCTGGCGGACGGCGGACTGGAGTACGTCGGCCGGGCGGACTTCCAGGTCAAGCTGCGCGGCTTCCGGATCGAGCTCGGCGAGATCGAGAACGCCGTCGCCGCCCACCCCGACGTCGACGCCTGCGTGGTCACCGTGCACGACGACCGCCTCGCCGCGTACGTCACCGGGCGCGAACCGGGCGACCTGCGCGGGTTCCTCGGCCGGTCGCTGCCCGCGTACATGATCCCGGCGAGCGTCACCCTGCTGGACGCGCTGCCGCTCACCGTCAACGGCAAGGTCGACCGGGCCGCGCTGCCCGCCCCGGGCCGCCCCTCGCCCGTCGCGGCCGGGCGGCACGTCGAACCGCGCACCCCGGAGGAGGAGCTGTTCGCCGGCGTCTGGACGGAGGTGCTCGGTGTCCCCGGGATCGGCGTGCACGACGACTTCTTCCACCTCGGCGGCGACTCGATCCGGGCCGTCCAGCTGGCCGGCGCCCTGCACGACCGGGGCTGGCAGGTCGGCCTGCGCGACGTCTTCAACGCCCCCACCGTCGCCGCCCTGCTGCCGCTGGCCCGCCCGGCGGCGGCCGACCCCGGCGCGCACCGGCCGTTCGCGCTCGTCACCGAGGAGGACCGGGCCGAGCTGCCGTCCGACGTGGTCGACGCCTACCCGATGGTCTCCATGCAGCTCTCGATGGTCTTCCACATGGAGGTCGCCGGCGGCACCGACAGCTACCACAACGTCAACTCCTACCGGATCGGCGGCGACCTCGACGAGACCGCCTTCCGCCGCTCCGTCGACGAGGCGATGGCCCGGCACGCCGTGCTCAGGACCGGGCTCGACATCTCCGGCTACGGCGAACCGCTCCAGCTCGTGCACGGGATCCTGCCCGCCCCCGTCTCCTTCACGGACCTGCGCGGTGCGACCGGGGAGGAGCAGGACGCGGCGGTCCGGTCCGTCTTCGACGAGCACCGCGAGCGGCCGTTCGACCTCGCGACCCCGCCGCTCTTCCGGATCACGGTGCAGCGGCTGGCGGACGACGCCTTCCAGCTCACGATCTCCGAACACCACGCGATCCTCGACGGCTGGAGCTTCACCTCCCTGCTCGCCGAACTCCTCGAACGGCACGCCGCGCTGGCCGCCGACCCGGTCTCCGCGCCCACCCCGCCGCCCCGCACCGCCTTCCGCGACTTCGTCGCCGTCGAACGCGCGGCGGCCGGTGACCGGGAGTCCCTGGCGTACTGGCACGAGCGGCTCGACGGCGCCACCGGCCAGCTCTGGCCCGGCAGCGAGGACGTCCACGAGCTGCCGCGCACCGTCGAACGGGTCCTCCCGGACGCTCCCGGCCAGCTGAGGCGGGCCGCCGACGCGCTCGGCGTCCCGGTCAAGTCGGTCGCCCTCGCCGCCCACCTGCACGCCCTCGCCCGGATCACCGGCCGGGAACGGGTCACCACCGGGCTGGCGATGAACGGCCGCCTGGAGCGGCTCGGCGGCACCGAGGTGTACGGGCTCTTCCTCAACACGGTGCCGCTGGTCGCCGAACCGGGGGAGGACCTGGCCGAGCTGGTCCGCCACGTGCACCGGGAGGAGCTGGACATGATGCCGCACCGCCGGGTGCCGTTCGCCCGGCTGGCCCGCATGATGGCCGACACCGCGCTCGACAGCCAGTTCGGCTACCTGCGGTTCCACGCCCTGGGACGGCTCGGCCCGGCCCGGATCGAGGACGGCCGGATCGGCTCGGAACCCACCCTGCGGCACGAGCCCAACAGCTTCGCGTTCGGCGCCTCGCTGATCCAGGACCCGGTCTCGGACCGCGTCCTGCTCGCCGTGGACCACCAGCGCGCGCTGGTCGACGACGCCACCGCGGAGGAGTTCATCGACGCCTACGCCGCGGCCCTGGCCCGGCTGGCCCCGCCCGTCTGACGCCCGCCTCGCGTACCCGCCCCGCGTACCCGC
This sequence comes from Kitasatospora sp. NPDC127035, assembly GCF_042726075.1. Classification (NCBI taxonomy): domain Bacteria; kingdom Bacillati; phylum Actinomycetota; class Actinomycetes; order Kitasatosporales; family Streptomycetaceae; genus Kitasatospora; species Kitasatospora sp. NPDC127035. Next base: position 64,098 of record NZ_JBHXDN010000003.1, on the reverse strand, counting down.
CCCGCGCACCCGCCCCGCCTACCCGCCCCGCGCACCCGCCTTCGCCGCGCGCTGCCGCCGCTCCCGCGCGCCCGCCTGCGCGCCCCACCCGACGTGATCTGCCCGACCTGACCGAGGAGTGCCCCCGCATGACCACCTTCGCCGAGCCGGCCGCCCCCACCGAGCCCGCCCCCGCCGCTGCCCCCGCTGCCGCCCCCGCCGCCGTCGACCTGCTGACCCGGCTGCGCGCCGCGGTCGCCGCCCACCCCGGCCGGCCCGCCGTGCACGGCGTCGACGGCAGCCTCGACTTCGCCGCCCTGGACCGCCGCACCGCCGCCCTGGCCCGCGCCCTCCGGGCACACGGCGTCCGGCGCGGCGACCGGGTCGGCATCCACCTCGCCCGGACCGCCGACCTGCCGGTCGCGCTGCTCGCCACCTGGCGGGCCGGCGCCGCGTACGTCCCACTGGACCCGGCCTACCCGGCCGAGCGGATCTCCTTCATGGCCGCCGACGCCCGCCTCGCCGCCGTGGTCAGCACCGACACCGCGCCGCCGGTCCCGGCCGGCGTCCCGGTGCTCCGCCCCGACACCGAAGCGCCGTCCGCCGACGGACCGGAGGGCGACGCGCCGTTCGCCGACTTCACCCCGCACCCGGCCGACTCCGCCTACGTCATCTACACCTCCGGCTCCACCGGCCGCCCCAAGGGGGTCGAGGTGACCCACGGCGGCGTCGCCCACCTCGCCGACGCCCTGGCGCAGCGCGGCGCCCACCGCCCCGAGCCGGCCGTGGTCGGCTGGAACGCCAGCGTCTCCTTCGACGCCTCCGTCCCCCAGTGGACCCGGCTCTGCCGCGGCGACACCCTGGTGGTGATCGACGACGCCCGGCGCGCCGACCCGCTCCGGCTCGCCGCGCTCCTCGCCGAGTACGGCGTCACCGACCTCGACCTGACCCCCTCGCACTGGCAGCTGCTCCGCGAGCCGCTGGCAGGCGCCCGGGTGCCGCGCCTGTTCATGGGCGGCGAGCCGGTGCCCGGGCGCACCTGGCGCGAGCTGGCCGACGGCGGCATCGAGGCGCTCAACCTGTACGGGCCCACCGAGTGCACCGTCGAGGCGGTCACCACCTGGATCACCGGCCCCGGCCCGCACCTGGGCGAGCCGCTGCCCGGCGTCCGCACCTACCTGCTGGACGACCGGCTCGCCCCGGTCACCGACGCCGGCGCCGTCGGCGAGCTGTACCTGGCCGGGCCGGGCGTGGCACACGGCTACCCGGGCCACCCCGGCCTGACGGCGGGCCGGTTCGTCGCCGACCCGTTCACGACGGAGCCGGGCGCCCGGATGTACCGGACCGGCGACCAGGCCCGGCGCAGCGCCGAAGGGCTGCTGGAGTACGTCGGCCGGGTCGACCGGCAGGTCAAGCTGCGCGGCTTCCGGGTCGAGCTGGGCGAGGTCGAGCACGCCCTGGCCGCCCTGGACGGGGTCACGGCGGCCGCGGCCACCGTGTACGAGGCCGCCCCCGGGGACGTCCGGCTGGCCGGCTACGTCACGGGCGGGGCCCGCCCCGCCGAGCTGCTCGCCGAACTGCGCCGCACCGTGCCTGCCCACCTGGTGCCGGCCACCGTGACCGTGCTGGCCGCGCTGCCGCTCACCCCCAACGGCAAGGTCGACCACCGCGCCCTGCCCGCGCCGTCGGCGGACACCGCCGGGAGCGCCGCGGCCGACGGGCCCGGGGGAGTGGACGAGCTGGTCGCCGAGGTCTGGCGCACCGTGCTCGGCGTCCCCTCCGTCGAGCCCACCGACGACTTCCTCTCGCTCGGCGGCCACTCGCTCGCCGCCCTGCGCGTCGTCCACCTGCTGCGCCGCAAGCTCGACGTCGAGCTCCAGCTCCGGCACCTGCTGGACGCCGACGACCTCGCCGGGTTCACCGCCGCCGTCCGCCGCGCCACCGAGGCGGGCCCGGCCGCCCCGCGCCCCGCGCTCACCGCCCGCCGGGAGGCCGTCCGATGAGCATCGCCGTCCGGCCGACCGCCCGCCCGCGGATCGAGGGCGACTGGCTCCTCGTCCCCGCGCCCCAGCCCCACCGCCCGTTCCGGCTGTTCTGCTTCCCGCACGCCGGCGGCGACGCCACCGCCTACACCCCGCTGGCCCGGGCGCTCGCCCCGGCCGCGGAGGTCTGGGCGCTGCGCCCGCCGGCCCGCGGCGGGCGCAGCCGGCACCCGATGCCGCCCGACTTCGACGCCCTGGTGGCGGCCGTGACCGGGGCGATCGCCCCGCACCTGGACGGTGGCCGGTTCGGCTTCTACGGGCAGAGCTTCGGCGCCCTGCTCGCCTACGAGGTCGCCCGCGCGCTGCCCGCCGACCGCCGCCCCGAGCTGGTGGTGGCCGCCGCCGCGCCCAGCCCCGCCGCGTGGACCGAGCGGGAGTCCCGGGACCTCGACGCGTCCGAGCTGCTGCGGCTCACCGGCCTGGAGGAGGTCGTCCGGGCCGAGCCCGAACTCGTCGACCTGGCGCTCGCCGGCATCCGCACCGACCTCGCGGTCAGCGCCACCTACCGGTACCGCCCGCACGCGCCGATCGGCTCCGCGCTGTACGCGGTGGCCGGCGCCGACGACCCGATGCTCGGCGCCACCGACCTCACCGGCTGGGCCGCGCACACCCGCGGCGACTTCGGCCACCACGTCGTCCCCGGCGGGCACCTCCTGGCCACCGTCGACCGCCCCGGTCCGGTCGGCCTCCTGACCACCCTCCTGGCGGGCCGCCAGACCTCCGTCCCCGCGCACGACACCAGGGAGCAGCAATGGTGACCACCACCGCCGTCGACCTCACCGACCCGGCCCTCTGGGCCCGCCCCGACACCCCGGCCCTGGTCGACGAGCTGCGCCGCGAGGCGCCCGTCCACCGCACCGACACTATGGACGACGGTCCGGTCTGGTCGGTGATGACCTACCGCGAGTCGGCGGACGTGCTGCGCAACGCGGCCGTGTTCAGTTCGGAGTCCGGCTCGCTGCTGGGCTCGGGCGAGGGCAAGGTGCCGGTCGGCTCCGGCCGGATGATGGCCCTCACCGACCCGCCCCGGCACCGTGAACTGCGGGCTCCGGCGAACCCGTTCTTCTCCAAGGGCGGGGTGCGCGGGGCTTCCCGGTCGATCGCCGAGCGGGCCGGGGAGCTCTTCGACCGGGCCGTGGAGCAGGGCGAGGCCGACCTCGTCGACGTGGTCTCGGCGCTGCCGCTCGCCGTCATGTGCGATCTGCTGGACGTCCCCGAGCAGGACCGCGACATGATGGTCCGGGTCTGCGACGTGGCCTTCCTCGGCAGCACGCCGGAGGAACGCCGCGCCGGGCACCAGCAGTTGATCCCGTACCTGATGCACCAGGTGATGCTGCGCCGCACCGACCCGCGGGACGACCTGATCTCCATGATGGCCACCTACAAGGTCGGCGGGCGGCTGATGCCGATCGAGGACGTGGTGCTCAACCTGGACAACATCGTGGTCGGCGGCGTCCAGACGGTCCGGCACACCGCGGCGATGGGCCTGCACACCCTGGTCCAGCGGCCCGACCTGTGGCGGCGGTTGCAGCAGGGCGAGGTGTCGATGGACTCGGCCGTGGACGAGCTGCTGCGGTGGACCTCGGTCGGCCTGCACACGCTGCGCACCGCGACCCGGGACGTCGAGCTGGCCGGGCGGCAGATCCGGCGCGGCGACCGGGTGGCGGTCTGGGTCTGGTCCGCCAACCGGGACCCGGAGGCCTTCGACCGGCCCGAGGAGGTCCGGCTGGACCGTTCGCCCAACAAGCACCTCGCGCTGGGCCTGGGGGCCCACTACTGCATCGGTGCGCCGCTGGCCAAGGCCGAGCTGGGCGCGCTGTTCTCGGCGGCGCTGGAGAAGGCCGCGGCGATCGAGCCGGCGGGGCCGGTCCAGTACAACCGGTCGATCATCAACTTCGGGCTGGACCACCTCCCGGTCCGCCTCACCCCGCGCTGACCGGCCCCCGCCCCGGCCCCCCGCCCCGGCCCCCCCCGCCCCGGCCCCCACGCACGACCCCGCTGTCGCTCCCGAACCCGGCCGACGACCCCGCCACGACCCCGCCCACGACCCTCCTCTCGCACCGACCGGACCCCGGTCCCGGGCCCCCGCCCGGCAGGTGGCTAACTGCCGCTCACCTGCCGGGCCTTGTGCCGCCCGGGCCCGTACGGCGCCGATACCTTCGAACCACACCCCAGGCCACACCCCCTTCGAGGAGACCACCGTGAGCAACCCGTTCGAGGACGACAACGCCGGCTACCTGGTGCTGGTCAACGACGAGAACCAGCACTCGCTCTGGCCGGTCTGGATCGACGTGCCGGCCGGCTGGACCACCGTCCACGGCGAGGCCACCCGCCAGGACTGCCTGGACTGGATCGAGGCCAACTGGACCGACATCCGCCCGGCCGGCCTGGTGGCCGCCCTCGGCACCCGGTGAGCGCCGCCATGCCGACCTGGGAGCTGAACCCCGGCCGTCCGGCCCTCACCCGCGTCCCGGCCGCCGCCGACGTCGCCGGAGCCTGCGCCTGGCTGCGGGACCACGAGGCCGAGCTGACCGCCGCCCTGCACGAGCACGGCACGATCTTTCTGCGCGGGCTGCCGGTGGCCACCGCCGCGGACGTCGCCGCCGTCCGCGACGTGCTGATCCCCGAGCCGACCCCGTACCGGGAGAAGGCCACCCCGCGCAGCGACTTCGGCGACGGCGTCTTCTCGTCGACGGACCTGCCGCCCGCGCAGTCGATCCGGATGCACAACGAGAACAGCTACACCCTGACCTTCCCCGGCCGGCTGCTCTTCGCCTGCCTGACGGCCCCGGAGGAGGGCGGCGCCACCCCGACGGCCGACGTCCGCAAGGTCCTCGCCGGGCTGCCCGCGCACCTGGCGGAGCGCGGTCGCTCCTCCGGCTGGACGCTCACCCGCACCTACTCCGACTACGTCTCGCTCGGCTGGCGGACCGCCTTCGGCACCGAGGACCGCGCCGACGTCGAGCAGTACTGCCGCGAGAACGGCATCTCCTGGGAGTGGCTGCCGGACGGCAACCTGCGCACCAGCCAGTTGCGCCCGGCCACCGTCCACCACCCGCACACCGACGAGGAGGTCTGGTTCAACCACCTGGCCTTCTGGAACGAGTGGTCGCTCGACCCGGACATCCGGGAGGCCATGGTCGACGAGTTCGGCGCGGACGGCCTGCCGTTCAACACCGGTTTCGGCGACGGCGAACCGCTCCCGCGGGAGGACGTGGACGCGCTCAACGCCGCGTACGAGGCGGCGACCGTCCGCGAGACCTGGCAGGTCGGCGACGTGATGCTGGTGGACAACGTGCTCTGTGCGCACGGCCGCGACCCGTTCCGCGGCGACCGGAAGATCGTCGTCGCGATGGGCCGGCCGGTCGACGTCCTGGACTGCCGACCCGGCGTGCTGCCCACCACCGCCGTCCCGGCCTGAGGCCGCCACCCATTTCCCACGCCGTGACGTGAGCAGACGTGAGTAGAGGAAGCACCGTGATCCCGGTTTCGTACGCACAGCAGCGGCTCTGGCTGGTCGACCAGATCGAAGGGCCGACCGCGCTCTACAACCTGCCGTTCGCGGTCCGGCTGCGCGGTGCGCCGGACACCGCCGCGCTGCGCGCCGCGACGGCGGACGTGGTCGCCCGGCACGAGGCCCTGCGCACGGTGTTCCCGGTGGTCGGGGGAGTCCCGGTGCAGCGGATCCTGCCGTCCGCGCAGGCGTCGATCGCCTTCGAGACGGTGGACTGCGCACCGGGACCGGACGGTGGGGACTACCCCGCCGTGCTGGACCGGGCCGCCGCCCGCACCTTCGACCTGGCGGCCGAACTCCCCCTCAGGGTCACGGTCTTCTCGCTCTCGCCCACCGAGCACGTGCTGCTCGTCGTGCTCCACCACATCGCCGGTGACGGCTGGTCGCTCGGCCCCCTGCTGCGCGACCTCGCCACCGCCTACCGGGCCCGGCTGGCCGGCTCCGCCCCCGCCTGGGAGCCGCTGCCGGTCCAGTACGCCGACTACACCCTCTGGCAGCGCGAGCTGCTCGGCGAGGAGTCGGACCCCGAGAGCCTGATGGCCCGTCAACTCGACTACTGGAGAGGAGTCCTGTCCGGTCTCCCGGAGGAACTGGAGCTCCCGGCCGACCGCCCCCGGCCCCCCGTCCCGACCGGCGCCGCCGACGCCGTCCCGTTCGTCTACGGCGCCGACCTGCACGCCGCGCTGGCCGATCTGGCGCGCCGCCACCGGTCCACCCTGTTCTCCGTCCTCCAGGCCGGCCTGGCCGCCCTGTTCACCCGCCTCGGCGCCGGCACCGACATCCCGCTCGGCACCGGCGTGGCCGGCCGCTCCGACGAGGCGCTGAACGACCTGGTCGGCTTCTTCGTCAACACGCTCGTCCTGCGCACCGACACCTCCGGGGACCCGACCTTCGCCGAACTCCTCGGCCGGGTCCGGGAGTCCCAGCTCGACGCGTTCTCCCACCAGGACGTTCCGTTCGAGCGGCTGGTCGAGGAGGTCAACCCGACCCGCGTGCTCGGCCGCCACCCGCTCTTCCAGACCCTGCTGGTCCTGCAGAACCACGAGGAGGGCGAACTCGGCCTGCCCGGGCTGGAGTCGGAGCCCGAGCCGCTCGGCCTGCGGGTGGCGAAGTTCGACCTCAACATCGGCATCACCGAACGGCACGGCCCGGACGGCGCCCCCGCGGGCCTCACCGGCTCGGTCGAGTACGCGGCCGACCTCTACGACCGGGCCACCGTCGCCGCCCTGTTCGAGCGGCTCGGCCGGCTGCTCGCCGCCGCGGCGGCCGACCCCGCGGCCCCGATCGGCGCCCTCGACGTCCTCGGCCCCGAGGAGCGCACCCTCCTGGTCGACACCTGGAACGCCACCGCCGCCCCGGTCCGGACCGGCTCCCTGCCCGCCCTGTTCGCGGCGCAGGCCGCCCGCACCCCCGACGCGGTCGCGCTCGCCCACGACGGCGGCACCGTCGGCTACGCCGAGCTCGACGCCCGCGCCAACCGGCTCGCCCACCACCTGATCGCCCGCGGCGTCGGCCCCGAGTCCCCGGTCGCCCTGCTGATGGAGCGCTCGGTCGACCTGGTCGTCGCCACCCTCGCCGTGCTCAAGGCCGGCGGCTGCTACGTCCCGATGCACGCCGGCCTGCCGCCCGAGCGGATGGCCGCCCTGCTCGCCGACACCGGCGCCCCCGTCCTGCTCACCGACCGCGCGGACCCGGGCTTCCCGCACACCGCCGCCGTGGTCCGGCCCGGCGACGGGCACGACGCCCCCGACCACGACCCGGGCCTGCCCGTCCACCCCGACCGGCTCGCCTACGTGATGTTCACCTCCGGCTCCACCGGCACCCCCAAGGGCGTCGCCGTCCGCCACCGCGACGTCGTCGACCTCGCCGCCGACCGCCGCTGGCAGGACGGCCGGCACGAGCGGATCCTGCTGCACTCCCCGCACGCCTTCGACGCCGCCACCTACGAACTGTGGACGCCCCTGCTGAACGGGGGCACGGTGGTGGTCGCCCCGCCCGGCACCCTGGACGCCGCCGCCCTGCACGCCGTCGCCACCCGGCACGACGTGACCGCCGTCTTCCTGACCAAGGCGCTCTTCGACCTGGTCGCCGAGCAGGCCCCCGAGACCTTCACCGCCCTGCGTACCGTCTGCACCGGCGGCGAGGCGGCCTCCGGCACCCTGCTGCGCCGCGTCCTCGACCGCTGCCCCGACCTGCTGCTCGCCCACGTCTACGGCCCCACCGAGGCCACCACCTTCGCCACGTTCCACCACCTCGCCCCCGCCGACCTGGCGGGCCCCCGCGCACCGATCGGCGGCCCGCTCGACAACATGCGCGCCCACGTCCTGGACGCGCGGCTGCAGCCCGTCCCGGCCGGTGTCCCCGGCGAGCTGTACGTCGCCGGGGCCGGCCTGGCCCGCGGCTACTGGCGCCGGCCCGCGCTGACCGCCGAGCGGTTCGTCGCCGACCCCTTCACGCCGGGGGAGCGGATGTACCGCACCGGTGACCTGGTGCGCCGCCGGGCCGACGGCGCGGTCGAGTTCCTCGGCCGGATCGACGGCCAGGTCAAGATCCGCGGCTTCCGGATCGAGCTCGGCGAGATCGAGGCGGTGCTCTCCCGCCACCCCGCCGTCCGGCAGGTCGTCGTGATCGCCCGCGAGGACCGCCCCGGTGACACCCGGCTGGTCGGCTACTGCGCCGCCGCCCCGGACGGCGCGTCCGGACTCGCCGCCGAGCTCAGGCAGTTCGCCGCCGGGACGCTCCCCGCGTACATGGTCCCGTCCGCCGTCGTCGTGCTCCCCGCCCTGCCGCTCAACGCCAACGGCAAGGTCGACCGGCGCGCCCTGCCCGCCCCCGACCTCGCCGCCGACACCGCGGGCCGCGCCCCGCGCGACGACCGCGAGCGCGCCCTCTGCGCACTCTTCGGCGAGATCCTCGGCATCGACGGCATCACCGTCGACGACGACTTCTTCGAACTCGGCGGCCACTCCCTGCTCGCCACCCGCCTGGTCGGCCGGGCCCGCACCGAACTCGGCGCGGAACTCGCCATCGGCGACCTCTTCCGGGCGCCGACCGTGGCCGCCCTCGCCGCCCGCCTCGCCGCCGGGCCGAGCGGCTCGACCGGGCCCGCCGCCGCCACCGCCTCCGTCGGCCGTGCCGGGTCCGCAGGGTCCGCCGCCGGCCCCGCCCGGATCGTGCTGGGCCGGGAGGAGCGCCCCGAACGGCTGCCGGTGTCCTTCGCCCAGCGCCGCCTCTGGTTCCTCGGCCGGGCCGAGGGCCCCGCCGCCACCTACAACGTGAACCTCGCCCTGCGGCTGACCGGCCCGCTCGACCCGGCCGCCCTCGAACGCGCCCTCGGCGACGTCGTCGACCGGCACGAGGCCCTGCGCACCGTCTTCGGCGAGCACGACGGCGTCCCCCACCAGCGGGTGCTGCCCGCCCCGCCCGGCCCGCTGCTCACCGTCACCGACCGCCCGGTCGACGAACTCACCGGCCACACCTTCGACCTGGCCGCCGACGTCCCGCTGCACGCCTACCTGCGGCCCGAAGGCGCGGACGAGCACGTCCTGCTGCTGGTCCTGCACCACATCGCCGGCGACGGCTGGTCGCTGCGGCCGCTCTTCCACGACCTCACCGAGGCCTACACGGCCCGGCTCGGCGGCGAACGGCCGGTCCAGGAACCGCTGCCGGTCCAGTACGCCGACTACACCCTCTGGCAGTACCGGCTGCTCGGCTCCGACACCGACCCGCACAGCCCGCTCGGCCGTCAGCTCGCCCACTGGCGCGAGGCCCTGGCCGGCCTGCCGGACGAGCTGCCGCTCCCCGCGGACCGCCCCCGCCCGCCCGTCGCCACCCACCGCGGCGACGTCGTCCCGCTGGAGCTGGACGCGGCCCTCCACGCCCGGCTGGCCGCCCTGGCCACCGCGCACGGGGCGACCCTGTTCATGGTGCTCCAGGCCGCGTACGCCACCCTGCTGCACCGCTTCGGCGCCGGCGACGACCTGCCGATCGGCACCCCGCTGGCCGGCCGCCTCGACGAGGCCCTCGACGACCTGGTCGGCTTCTTCGCCAACACCCTGGTGCTGCGCACCGACCTCGCCGGCCGCCCCACCTTCGCCGAGCTGCTGGCCCGCGTCCGGGAGGCCGACCTCGCCGCCTACGCGCACCAGGACGTGCCGTTCGAGCGCCTGGTCGAGGAGCTGAACCCGGCCCGCACGCTGGCCCGCCACCCGCTCTTCCAGGTGATGATCGCCTTCGACAACACCACCGGCGGCGGAGGTCCGGAGTTCCCGGGCACCCGCACCGCCTACGAGCCGCTCGGCCTGCCGACCACCGCCTTCGACCTCACCCTCAACCTCTCCGAACGCCACCACCCGGACGGCGCCCCGGCGGGGCTGGAAGGCGGCCTGGAGTTCGCCACCGACCTCTTCGACCGGAGCACCGCCGAGCGGCTCGCCGCCGCCCTCACCGCGATCCTCGCCCAGGTCGCCGAGCGCCCGGACCTCCCGGTCGCCGAGCTGGACGTGCTCGGCGAGGCCGGCCGGGCGGCCCTGGCCGACTGGCACGGCACCGCCCGCCCGGGGCCGGACGCCCTCGCCCCCGACGGCCTCGCGTCCGACGCCCTCGTCCCGGCCGTCTTCGAGGACCGGGCGGCCCGCACGCCGGAGCTCACCGCCCTGGTCTTCCGGGACACCCGGCTGACCTACGCCGAGCTGAACGCCCGCGCCAACCGCCTCGCGCACGGGCTGCGGTCCGCCGGCGTCGGCCCCGAGTCGGTGGTCGCCCTCGCGCTGCCCCGGTCGGCCGAGTCGGTGGTCGCCCTGCTCGCCGTGCTCAAGGCCGGTGCCGCCTTCCTGCCGCTGGACGCCGACTACCCCCGCGACCGGATCGCCTACCTGCTCGCCGACGCCCGCCCGGCGGCCGTCCTCACCACCGACGACTGGCCGCTGCCCGAGGTGCTGGACGGCCTGCCCGTCCTGCCCGCCGCCCCGGAGGCGTGGGCCGACCGGCCCGCCGGTGACCTTCCGGCCACGGCCGGCCCCGAGAACGCCGCGTACGTCATCTACACCTCCGGCTCCACCGGCCGCCCCAAGGGCGTCGTGGTCCGCCACGCCGGCTTCGCCAACCTGCTCGCCTTCCACCGCACCGAGACCGTCACCGTCGCCGAACAGGCCCGCCCCGGGCGGCGGTTCACCTTCGCCCAGACCGCCTCGCTGTCCTTCGACACGTCACTCGAAGCGCTGCTCTGGATGGTCGCCGGCCACGAGCTGCACGTACTGGACGACGACCTGCGCCGCGACGCCGCCGCCGTCGTCCGCCACCTCGCGCGCACCGGGGCCGACGTCCTCGACATCACCCCCGGCCACGCCGAACGGCTGGTCGAGGAGGGCCTGCTCACCGTCTGCCCGCCCGCCCTCGTGATGGTCGGCGGCGAGGCCCTCGGCCAGTCCCTCTGGAGCGTCCTCGCCGCCGCCCCCGACACCGCCGTCCTCAACGTGTACGGCCCCACCGAGTGCACCGTCGACGCGCTGTACCACCGGCTCACCGACGGCCGCCCGCTGATTGGCCGCCCGCTGCCCAACCTCCGCGCGTACGTCCTCGACGGGCAGCTGAACCCGGTGCCCGTCGGCGTCCCCGGTGAGCTGTACCTGGCGGGGGTGGGCCTGGCCCGCGGCTACCTCGGCCGCCCGGGCCTGACCGCCGAGCGCTTCGTCGCCGATCCCTTCGGCGCAGCGGCGGGAGCGGCGGGGGAGCGCATGTACCGCACCGGCGACCTCGCCCGCCGCCGCCCCGACGGCCGGGTCGAGTACCTGGGCCGCACCGACCACCAGGTCAAGGTGCGCGGCTTCCGGATCGAACCCGGCGAGATCGAGACCACTCTCACCGCCCACCCCGACGTGCTGCGCGCCGCCGTGCTGCCCCACCGGGACGGCGCGGCCGGCACCCGGCTGGTCGCCTACGTGGTCGGCACGCCGCAGCTCGACCCGGCCGCGCTGCGCGTCCACGCGGCCGCCGCCCTCCCCGACTACATGGTCCCGGCCGCCTTCGTGACCCTGGACGCGCTGCCGCTCAACGTCAACGGCAAGCTCGACCGGGCCGCCCTGCCCGCCCCCGACTTCGCCGCCGCGACCGGGGGCCGGGCCGCCCGGACGGCCCGCGAGGAGATTCTCTGCGGGCTGTTCGCCGAGGTCCTCGGCCTGGCGGAGGTCACCGTCGACGACGACTTCTTCGCCCTCGGCGGCCACTCGCTGCTCGCCACCAAGCTGCTCAGCCGGGTCCGCACCGCGCTCGGCGCCGAGCTGGGGATCCGGGACGTCTTCGAGGCCCCGACCGTGGCGGGCCTGGACCGGCGGCTGGACGGCTCCGACGCCCGGCCGGCCCTGACGGCCGGCGAGCGCCCGGAGCGGCTGCCGCTCTCCTTCGCGCAGCAGCGGCTCTGGCTGATCGACCGGATGGAGGGCCCGAGCGCCCTCTACAACATGCCGCTCGCGCTGCGCCTCACCGGAGCACTGGACCCGACCGCCCTCGAAGCGGCCCTCGGCGACCTGGCGGCCCGGCACGAGAGCCTGCGCACCGTCATCGCGGAGCAGGACGGTGAGCCCCACCAGCGGATCCTCACCCCCGCCGAGGCGCCCCTGCGGGTCGAACTCCTCGACTGCGCGCCCGGGGCCGTCGACGCCGAGGTCGACCGGGCGGCCCGCCGCCCCTTCGACCTGGCCGCCGAGCCGCCCGTCCGCGTCACCCTGCTGCGGATCGCCCCCGAGGACCACGTCCTGGTGGTGGCGCTGCACCACATCGCCGGGGACGGCTGGTCGATGGGCCCGCTGCTGCGCGACCTCGCCGAGGCGTACGCCGCCCGCCGGGACGGCTCGGCCCCCGGGTGGCGTCAACTCCCCGTCCAGTACGCCGACTACGCGCTGTGGCAGCGTGCCCTGCTCGGGGACGAGACCGACCCGGAGAGCCTCGCCGCCGGTCAACTCGCCTACTGGCGCGAGACCCTGGCAGACCTCCCGGAGGAGCTGGCCCTCCCGGCGGACCGCCCGCGCGGCGCCCGCGCCGATCACCGAGGCGACCGGGTGGCCCTGCCGATCGACGCCGAACTGCACCGGGCGCTGGTCGCGTTGTCGCGCGAGCACCGGGTCACGATGTTCATGACCCTCCAGGCGGGCCTGGCGGCGCTGCTCACCCGGCTCGGCGCCGGTACCGACGTGCCGATCGGCTCGGTCGTCGCCGGCCGCTCGGACGAGGCGCTGGACGACCTGGTCGGCTTCTTCGTCAACACGCTCGTCCTGCGCACCGACACCTCCGGCGACCCGACCTTCACCGAACTCCTCGGCCGGGTCCGGGAGACCGGCCTCGGCGCCTACGCCCACCAGGACGTGCCGTTCGAGCGGCTGGTCGAGGAGCTCAACCCGGCCCGTTCGCTGGCCCGCCACCCGCTCTTCCAGGTGGCGATGGTCCTGCAGTCCACCGAGGAGGCCGAGCCGGAGCTGGCCGGCCTGCGGGCCGAGTCGCTGCCGGCCGGCACCGGAGTCGCCAAGTTCGACCTGAACGTGACGCTGGAGGAGTTCTTCGGCCCCGACGGCGCGCCCGCCGGACTGGACTGCGCGATGGACTACGCCACCGACCTGTTCGACCGCGAGACGGTCGAGTCGATCGCCGCCCGCTTCGGCCGGCTGCTGGCGGCCGTGGTCGAGCGGCCGGGGCGGCGGATCGGCCGCGCCGACCTGCTGGCCGAGGGCGAGCGCGCCGAACTGCTCGGCGGCGCGCGGCCGTCGCCCGCCGACCGGCCGCTCGTCCCGGCCGTCTTCGAGGACCGGGCGGCCCGCACGCCGGAGCTCACCGCCCTGGTCTTCCGGGGCGCCCGGCTGACCTACGCCGAACTCGACGCCCGCGCCAACCGTCTCGCCCACGGCCTGACGGCGGCCGGCCTCGGCCCGGAGTCGCTGGTCGCGCTGGCCCTGTCCCGGTCGGCGGACACGGTGGTCGCCCGGCTCGCGGTGCTCAAGGCCGGCGCCGCCTTCCTGCCGCTGGACGCCGACCACCCCCTCGACCGCACCGCCCACATGCTGGCCGACGCCCGCCCGGCGGTCGTCCTCACCGACGCGGCCTGGCCGCTGCCGGAGGCTCTGGACGGCTTCCCGCAGCTCCGTACCGACGAGCACCTGTGGGCCGGGCAGCCCGCCGACGCCCTCCCCGCCCGGGTCGGGCCGTCCGACGCCGCCTACGTCATCTACACCTCCGGTTCCACCGGCCGCCCCAAGGGCGTGGTGGTGAGCCACGGCTCGATCGCCGCCCTGCTGGCCGCGCACCGGGCCGACACCTTCGGCGACGTCGAGCGGCGGCACGGCCGGCTCCGCGTCGCACTGACCGCCTCGCTCTGCTTCGACGCCTCCTGGGACAGCCTGCTCTGGATGGTCGCCGGCCACGAACTGCACCTGATCGACGACGAGCTGCGCCGCGAACCCGCCGCGCTGGTCCGCCACCTCCGGCAGACGGGCGTCGACGTCGTCAACGTCACCCCGTCCTACGCCGAACAGCTCCTGGACGAGGGCCTGTTGGACGAGCTCCTGCCGGGCGGGGGCCTGCCGGGCGAGGTCCCGCCGGGCGCGCCGGCGCCGCGGGTGCTGCTGCTCGGCGGCGAGGCCGTCGGCCAGTCGCTCTGGACCAGGCTGCGGGAGGCCCCCGCCACGGCCGCGTACAACCTGTACGGGCCCACCGAGTGCACCGTCGACGCCCTGATCCAGGCGGTCGCCGACTCGGACCGCCCGTCGCTGGGGCGGACCGTCCTCGGGACTCGGGCGTACGTGCTGGACGAGCACCTGAACCCGGTGCCCGTCGGCGTCCCCGGCGAGCTGTACCTCGCCGGGGCGGGCCTGGCCCGCGGCTACCTCGGCCGCCCGGGCCTGACCGCCGAGCGCTTCGTCGCCGACCCCTTCGCCGCGGGGGCGGACGCGGCGGGGGAGCGGATGTACCGCACCGGCGACCTGGTCCGCCGCACCCGCGACGGCCGGGTCGAGTACCTCGGCCGCACCGACCACCAGGTCAAGGTGCGCGGCTTCCGCATCGAACTCGGCGAGATCGAGCAGGTGCTCGCCCGCCACGAGACCGTCCGTCAGGCCGTCGTCACCCTGCACGAGAGCGCCGACGGGGACCGCCGCCTCGTCGCCCACTGCGCGACGGCCGCGCCCGGCACCGAACTCGCCCTCGAACTGCGCCGGTTCGCCGCCGAGTCGCTGCCCGCCCACATGGTGCCGTCCGCCGTCGTCACCCTCGACACGCTGCCGCTGACCGGCAGCGGCAAGATCGACCGCCGCGCCCTGCCCGACCCGGACTTCGGGCTCTTCGTCGGCGGCCGGGCCGCCCGCACCGCCCGCGAGGAACTGCTCTGCGGCCTCGTCGCCGAGGTCCTCGGGCTGCCGACCGTCTCGATCGACGACGACTTCTTCGCCCTCGGCGGCCACTCGCTGCTCGCGATGAAGCTGGTCAGCCGGGTCCGTTCGGCGCTCGGCGCCGAGCTGGGGATCCGGGACGTCTTCGAGGCCCCGACCGTGGCGGGCCTGGACCGGCGGCTGGACGGCTCCGACGCCCGGCCGGCCCTGACGGCCGGCGAGCGCCCGGAGCGGCTGCCGCTCTCCTTCGCCCAGCGACGGCTCTGGCTGATCGACCGGATGGAGGGCCCGAGCGCCCTCTACAACCTCCCGATCGCGCTGCGCCTCACCGGAGCACTGGACCCGACCGCCCTCGAAGCGGCCCTCGGCGACCTGGCGGCCCGGCACGAGAGCCTGCGCACACGTGTCACCGAGCAGGACGGCGAGCCCCACCAGTGGATCGTTCCGCCCACCGGGGCCCACGTCCCGTTCGACCGCCACCCCGCCCCGCCCGCCGACCCCGCCGCCGCCGTGGCCGCCTGCGCCGCGATCCCCTTCGACCTGGCCGCCGACCTCCCGGTCCGCGCCCACCTGCTCCCGCTCGCCCCGGACGAGCACCTGCTCGTCCTCGTTCTCCACCACATCGCCGGGGACGGCTGGTCGATGGGCCCGCTGCTGCGCGACCTCGCCGAGGCGTACGCCGCCCGCCGCGACGGCTCGGCCCCCGGGTGGCGTCAACTCCCCGTCCAGTACGCCGACTACGCGCTGTGGCAGCGCGCCCTGCTCGGGGACGAGACCGACCCCGGGAGCCGCGCCGCCGGTCAACTCGCCTACTGGCGCGAGACCCTGGCGGACCTCCCGGAGGAGCTCGCGCTCCCGGTGGACCGCCCCCGCCGCGCCGACAGCGGCCACCGCGGCGACCGCGTGGTCCTCCCGCTGGGCGCCGAACTGCACCGGGCGCTGGTCGCGTTGTCGCGCGAGCACCGGGTCACGATGTTCATGACCCTCCAGGCGGGCCTGGCGGCGCTGCTCACCCGGCTCGGCGCCGGTACCGACGTGCCGATCGGCTCGGTCGTCGCCGGCCGCACCGACGAGGCGCTGGACGACCTGGTCGGCTTCTTCGTCAACACCCTCGTCCTGCGCACCGACACGTCCGGCGACCCGGCCTTCGCCGAGCTGCTCCACCGCGTCCGGGAGGCCCAACTCGACGCCCACGCCCACCAGGACGTGCCGTTCGAGCGACTCGTCGAGGAGCTCAACCCCACCCGTTCGCTGGCCCGCCACCCGCTCTTCCAGGTGATGCTGCTGCTCCAGGGCGGCACGCCGGGCGGCGCCGGGGACGCACCGCTCGACCTGGCCGGCCTGCCGGCCACCGTCGAACCGGTCGGCGGGTACGAGGCGAAGTTCGACCTCTCCGTCGGCATGGGCGAGTCCTTCGACGCCGACGGCGCGCCCGCCGGACTGGAGTGCGCGATCGACTTCGCGACCGACCTGTTCGACCGGGAGACCGTCGAGTCGATCGCCGTCCGCTTCGGCCGGCTGCTGGCCGCGGTGGCCGCCCGCCCCGAACAGTCCATCGGCCGCGCCGACCTGCTCTCCGCCGCCGAGCGCGCGGAACTCCTCACCGAAGCGGCGGCGCCGCCGGCCGAGGCGCCGCTGCTGCCGGACGCCTTCGCGGCCCTGGCGGCCCGGACGCCGGACGCGACCGCCCTGGTCTCCGGGAGGACCCGGCTGACCTTCGCCGAGCTGGACGCGCTCGCGGACCGGCTGGCCGACCGCCTGGTCGCGGCGGGCGCCGGCCCCGAGTCGGTGGTCGCCCTGGCGCTGCCGCGGTCCGCCGAGACGGTGGTCGCCGTGCTCGCCGTCCTCAGGTCCGGCGCCGCCTCGCTCCCGCTGGACGCCGAGTACCCGGCCGACCGGACCGCCGCCATGCTCGCCGACGCCGCGCCCGCGCTGGTCCTCACCGACGACCGCTGGCCGCTGCCCGAACTGCTGGACGGCCTGGCCACCCTCTGCCCCGGCCCGGCGGACGGCCCCGCCGCCGCCCGCGCTGCCGCCGAGCGGACGGCCGCCCCCCGCACCCCGGCCACCCGAACCCCGGCCCCCCGCACCCCGGCCACCCGCGCCACCCGCGCCCCCCGTGCCACCGCCGGGGACGCCGCGTACGTCGTCTACACCTCCGGTTCCACCGGCCGCCCCAAGGGCGTGGTGGTGAGCCACGGCTCGATCGCCGCCCTGCTCGCCTCGCACCGGGCCCCGACCGGCCCGATCGGCGCGGCCGAGCGCGCCCACGGCCGCCTGCGCGTCGCCCTCACCGCCTCGCTCTGCTTCGACGCCTCCTGGGACGGCCTGCTCTGGCTGGTCGCCGGCCACGAACTGCACCTGCTCGGGGACGACGTCCGCCGCGACGCCGCCGCCCTCGTCCGGCACGTCCGGGCCGAGCGCGTCGACGTCCTGGAGATCACCCCTTCCTACGCCGAACAGCTGCTCGACGAGGGCCTGTTGGCCGCGCCGGCGCCGCGGGTGCTGCTGCTCGGCGGCGAGGCCGTCGGCCAGTCGCTCTGGACCAGGCTGCGGGAGGCCCCTGCCACCGCCGCGTACAACCTGTACGGGCCCACCGAGTCCACCGTCGACGCGCTCACCCAGCCGTTCGCCGCCACCGATCGCCCCGCGCTGGGGCGGACCGTCCTCGGGACTCGGGCGTACGTGCTGGACGAGCACCTGAACCCGGTGCCCGTCGGCGTCCCCGGCGAGCTGTACCTCGCCGGGGCGGGCCTGGCCCGCGGCTACCTCGGCCGCCCGGAGCTCACCGCCGAGCGCTTCGTCGCCGACCCCTTCGCCGCAGGCGTGGGCGCGCCGGGGGAGCGGATGTACCGCACCGGCGACCTGGTCCGCCGCACCCGCGACGGCGCCCTCGCCTACCTGGGCCGCACCGACCAGCAGATCAAGATCCGCGGCTTCCGCGTCGAACCCGGCGAGATCGAGCACGTGCTCACCCGTCACCCACGCGTCCACGCCGCCACCGTGACGGCCCGCGAGGACGGCGCCGCCGGCCCCCGCCTGGTCGCCTACGTGGTCGCCGACGGCGGATCCGCCGCGCGGGGAACCGGCCGGGACACCGGCCCGGGAGCCACGCCCGACACCCCCCTCGACCCGGCCGAGCTGCGGGCCTTCACCGCCGAGTCGCTGCCCGCCCACATGGTCCCGTCCGCCGTCGTGCTCCTCGACGCGCTGCCGCTGACCGCCGCCGGCAAGGTCGACCTCCGCGCCCTGCCCGCCCCGGACTTCGCCGCCTCGCCCACCGGACGCCCGCCCCGCACCCCGCGCGAGGAACGGCTCTGCGGCCTCTTCGCCGAGGTCCTGGGACTGCCCGGCGTCTCCGTCGACGACGGCTTCTTCGACCTCGGCGGCCACTCGCTGCTCGCCATGAAGCTGCTGGGCCGGATCCGCACCGCCTTCGGCACCGACCTCGGGATGCGGGCCCTCTTCGAGGCCCCCACCGTCGCGGGCCTGGCCCGCCGCCTGGACGCGGCGGACGGCCCGTCGGCCGCCGCCGGCGCCCCCGGCGCCCCGGACCCCTCCGACGCCCTCGACGTGCTGCTCCCGCTCCGCGCCGGCGGCAGCAGGGCCCCGCTGTTCTGCGTCCACCCCGCCGCGGGCATCAGCTGGGTCTACTCGGGCCTGCTGCGCCACCTCGGCCCCGACCGCCCGGTCTACGGCCTCCAGGCCCGCGGCCTGCGCGGCGGCTCCCCGGCTGCCGTCACCGAGATCGCCGAGGACTACGTGCGCGAGCTGCGCACCGTCCAGCCCGAGGGCCCGTACCACCTGCTCGGCTGGTCCTTCGGCGCGGTCGTCGCCCAGGCGATGGCCGTCCGGCTCCAGGCCGACGGCGCCGAGGTCGCGCTGCTCGCCCTCCTCGACGGCGTGCCGGCCGACCCCGCCGGGTACGCGGACGCCCCGCCGTCCGACGACCCCGTCGACACCCTCGCCGAGCTGCTCGTCTCGCTCGGGTACGACCCGGCCGACGGACGCGGGCAGGCCGACCTCACCGCGCTGCTCGGCGAGGCCGCCGGCGTCCTGCCCGACGTCTTCGAACACCACCGCAAGCTGATGGCCGAACACGTGCCGGACCGCTACCGGGGCGACGCCGTCTTCTTCGGCGCCACCCTCGACAAGCCCGCGGACTGGCCCTACGAGGCGGCCTGGCGGCCGTACGTGGACGGCCGCGTCACGCTCCACCGCATCGCCTGCGAGCACGGCGCCATGACACAGCCCGACCCCGTCGCACGGATCGCTGCCGTGCTGGCCGAGAAGCTTGGAGAGTGACCCCGTCATGACCACCACTGTCTCCGTCCCGCCGCCCGTGGCGGACCCGCCGAGGAGGAGCCGCTGGGGCCTCTGGGCGCAGGGCGACTTCCGCAAGCTCTGGATCGGCGAGACGACCAGCGGCCTCGGCACCGCCGTCGGCAACGTCGCGCTCGCCCTGGTCGCCGTCGTGACCCTCGACGCCTCCCCGTTCATGGTCGGCGTGCTGACCGCCTCCGCCTGGGTGCCCTGGCTCTTCCTCGGTCTGCTGGCCGGCGCCTGGGTGGACCGCTGGCCCCGGCTGAAGGTGATGCTGGTCTGCGACCTGCTGTTGCTGCTGCTGTTCGGCAGCGTGCCGGTGGCGGGCTGGCTCGACGCCCTGACCATGGCCCAGCTGGTGGCGGTGGCGCTGCTGGCCGGTGCGGTCAAGGTGTTCTTCTCCACCGCCTACGGCGCCGTCCTGCCCGCGCTGGTCGCCAAGCAGGACCTGCTGGAGGCCAACGTCAAGCTGCGCTCGGGGGACTCCGCGGCGGAGATCGCCGGGCCGGGTCTGGCGGGCCTGCTCTCCCAGGTGTTCGGCGCGGCCAGCGGGCTGCTCGCCGACTCGGTCACCTACCTGGTGTCGGCGCTCTGCGTGGGCACCATCAAGGCCGAGGAGACGCCGCCGCCGGTCTCCGAACGGCGCGGCATCCTGCGGGAGATCGGCGAGGGCGTCCGCTTCCTGGCGCACGACCCGTACCTCCGCACGCTGGCGACCTTCGGTGCCGTCGGCAACCTCGGGCTGAACGGCATCCAGGCGGTGCAGACGGTCTTCCTGGTCCGCAGCGTGGGGGTGACGCCCGGTGGGATCGGCATGGTCTTCGCGGTGGTGTCGATCGGCGGCCTGGCCGGTGCGGCGCTGGCCGGGCGGATCGCCCGGCGGTTCGGCACGGCGCGCGGGCTGCTGCTCTGCGAACTGGTCGCCGCGCCGTTCATCCTCCTGCTGCCGTTGGCCGGTGAGCAGCTGCCGCTCGCGGCGAGCGCCGTCGCCTGGTCGGTCGCGGTCTGCGGGGTGATCGCCGGGAACGTCATCGCCGGCAGCTTCTACCAGTCGTACTGCCCGCCCGAGATGATCGGCCGGATCCGGGCCAGCGCCTCGACCGTGAACTTCAGCGCCATCCCGGTGGGCGCCCTGCTCGGCGGCTGGCTGGGCGAGGTGCTCGGTGCCCGCACCACCATCTGGATCATGGCGGGCGTGCTGCTGTCGGCCGGCGCGGTGCTGCTGGCCGGCCCCCTGCGCGGCCTGCGGAACTTCCCCGAGCGACCCGCCGACTCCTGACCCGCCCCCGGCGGACCCTCACCCCCGGTCTCCCCGGTCTCCTCACCTCCCTCACCTCCCTCACTTCCCGGAGCCCCGCCATGACCCGCACCGCCCGCCCGCGCCGCTACCTGATGTGCCGTCCGACCCACTTCGAGGTCAGCTACGCGATCAACCCCTGGATGGATCCGGCCAAGCCGGTCGACACCGGCCTCGCCGTCGCCCAGTGGGAGCGGCTGTACGAGCTCTACGGCGAGCTCGGTCACCGGGTCGACCTGATCGACCCGCTGCCCGGCCTGCCCGACATGGTGTACGCGGCGAACGGTGCGACCGTCGTCGACGGCCGGGTGCTCGGTGCCCGGTTCCGCAACGTCGAGCGCGCCGCCGAGGGCCCGGCCTACCTGGAGTGGTTCCGCGCGAACGGCTTCACGACGCACGACCCGGAGCACGTCAACGAGGGCGAGGGCGACCTGCTGCTGACCGGCGGCCACCTGCTGGCCGGGCGGGGCTTCCGCAGCGAATCCGCCGGGCACGCCGAGGCGCAGGAGTTCCTCGGCCGGCCGGTGATCGGCCTGGACCTCGTCGACCCGCGCTTCTACCACCTCGACACCGCGCTGAGCGTGCTCGACGGCGACGAGGTCATGTACTACCCGGGCGCCTTCTCCGCGGGCAGCCGGGCGGTGCTGCGGCGGCTGTTCCCGGACGCGGTGCTGGTGGAGGAGGCGGACGCGGCGGTGTTCGGGCTCAACGCGATCAGCGACGGCCTGCACGTGGTGTTGCCGGAGGCCGCGACCGGGGTGGCGGCCCGGCTGCGGGAGTGCGGCTTCCGGCCGATCGGGGTGGACCTCTCCGAGTTGTTCAAGGGCGGCGGCAGCGTGAAGTGCTGCACCCTGGAGATCCGCCCCTAGAGCGTGCTGCGGCCACCGGGACCCGGCCCGCCCCCGCTCGCCCGCGCCCGCCCGCTCTCGGTGATGGGCGACCGGATCGACGACGGTGATCGACGCACGGTGCTCGTGCGTCGATCTGCCGTTGAACGCGCCTTGCCATGATGATCCCATCACCCCGGAAAACCCCTTCCCACCAGGGAAGACGCCCTAGGGAGCAGTCATGGCGAAGCGCTCGAACCACCGTCTCACCCGGATCCGCCTGGCCGCCGCCGGCCTCGGTCTGGCGATCGCCCTCGGTGCGGCGGGCACGGCGATGGCCGACGGTGCGACCGGCGCCGGCCAGGGCGGGGTGGTCACGACCACCCCGACCCCGACCCCGACCCCCACCGACGGCGGCGGACACGGCGACTGGAACAGCACCGGCTCCTGACCCCCGTACCGGGCACGGCTCCCGCCGCCTCCCCGAGCGCAGAACCGTTTCTTCAACGGCCGTTGCTCCGCCCCCGTCCACACGGCACGGACGGCACGGACGGCCCCGAGCCCTCCGCCGCACCGGCGGCCGGCCGGCTCACGGCTCGACCAGCGCGAACGCGGGCTCCGTCAGCAGCACCGCCACCTCGGCGGCCTCAGGCAGCCCCAGACGGGCGAAGATCTCGAACGCCTGCCGGAGCCTGACCCCCGCCTCCGCCCCGCGTCCGAGGTCCGCGAGCGAGCGGCCCAGTACCACCAGCGCCTGTGCCTGGTCCCGTTCCGCCCCCAGCTCCTCGCAGAGCACCAGGGCCTGCCCGGCGTGGTCCAACGCCTCGTCGGCCCGGCCGAGCGAGCGCAGACTGTCCGCCAACCGGTAGCGCGCGTGCGCGGCCCGGTCCCGCAGACCCGCGCCCAGCGCCACCGCCAGGCACTCGCCGAACCACGTGACCGCCTCCGCGTGCCGGCCCAGCGCGTGCAGCGCCAGCCCCAGCACGTAGAGGGTGTACGCGCGCCCCGGGTCGTCCTGCCGGGTGCGCAGCTCGGCGAGCACCTCGTGGCAGATGGCCACCGCCTCGTCCGCCCGTCCGCTGCGGACCCGCGCCAGCGCGGCGTTCACCGTCGTCACCAGGGCGCCGGAACGGTGTCCCAGCGCGTTGGCCAGCAGCAGCGCCTCGTCGTAGAGGTCGACCGCCTCGTCGTAGCGGCTGAGGAACTGGCAGATCAGGCCCAGGTCGTTCAGCGCCTGACGGAGGATCACCGTGTCCCCGGCGGCCCGCGCGGCCCCGGCCGCCTGCCGGGCCGCCGCCTCGGCCGCGTCCAGCCGGGTCGCGGCGAGGGCGACGTTCCCGCGCAGGAAGTGCGCGCGCCCCTCGGCCCGGACGTCCCGGTGCCGGGCCGCGGCCTCGGCCAGCGCGTCGGCGGTGGCTGCCAGCCGGCGGCTCGGCGGGGTGAGCACGAACGGGGTGAGCGCGATCAGCAGGTCGATCGCGGCCCGCAGCGCCGACCCGTCCGCCCCACCGTGGGCCGCCCCACCGTCCGAAGCAGCCGCCCCGCCCGCCGGATTCTCGCCCGCCGGGGTTGCTCCCGCCTGCTCCGCGACCTGGGCCGCCAGGGCCACCGCGCCCGCCCGCTCCGCCGACGCCCACGCCCGCGCGGCGTCGTGGCCGGCCAGCGGAACGCCGCGGGAGCGGGCCGGGCCGAGCGCGCCGGCCGCCGGGTCGCCCGGCACCGCGTGCTGGAACGCGGTGCACGCCGTGGCCAGCAGGTGGTCCAGCAGGCGGTCCCGGGCGGCCACCACCTCGCCGTGGTCCCGGGCCGGCTCCGCACCCTCCGCCGGCCGCCGCCGGGCGAACGCCCGCAGCAGGTCGTGGTACCGGTACCGGCCCGGGAACGGCGACTCGACCATCGCCACGTCCACCAGCGCCTCCAGCAGGTCCTCGGCGTCGTACTCGTCGAGGTCCAGCAGCGCGGCGGCCGAGGCCAGGCCGATGTCCGGCCCGTCCACCGACGCGACCAGCCGGAACGCCCGGGCCTGGTCGGCGGTCAGCTGCCGGTAGCTCAGCTCGAAGGCCGCCGCCACCGCGAGGTCCCCGATCCGCAGCTCGTCGATCCGCCGCCGCTCCACCTGGAGGCGGCGGCTGAGCGTCTCCACCGTCCACCCGGGCCTGGCGGCCAGCCGGGCGGCCACGATCCGGACCGCCAGCGGCAGGTGGCCGCAGGCCACCACCAGCTCCCGCGCCGCGTCCTGTTCGGCGGCCAGCCGTTCGGCGCCGATGGTGCGGCCCAGCAGGTCCAACGCCTCGGCGGGCTGGAACACGTCCAGGTCGACCTGGACGGTGGCGGGCAGTCCGGCCGGCCGGGTGCGCCCGGTGGTGAGCACCGCGCAGCCGACCGCCCCCGGCAGCAGCGGCCGGATCTGTGCGGCGTCCTTCGCGTTGTCCAGCACCAGCAGCAGCCGTCGTCCGTCCACCACCGAGCGGAACAGCGCCGAGCGGGCGTCCAGCCCGTCCGGCACCGCGTCCGCCGCCACCCCGAGGGCCACCAGGAACCCGCTGAGCACCGCCTCCGGATCGGCCGGGACGGGGTCGGACCCGCGCAGGTCCACGTACAGCTGGCCGTCCGGGTAGGCGTCCCGGACCCGGTGCGCGACGTGCAGCGCCAGCGCGGTCTTGCCGACCCCGCCCATGCCGACCACGGTCGCGATCACCAGGGCCTGCGGGGAGGGCGAGCCCAGGGCCTCGTCCAGCACCCGGACCGGCGCCGTCCGCCCGGTGAAGTCGGCGGCGTCCGGCGGCAGCTGCGCGGGGCGGGGCGGCGCGGCGGCCGGTCGGGCCGTCGCGCGGGCCTCGCCCGTCTCCTCCGGCTCGCCCGCCCCGGCGGCGGCCTCGGGCCCGGTGCTCCCCGCCACCGCCGGGCCCGCCGGCTCCGGCGCGGCGGGTGCGGCCAGGGCCGGGTCCCCCTCCAGGATCCGCCGGTGCAGCTGCTCCAGCTCCGTGCCCGGCCCGACCCCCAGCTCCGCGAGGAAGAGCTGCCGCACGCCGCGGAACACCGCGAGTGCGTCGGCCTGCCGTCCGGCCTGGTACAGCGCGCGCATCAGCAGCTCGTAGGCCCGCTCGTGCAGCGGGTGCTCGGTGGTGAGCGCGGTCAGCTCCGGGATGCAGCGCGAGTGACGGCCCAGCGTCAGGTCCAGGCCGATCCGCTCCTCCAGGAGGGTCAGCCGCAGTTCCTCCAGCCGCTGCCGGTGCCGCTCCGCGAACGGACCGGGGATGCCGGCCAGCGGCTCGCCCTGCCACAGTTCCAGGGCCTGGTTGAGCAGGTCGCGGGCGCGCAGCGGGTCGGTCCGGGCCGTGCGCTCCGCCTCGGCGGCCAGCGACTCGGCCTCGGCCGCGTCCACCGCGAGCTTGGGCAGCACGAGGCGGTAGCCGTCGCCCATCGACACCAGGACGCTCGGTGCCTTGTCGTCGCCGCCCCGACCGCCGTCGGCGGGCCCGTCCGCGCCGCCGACGGTTCCCCCGTCGAGGATCTTCCGCCACCGCCACGCGTAGGTGCGCACGGTGGTCATCGCGGCGTTCGGGGGCTCCTCGCCCCAGAGCGCCGCGATCAGGTCGGTGGCGCTCGCGGAGTGGCCGGGCCGCAGGAGGAGGACGGCAAGCATCGCCTGCTGCTGCGGACTGCCCACCTTGAGCGCCGACGCGCCCCGGTACGACCGCATCAGACCGAGTAAGGAAAAACGGAGATCGCCCAAATCCTGCCCCCAGCTGCCCCAGGACAGTGCCCGCCCCGCTCGTGCACATGTCAGACTTCGTGTCACCTATAAACCACAGCGCCGCACCCGATGTCGAGACTTCGTTGAGCCTGCGGTGACCGGGCGTTGAACGCGGTCGTACAGAATCGACCGTGCGGGGGGCCACCGGAGACGGTCCGGCCGGCCCCCGTCCCGCCCTGCACGCCGGGCACAGGGAAACCCCCTGCTCCCCGAACTTCCCTACCCCCCAAGGCCGCTACCGCTGCGGGCCGGTCCACCCCGCGCCTGCCTCCGCCCGGAACGGCCGGGACCCCCGTGCTCCGGCCCCGCCGTCGGTCGCCGCAGCGCGGGCCACGACCATACCTTCGGAGGCGGACGTCCGTGAATACCGCTCTGCTCTACCACCTGCTCGACGTCGACCCGGCCGACGGGCCGGCCGAACTGCTCCACCGCGCCCGCGGCAGCCGCCGGCTGCCCACCCTGGTGCTCTCCGCCCTGGCCGGCGACGGCGTCCGGATGGGCGAGCCCGCCCGCGCCGAACTCCGCCGGGCCCGCGACCGCGCCGACCGCTACACCCGCCTCGCCGACGACCTCGCGCGCTCCACCGGCGTCCGCGCCCTCCGCGGCCTCCCGCTCGCCGGCTACTACCCGGCCGACCTGCTCAGGCCGCTGGACGTCCTCGACCTGGTCGCCCCCGGCGAGGCCGCCCTCTGGCAGGCCGTCGTCCGCCTGGTCACCGACCACCCGGTGGAGCACATCGAGGTCACGCTGCTCGGCGACCGCCCCCACCACACCGCCGTCACCGTCCTCTGGCCGGCCGAGGACCCGCTCGTCGACCCGTGGTACCGCGTCCGCGTCACCACCGCGGCCCTCGACGGGGACGGCGCGGGCGTCCCCGTCCGCCCCTACCTGGTCGCCGACGACCACGTCGAATGCCTCATCGCCCTCGCCGAGGAGGGCCTCCGCCGCCCCTTCCTCCCGGTCGACGTCCTCGACGTCGCGGCCCTCGACCGGCAACCCTTCGAACCCGCCGAGACCGCCGCCGTCGTCGCCGCCTACCGGCTCGCCCCCGAGGCCGCGGCCCTCCTCGACCTCGCCGCCACGTACCTCCCGCTCGGCCCGCTGGCCCTGGTCCGTGCCTCCCTCGAAGCCGAACTCGCCCCCGAGAACCGCCGCCGCACCGAGGCCGCCGCCGCCCTGCGCCCCGCCGCCCGCCACGGCACCCTGCTGCGCCGTACGGCCATCCGCCACGACTGGGACGAGGCCCTTCTGGCCCCCGTGCCCGACGGCCCGCTCCTGCTCACCCCCGTCGCCGACTACCTCCTCACCCCGGCCCCGGACTCCGCCACGCAGGCGGAACGCGCGGCGGGGCTGCGGGCGCTCCACGACTGGGACGCACTCTGTTGACCGGGCCGCTTCGCTTCGCTACGTCCTGCCCGCCGCTACGCCCTGCCCGCCGCCACGGCGGCGACCACGGCGGCGACAGGCCGGCCGGTCGGCCGGAGAAGTCCTACTCCTCGACCGGTTCGGCGTCGCTCAGGTCCTCCACCCGCACCGGCCGTCGCCCGTCGAACACCACGGCCAGGCCGTACGGGTCGCAGACCGGCAGGCTCCCTTCGGTGAACCGCAGCTGCCACCCGTCCACGAAGAAGTCGACCTGCGGGGCGCCCAGCGGAAGCTCCGCGGCCGGCGCCGCGAGGTAGTGCCCCGCCTCCTCCGCCGAAAGCCCGAGCGACCCCGGGTCCGAGGCCATCACCCGCTGGACGAACCCGAGCGCCGCCCCGACGAAGCGGTCCACCTCCGCGACCACCTCGCCGAGAAGCGTCCGATCCACCTGCCCCGGCTCCTCGCCGGCCTCCAGCAGCACGTTGACCTCGACCGGCTCCCCGCCCCGCGCGCACCGGGGCGGCTCCGTCACTCCCCAGACCCGCAACCCGCCCGGCCCGTCCGCGACCGGCACCAGCCTGCCGAACCCCGCGCCCGCCGTCACGCCCGCTCACCGCTCCCGGTCACCGGCCACCTCTCGTTTCGCTCCAGTCGCTCTCAGCGTAGGGCCCGACCACCGCGGCTCCCTCGACCCGTCCGCCCTTCTCGCTTCACGTCCACGGGAGTTGCCGGTTCGCCGGCGGACGGTCGAGCCTTGACCGGACATCGAACTTAGGCAAGGCTAACCTTCATGTCGGATGACTTCCCGGTGCACGGCCTCTCGGGCGTGGCGCCGCCGGGCTCGCCGCCGCCGCACCCGGCTGGAAGGCCGTCGCCGAGCACCCGGTCATGGAACGGATCGGCCCCGCGCAGCGGATCGCCGCCGCCGTCCTGCGCGTCCCGATGCTCGGTCACCGCCCCTACGCGGTGGCCGAGCTGACCGCCGGCGGACCGCCCCGCTGACGACGCGGCCCACCACCAGGCCCGGCCGGGCCCGCCCGACGCGGCCGGACCGCCGCCGGGTACCCCTCGTCCGTCGCGCCCTCCTAGGGTGGCCGGTGCAACCCCGACCGCCCCCGAGAGGTGACCACGTGACGACCACCCGGCCCGCACCCGATCCGGCCCCGCGCGCGGAACTCGGCGTGATCGGCGGCTCCGGCCTGTACGCGCTGCTCGACGACGTCACCGAAGTCACCGTCGACACCCCGTACGGGCCGCCCAGCGACTCGCTGTTCGTCGGCGAGGTGGGCGGCCGGCGGGTCGCGTTCCTGCCCCGGCACGGGCGCGGGCACGCCGTCCCGCCGCACCGGATCAACTACCGCGCCAACCTCTGGGCCCTGCACTCCCTCGGGGTCCGCCAGGTGCTCGGCCCCTGCGCGGTCGGCGGGCTGCGCCCCGCGTACGGGCCGGGCACCCTGCTCGTGCCCGACCAGTTCGTCGACCGCACCTCCGGCCGGGAGCAGACCTTCTACGACGGCGTCCCGCTCCCCGACGGCTCCGTCCCGGGCGTCGTGCACGCGCCGATGGCCGATCCCTACTGCCCGGCCGGCCGCGGCGCCGTCCTGGCGGCGGCCCGGGCCGCCACCTGGGAACCGGTCGACGGCGGCACCCTCGTGGTGATCGAGGGCCCGCGCTTCTCC
Organism: Kitasatospora sp. NPDC127035; assembly: GCF_042726075.1. Taxonomy (NCBI): domain Bacteria; kingdom Bacillati; phylum Actinomycetota; class Actinomycetes; order Kitasatosporales; family Streptomycetaceae; genus Kitasatospora; species Kitasatospora sp. NPDC127035. The sequence goes on along the minus strand of NZ_JBHXDN010000003.1, from coordinate 35,944 downwards.
ACCCGCGCCGAGTCCCGCTGGTTCACCGCGAACGGCTGGTCGGTCGTCGGCATGACCGGCCACCCGGAGGCCGTCCTCGCCCGCGAACTCGCCCTCTGCTACACCTCCCTGAACCTGGTCACCGACCTGGACGCGGGCGTGGAGAGCGGCGAGGGCGTGACCCACGCCGAGGTGCTGAAGGTCTTCGCCCGAAACGTGGACCGGCTGCGCACGGTCCTCTTCACCGCCCTGGAGGCCCTCCCCGCCACCCGCACCTGCCCCTGCCCGCACGCCCTCGACGGCTTCACCCCCGGCCTCCCCGGCCTCCCCGGCCTCCCGGCCACCTGACCGGGACTGCCCGGCCCGCCCTCAGGCGCCCGCGTGGACGTAGGCGGCCCAGATGTGGGGGCGGTCGGGTGTCCGGCGGCGGAGTTCGCGGACGGTGTGGTGCAGGGCGAGGGCGCTCCCCGGGGTGTCGTCGGCCGTCACTCGGCGGTAGAAGTCGCGGGTGACGTGGTCCGCGTGCGCGCTGTCGATCTCCCAGAGCGTGCCGACCGCGGCGGGGAAGCCGGCGAGCAGGAAGGCACTCGTGATGTGGATGGCTTCGTCGCTGAGCCGCTCCGAGGTGCGCGCCGTGCCGCACGCCGTGAGGAAGGCGAGCCTGGCGGCGTGCGGCCGGGCCCGGCAGATCTCCAGGACGGAGAGCTGCTCGCCGCTGGGCAGGTGGAGCCGGGCGCCGGACGGTTCGGCCGGGTCGGTGGCCGCGTGGCAGCCGAAGTGCACCCACTGGGTGCCGCCGAGTGCGCCGAGGACGGCCTCGCGGGTCGCCGCGGTGCCGACCAGCGGCGCGGGCGCCCGGAGCAGGCCGGCGGCGTAGCGGGCCGCCTCCGCGACGCCGGGCATCTCGTTCTCGGGGGCGGCGACCAGCAGGGCGGCGGTCCCTCCGGCGGCCGGGCCGCCGCCCTCGCGGTGGGCGGCCCGGGAGCGGGCGTACGCCAGGGTCTGGAACCCGGGGACGTAGGAGGAGACGACGGTGTCGAGCGCGGCGCCGCAGCCGGGCTCGTCGCAGTCGGGCAGGGTGCACTGGGCGGCGTGCAGCGGCAGGGCGTGGAAGGCCCCGGTGGGGATCCACCAGATCCGGGGCCACGCCCCGGAGTCGGGCACGGGTCCGTCGGCCCCCAGATGGGCGAGGACGGGGCGGACGATCTTGTGCCAGGTCCAGGACAGGGTGCGACGCGTGGTGGCCCCGGCGCCGACGAGGTCGGCCGGGGAGGGCCGGGCGGAGCCCCGGAGGCTGACGGCGCCGACGGCTTCGCGCAGCCGGTGGGCCGTGTCGGTGAGCTCGTCGGTCGGGGGCGCGAGGGGCAGCGCGGTGATCGTCCGGCCGGTCACCACGAGGGCGTGGAGGTAGTGCGGGCCCTGGAGGAGGACGACGACGGGCCCGTCGACGGCCAGCTCGCGCAACCGGTCGCCGGTGAGCGGCCGGAGGAAGGCGTCGAATCCGGGCAGGGTACGGATGTGCCCGATCAGCTCGTCGAGGTCCCGCGAGGCGTGGAGCCCGTCGAGCCGGGCCCGCTCGGGCACGACGTCGGGGGCCCGGCGAGGCCCGGCCTCGGCCGGACGGGGGGCCGGCCCGGTCGCCGGTCCGGCCTCCGGCCCGGTCGTGGTCAGATCGGCCAGCAGGCCGGTGAGCCGCTCGAACTCGCCCGCCGGCCCCGGGTGGGCGGCCCGCAGATCACCGAGGTCGGCGCTCGCCTCGATCCGCCGCGACAGCAGCAGCCCGCGCCCGCGCTCCAGCAGCTCGACGGCCCGCTCGACGTCGGGCCCGTCGACCACGGACCCCGTCCGGCGGGCGCCCGTGTCCCGGCCGGCAGCCACCGACAGGATCAGCTCGACGATGCCCCGGAGGTCCCCGTCGAACGAGGACAGCCCGTGCTCGGCCGCGGGCTGTGAGCTGCCCCGGTCGGTGACCTGCGCCAGCAGGTCGACGGCCACCTCGACGTGCGCAAGGGCCTTGGGGATGCCAGACCTCGACGCCCGCAGGGCATCCTGCGCGCCCCAGATCTCGATGTGCACCCTGGTCGCCACGGAGGGCGTGAAGCCGCCGGGAATCCGCGGGTTGATGGCGATCAGGCCCTCGAACAGCAGACGGTCCACGGCTTCCAGCCGGTTCGAGCTCTCGGGTGCCGGCCCTGTCGAGTCCACCGGTGGTGGGAACTGCAGGGTTCCGACGGCCATGGAGACGGGGATCCGCAGGAGGTCGGCCCACCCCTCGGGGGCCTCCGGCGCGACGGTGGCGATGACCCGCTCGATCTCGTCGATGAAACGCCGACTCTGACCGGGGTCGCTGCTCCCGTTCGCCCATACCCGTTGGGTGAGGACGGTGACGAGCGTCATCGCGGACGTCAGCCGTCGGCGGTGACCCGGGACGAACGCGGCGAACGTCGTCCGGCACCGGTCGATCAGCTCGTCGGTGAGGACGGCCTTCGGACGACCCCCCGGGCCGAGGAGGTCGATCAGGTTGAGGCAGTCATCGCCGACCGCGTCGAGCCGCAACTGCGCCGTCCACCTGGCCGAGCTCGTTTCGGCGCCGAGTTCCTTGATCCGCAGCGCCGCCCGGCGGGCCAGGGCCAGCTGGTCCGGCTCGTGACCGAGCAGGTAGTTCTGCACGGCGGTGGCGTACTCGGTGTTGGCCGACACGAACGCCTGGGCGAGGCCGGTGGCCCTGCGCGGGTCCCTGGGGCGGATCGCTGCTTCGGCGATGACCGCGGCTGCCTCGCGAGCGGCCTCCGGATCGATGCGAAAGGCAGAGACGGCCGTGAGGGCGTAGGCGAGGAGCTCGTCGGTGGCCTCGGAGTCCGCAGGGGCACGGGTGCGGGCGTAGCGGAGCAGCTGGATGATCTCGTCGATGACACCGAGGTCCTGGGAGGTGTTGGCCCGGACCATCAGGGTGGTGCCGAGGGTCGCGGCCACGTGGGCCCTCTGGAGGCTCTCGTTCTCGGTGAGTTCGGCCATGATCGCGCGCAACTCCGCGATCGCGTGGTCGAGGCCGTCCGTGTCGCCGGGGTCGATGAGGTCGAGCCGCAGAGCAGCGAACCGGGTCGGCAGGGACCTCAGCCGGGCGAGCTGCGGGTCGTCGAGGCCGTCGGCCGGTTCCGAGGGGAGGGCGGCGATCACGGCGAGGGCCAGGGCCGGCGCGTAGTGGCCAGCGAGCAGTGGATCGCAGATCGACGAGCCCGCCGGTGACGTGCGGGCGACCTCCTCGGTCAGCGTTCTCACGTCGGCATCCCTCCGGGCGGCCCCGGCCGGGTCGACCGCCCGCGATTCGTCGGCCCCGAGCCCGGTGAGGGCAGCCAGGACGGCAACGTAGGCGTAGCGGCGCGGCTCCTCCGGGGGGACCGCGGCCAGTGCGGCGCGGAACCGGGTGATCTGCTCGTCGGGGACCCTCGTGCCCGTGCTCATCGAGTCCGCGACGGCGAGGAGTTCCAGCTCGATGTCGGGGGGCGCGCCCTGGTGGTCGTACAGCTCCCGGAGCTGGTTCACGAGCTCCCCTGCCGCGCCCGGGTCGAGCTGTTCGGGGGCGGTGCCGTCACCTCGCTCCCGGAGGAACGCCTGCTGCGCCACGCTCAGGGCGGCGGTGACGACGGGATGCGCCGGGTGCTCGGCGGGTGTGGCGGCGAGGGCCGAGCGCAGCCGGTGCACGGCGCAGGCGATCCGGCAGGCGTCGTGCTCCTGGGTGCCTGCCTCCGTGAGGACGAGTCCGATCCGCAGCTCGAGCTGCCCCGGCCAGGAGGTCGAATCGGCCTGGAGCTCGCGCACCGTCCGCAGGGCCTCCAGGGCTTCCGGGGGCAGGGTGCCGGCCGGGGCCGCCGCGACCAGGCGGTCGACCTCCGCGAGCGGCGGGTCCCCGAGCATTCGCGCCGCGTCCAGGACGGTTCCGAGGGCGAGCGCGGCCATGCCGGTGCCGGCCGCGTCCAGGTCGCCGGGGGTGACGGAGGACAGTGCCTCGGTCGCCACCCGGCCGTGCCGCCCGGCGACGGCCAGCGCGCCCGGATCGGCGGTGAGCCGGAACCGGGCCAGCTCCAGTACGAGGGCCTGCATGGTCAATCCGATGTCCCCGTCGGGCCCCTCCGGCAGCAGGCTCCGGGCGAACGCGGACCAGGCGAGCGCGCGGCCCAGGGCTGCCAGTCGGTCGGGTTCGGCGACATCCGGGGCTTCGACCAGCTCGCCGTGGGCGGCGCCCGCGAGTTGGGCGAAGCGCGCGTCGTGGAGCGGGTCGGCGGGGTCGAAGGATTCGCGCAGCACGGCCGGGAACCGGATGTCCCCGGGGGTGCGGGATTGCAGGAAGCCGGAGGTGGCGCCGATGAAGAGAACGTTGACGGCGGCCTCCGGGTCGTCCGGCCCCTCGTGCCGGAACCAGAACGTCCGGAAGACGGCGAAGACCCTGTCGAGATCGACGGGACTCTCGGGCCATGTCGTCGCCTCGCGCAGGAGCGCGTACGCCTCGTCCGTCACCTCCGGAGCCCGGAGCGGTAGTGCGTCGTCGGTGTCCCTGTACCTCAACAGCCTTGCAGTAAACCGTTGGTGAAGGTCAGTCACGTATTCAGCGTAACCTGACGTATCGTGGCGAGGAGCGCATCGAGGGGGAACGGTAAGGGAGAGCCCGTGGGAGCCGGGGGCAAGGAGCGGCGGGTCTTCGAGGACGCCGTCGAGTACCTGTGCCGCAACGCCGGGGCGTTGCGCGATCTCGTCGGAGCGACCCGTTGGGACGGGCCCTTCGCCCTCGTCCGCGACGCCGACCCGGCCACCGGCGCGTGGCGCGACGCCGTCCGGGCCCTCCACGAGGCCGCCGAGGACGCCGGAATCCCCGGCGGGATCGGCCTGCGCACCACGATGGGGGTCGGCGACTGGCCGGGCGGGCCCACGCCGCGGTCGGTCGGCTGGGTCTGCCCCACGGACCGCTGCGCCCGGGTCGACCTGCCGGACGACGCCCCGCCGGACGCCCGGGTCTGCGCGCTGAGCGGCGGACCGTTGCGCCGAGTGGACTGAGACGCGCATGGGCCTGCTCCTCGAACTCCAGAAACGCATCCCCGACGGGTGGTTCCTGCGCCGTCTGCTGCCCGCCGTCCTCCTGGTCGTCGTCGCCGCCGTCGGGGGCCGGCTCGGGCACCGGCACTGGGCCGACCGCGGCCTCGCCCGGGAGGCGGTCGCCGGTGTGCTGCGGTTCGACGGCGGACTCGCGTCCGACAGCGCGGCGGTGCTCGCCCTCCTCGCGGTGGCCGCGGTGGTCGCCGCGTTCCTGCTGCCCTTCGCCGCCGGGGCGGTGGGCGCGCTGGCGTCGGGGGCCTGGCCCTGGTGGCTGACGCCGTTGGGGGAGCGGCTGACCCGCCGTCGGGCACGCCGGTGGGCGTCGCCTGCGGAGATCGCCCGGCAGGCCGTCCGGGCCCGCGCGGCCGGCCGCGAACTGCGCGCCGCCCGGCTCGACGCGCTCCGGGCCCGGGCGAACCCGATCGCTCCCACCGGCCCCACCTGGTCGGGCGACCGGCTGCGCGCGGCGGAGGAGCGCATCAGGGCGACGACCGGCGCGGATGTCGCCGAGGCGTGGACGGGCCTGTTCCTCGGTGCGTCCGACGCTTCCCGCGAGGCGCTGAGCGCGGTCCGCGACTCCTACGACGCGGCCTGCGAGGGCCTGGTGTGGGGCGCCGCCTTCGCCGTCGTCGGCCTCTGGTGGTGGCCCTCGGCGGTGGTGGGGATCCTCGTCGGCCTCGCCTCGTGGCGCTCCCTGCGCCGCGCCGTGGACTCCCTCTGCCGTACCACCGAGGCCGTCTTCGCCCTGCGGCAGACCGACAGCCCGCCCAGCCCCTGACCTCGGCCCCGACCCTCGGTCCGGCCCCCGCCCGTCCCGCGCGGGACGTCGGACGGGCCGACTTCTCGCGCGCCCGGGCCGGGCAGACGCCGGCGGCGGGCGCCCGCCGGTGCCCTGCCGCGCACCGGCCCCACCCCTACGAGGCCCCGTCGCTGCCCGTTCGGGCGGACCTCCCGCCGGTGGGGCCGGATCGGCGGCCCGGCCGGGTCGGCGGGCGACAGGATGCGTGCGGCGGTCCCCCCGGAGGACCGCCCCGCTACGCCCCGAAGCCCGAAGCCCGAAGCCCGAAGCCCGACGCCCCGCCCAGGAGACTGCCATGGCCCAGCGAAATCCCGTCCGGATCCCCGTCCGGAGGCTGGTGATCGGGTGCACGACGCTCGTCGCCACGGGTGCCGTGATCCTCACCCTCGCTCCCGCGCCGACCTCGTCCGCCGCGGAGCGGCCGTCCGGAGCCGCGCGCCCGGTGCTGACGTTCAGCAGCCTGGACGGTCCGGTCACGAAGGCGGAGATCGAGTCCTTCCGCTCCTACGCCCTGACGCTCACTCCCGCCCCGAACAACATCCGCAACCAGTGGGCCCAGGGACACAGCGGCGAGGACACCAAGGCGATGGGCCTGGTGTACGAGGTGTCCGCCGACCGGGCGGTCCTCGACCGGATGATCGTCTTCTGCGATGCCGTCCTCTCCGAGCGCAACGACCTGGCGGCGAAGCCGGTCGGGCAGCACGTGCTCTGGACCGGCAAGGTCGATCCGGCCTGGCCCAACGACGTGTCGGCCGCGCCCGTCGGTACCGGCGGCGAGCAGGGCGATCCGGTCGGCCACCTGGCCTACTGCGCGCAGCTCGTCCTGCGGACGCCCGCCCTCTGGCAGACGAAGGTGCCGGACCACGACCCGCACGGTTACGGTGCCACCTACCTCGACCGGGCGAAGCGGTTCGTCAAGGAGGCCGACACCGCCGTGGACCGCCACATCCTGGGCCGGCTGCTGGACGTCTCGAAGGGCGACCGCCAGTACTTCGCCGCGGACTCGCCGTACAAGGGCGGCAAGCCGGTCCCGTGGAACCAGCAGATGATGTTCGACTACGCCTTCCAGAACCTGGCGGTCGCCCACCAGTTGCTGGGCGACGACGCGAAGCGGGTCGCCCGGTACGACCGGCTGGTGCAGGCCAGCGTGGACTGGTTCTTCGCGGAGGCCCGCAGCTACCGGGATCCCGCCGGGAAGACCGCCTACGACTGGGTGTACGCGGCGCAGACCCGGGACAAGGAGGACAACAACCACGGCAGCCTGGACTGCGCGGGCCTCTACCGTGCCTACCTGTCCGGCCGGTACGGCATCACCGCCCAGCAGTTGGCGCCGCTGGCGAACACCTTCGTGGACGTGATGAGCACCGGATCGGGCCACTACGCCGGGCGTGTGGACGGCACCGACGGCACCGGGAACAGCGCGCCGACGAGCTACGTCCGCAGCGGTTGGCTGCTCACGGCGGAGTTCCGGCCGGACGCCTACGACAAGCTGATGAAGGCCAACTTCCCGAAGCGGACGACGACCGCCGCCGACCAGTTCTCCCGCGCGCTGATGCTCAAGTCCCGTCTGAACAAGCCGAAGGGCTGATCGGGCCCCGCCGGCCGACCGGCCGCGACGGGGCGGCGTGCCGGTCGAAGCCGCAGTCCTCGGCGAAGCGCTGCGACTGCGACTGCGACCGGCACGCGCACCGCAGACCCTAGAGCTCCCGGACGTGGGGCGGGTTGCCGGTGGAGATGGACAGCTTCCCCTGCTGGATCTGGACGTCGCACCCGCGGGTCAGCAGGCCGTAGTCCTTCGTCAGCGAGAAGTTGCCCCGGCCGAAGGTGACGCCGAGTCCCCGATCGAAGGTCACCCACTTCTTGAACTCGTTGATCCCGAAGAAGAGGATCCGGTCCGGCATGGTGACGAACAGCCGCTCGCCGTCGTGGCTGAGCTTCATCCCCCCGCCGACGGTGAGCAGGCCCTTCACGTGTCCTTCGCCGGCGTGCAGCTCGTTCAGATCGGCCTTGTCGGCGACGACGGCGCCGAGGTCGTGTCCACCGTCGCGGTAGACACGGACGCCGGACTTGGGGAACTCGATCCACCCGTCGGAGGTGTCACGGCCCTGGACCCACTTGGTGTTGACACCGTTGAGGTCGGCCTTGTCCGCGGCGACGGTGCCCCAGTCCTGGGTGCCGTCCTTGCGGACGTTGATGCCGGCTTGGGGGAAGTCGATCCAGCCGTTTCCGGCGGCGCGGTCGCCGACCCATGTGGTGTTGACGCCGTTGACGTCGGCGCGGTCGGCGGTGACGACGCCGAGGTCCTTGTGGGGGCCGTGGTAGACGTCGATGCCGGTGTCGGGGAAGTCGATCCAGCCGGAGTCGGGGGTCCGTCCCTTGACCGACCCGGTCCTCACGTCCTGTACGTCGGCGGTCTTCGCCGTGACCGTGCCCGCAGCACCGTTCCGGTCGTCGACCTTCACGCCGTCCGGGGTGAAGGTGACCCGGCCCTTGTCCGCCGTCCCCTCGATCCACGGGGAGCGCGTCCCGCTCCCGAACTCCGGGATGAGCGCGTGGACGGTGGTGGTGAGGAAGTACCCGTGCTGCGGCTGCCCGCCGTTGTCCGTCCCGGCGATCAGCGTGTACGTGGTGCCGCGCTTCGGGGCGGGGACGGACCAGCTGAAGGACGTGTCGACCACCGGAGGCGCGGTGACCGCCTGCACGGCGTGGGCCGCCGTGCCGTCCGGGTAGCGGATCCAGTAGTCGAGGTTGCTGGGCCCGTTCCACTTGAGTTCGAGCCACTGGCCCGCGTCCGTGTCCAGCAGGGACTGCGTCGCGCGGAAGTTGCGCGGCACCTTCGGGGACTGCTTGGCCAACGCCAGCGTGGTGGTGAAGGAGTCCGTCGGCATGGCCGCGTTGCCGTCGCCGCCACCGGTCCTCTCGTGGATCTTGACGAGGACCAGGCCGTCGCCCCGGGTGACGGGGATGTTCTCCAGCTTGAGGATGATCCCCTCGTTGCCGGGCAGGGTGACCTTCTTCCCCGGCCAGGTGCCGTGCTGGGCCCGGAACACGCGTTGGGTGTCGTCCCAGGCGAACTGCGGTTCGTCCAGCCAGGGTGGCGGCGTGTACGTCATGGAGAAGCCCGGTGTGATCGCCGCGGAGTCCGCCGTGAGGTGATCGGGGTCGGAGCCGACCGGGATCTCCACGTCGATGTACCTCCACTCCACCTCTTCCTGGTGGGAGTTGGAGACGATCACGTACACCGTCCCCACGGACGGTGCCCCGTCGGACGACGCCTGCAGTGACGTCGGATCCGTGACGATCTCGTAGTGCAGCAAGGACGGCACAGCGCGGACTCCCTACCTCGGCGTTACACACGGTGCGGGCAGCGGACGCACAGCGGGGCCGGGTGTCGCGAAGTGCCGTTCGGGTCGTTCGGGGCCCCACGCCGCGCCCGAGGACAGGTGCCAACAGGCCTGTCGACGGTAAGCAGCCCCCACCCGTCCGGGCATCGCGATCACGTGCAGCTGGCCCGAACCGATCTCGATCTGGCCGGAACCGCGGATCCCGGATTCCTCGGGTTCGGGGCAATCAACACCGTTGGCAAAAAGAGGAGTTGAGGGAAATTCAGCCAGAGCCGCGGCGGGCGTTTCCCGCCCGTTCGGCGCCCCGGCCGCGAGCAGGTCGGAGGCGTCCCGGCCGCCGTCGAGCTGCGGGGAGTCCACGGGAAGGCCGCCGTACCCGGCGGGTGCGGTTCGGCGGCCGGGCGTCGGCCGGGGGCGGCCGGTGCAATGTCTGCCAAGTCCTCTTGCTCGTGGGGTCATGGTGAATCACAGGCGTTGACCGGAAGAGGTCGGTTGTCGACCATGGCCGTGCAGAGTCCGACCGCTCGGGTCATCGGACCCGTCCCGCCCCCCCTTGGAGGGGATCGCCCATGCGCAAGTCACTGGGTACGGCACTCGCCGCCGCCGTCCTTGCCGTCGGAGGGTCGTTCGCCGCCGCCGGTCCTGCGGGAGCGGCGGCGGACGGCCGTCCGGTCGCGGGCTCGGGGCAGGCGGCGAGCGTCCGCCTCATCTGCTACTGGGCTCATGTCGCAGGCATCGGGTGGCAGAGCGGCAGCAGCTGCAACGGCGCCGTCGCGGGAACCGTCGGCGAGGGGCGGGCGGTCGAGGCACTGAAGTTCAGCACCAGCGGCATGTCCGGACTGTGCGCCCGTGCACACGTGTCCACCCTCGGCTGGCAGCCCTGGGCCTGTGTCGGGGACGGCGGGATCCTCCAGATCGGCACCACCGGTCAGTCCCTGGCGATCGAGGCCGTCGAGTTCCTGACGGACGGCAGGAGCATGGACGCCGACGCGCACCTGAGCGGCTACGGCTGGCAGGGGTGGCGGAGCGGCGGGCGCGTCCTGGTCGGTACCACCGGTGAGAACCGCGCGATCGAGGCGATCAAGGTGATCGGCTGATCCCGGAGCCGAGCCCGGCCCGTTCAGGTCCCGGTCCCCTACGGTCCCTCGCGCGCCGTCCTGTTGGGGCGGCGCGCGAGCGTTTTGGTGTCATTCGGCGGGGATGCCGCGGAGGAGGAAGGGGAGGTGGGCGCCTCGGGCGAGGGCGTCGAGGGCCTGGGTGGTGCGGTGGTGTTGGTCGGGGGTCATGGCGTCGGTGAGTTGGGCGCGGTGGAGCCAGTGGACGGCGGTGATGGTGTGGGGCGGGCGGTGGCGGGCGACGGTGGATTCCTGGGCGGGGGTGAGTCGGCCGCCCCAGTAGACGAAGTTGACGGCTTCGGGGAGGTGTCGGGCGTCGACGTAGTCGGTGGCGAGGACGGAGCGCAGGGGGAGGACGAGGCCGGTTTCGGTTTCGGTGTGGCGGCGGGCGGCGAGGTGGGGGAGTTCGTCGGCTTCGGCGCTGCCGCCGGGGAGCATGAGGCCGGAGCGGTAGGTGGTGGCGACGAGGAGGATCGCGCCGTCGCGGTTGAGGATGAGGGCCTGGTGGCCGAGGCGGCGGCGGGGCGGGTGGGTCAGGATCGTGGGGAGGTGGTTGAGCACGGGGGTCTCCTCGGTGGGGAGTTGACGGCGGTTCCGGTCGGGCCTGCGCCGGGGCCGGCGGCCCGACCGTGGGGGTTCAGGGGGTGGGGTCGGAATCGGGACCGGGGTCGGGGTCGGGGTTGTCGTGGGTGTCGGGTGAGAGCCAGGTGAAGCAGGCGGGCAGGCCGGCGCTGATGCCGGTGGCGAGGACGAGGCCGAAGATCAGGAGGCGGGGTCCGAGCGGTCCGTCGTGGATCGGCCGGCAGGCGAGGGCGGCGGTGAGGGTGCTGAGGGCGGGGACGCCGAGGGCGGTGGCGACGAGCGCGGGGGCCCGGTTCACGACGGGTCGTCGGCGCGCGGCCTGCTGGGCTGCTGGACGCTGAGGTAGCGGGGTTCGGGCAGGGGTCGGACGAGTTCGGGCCTGGTGGTCCACTCGCAGCCGCCGCCCTCGTGGCGGAGGTAGGCGAGGCCGCCGAGGGTGTCCATGTAGACGCCTTCGAGCACCCCACCGGCGGGGACGCGGCACCCGAAGTCACGGACCACCTCCCCGACGACGGGGGTGTACACGGGCATGCGGGGGCAGCTGGGCATGGGGGCTCCCTTGGTCGCGCTGTGCATCGGGATCACTACGATCCGCATCCATGGTGGAGGAACTGGAGCTACGATCGGAAGCTGAGGAACTGGCGAAATAGTTGTAGGTTCAGTTGGAGACGCCATGAACGAGCGCGAGCTTGACCCAACCTCATCTCGGTTCGCCCCGATCGGCGTTCAACTCCGCAGGTCACGCAAGGCTCAGAAGCTCACGCAGCCCCAACTCGGCGAGATCATCAGATTCTCAGCCTCGTACATCTCGCGAATTGAACGAGGAGTGGAGCCTCCGAGCCGCCGTCTCGCTCAGGAGGCGGATCGCGCCCTTGAGACCGGCGGCACCATTGAACTGATGCTCGACCAACTGGAACACGTCGTGCTCAAAGAGGGATTCCCGGAGTATGCGGAGAAGGAGGCGAAGGCGGTCACAATCCGACTCTTCCACCTTGGCGTGATCTCGGGGCTTCTCCAGACCGAGGAGTACGCGACGGCGTACGAGTTGGCTGCTGTTCGGCGGGGGATGACCACGCAGCAGCAGGCGGAAGCCCGTGTGAAGTTCCTTCTGGACCGACAGGCAGGCATGCGGCGAACCCCTCCACCGTTCGTGCAAGCGGTGGTTGACGAGTGGAACCTGCGGCGACCGATCGGTGGGCCTGCAGTGATGGCCCAGCAACTCCTATCCTTGGAGAAGCTGGCCGAGCTGCCGAATGTGACCATCCAGGTAGCGCCGCTTGAGCTCGGGGAGGACCGCCCGTTCGCCCATACAGTGACACTGCTGACCATGCCGAACGGCAAGCCCCTGGGCTACACGGAGAGCCACAAGACGGGCTACTTGGAGCGAGACGTCCAGATACTGTCATCTTGGGCCAGGGACTACGATCGGCTGCAGGTCGAGGCGCTACCCCGGGCCGGATCACTGGAGCTGATCAGAGCAGTACGGAAGGAATTTGAGAGCCATGCAGCACATTGACCTCACCGATGCTCAGTGGCGGAAGAGCTCGTACAGCGGCCAGGGTGGTGACTGCGTCGAGGTTGCCCGCGGCTTTCCCGGTGTTGTGCCTGTCCGTGACTCAAAGGACTCCCAAGGCCCGGCTCTCGTCTTCCCTGCGGAGGCTTGGCGCTCCTTCGTCGCTGCGGTCCGGTCGGACGAGTTCGGTTCTGTCTGACGCGACCGTGGATCGACCGGCACACGGGCGGCCGACTGATACGACAGCGGGCCTCCTGTGCGGGAGGCCCGCTGTCTACGGTCGTTCAGCGGCCGACGCGTCAGGCCTTGCCGGTGCCGGGCGGGCGGCCGGGGGCGTCGGTCGCGACGCGCTTGAGGACGGCGGTGTTGGCGGTGACGGTGCCGGGCTTGACCCCGAAGGCCTCGGTGACCTGGACACCGCGCTCGCCCAGGAAGGTGTAGCTGGTGCGGTCGAAGATCATCTCGTCGCGGGAGCCCGTGGTGGTGTTGGTGCGGGCGATGGCGATTCCGGCGCGTCCGGCGGCGTCGGTGGCGTTGTCGACGAGGACGACGCCGGGGATCCGGGCCGCGGCCTGGTAGAGCGCGGCGGCGAGCTTGCCGGGGACGGCCTGTTCGCGGACCATGGCGAGGACGGTGTCGAACGCCTCCTGGTCCGGTCCGTTGTTTCCGCCTCCCGCGGTCTCGGTGTAGATCTTCTGCAGCAGCACCTGCGGGTCGGTGGGCAGGGTGTGCAGGTAGTCGTAGGAGGGGTACCGCAGGCGGGCGTCGGTGTCCGACTTGAGTGCCTCGCCTCCTTGCGCGGTCTTGCCCTCCTCGGTGAGCCAGCCGGTGCGGCCGTCGGCGGAGCGCCATATCTGCCGCTGGTGGGGCTTGTCGACCCACGCCTTCTCCGCGCCGGTGTCGGCGTTGAGGGAGCCCATCAGGTAGGAGACGGTGCTCTCGACGTAGACGTACTGGCCGGGGCGCAGGACGAGGTCGGGGGTGGACTGGGCGGCCAGGGAGATGCGTTCCACCGCGCCGGCCAGTCCTGCGGTGTCGCCGGCCGTGACCTGCACGACGGACGCCGGGACACGGTCGCCCCGCACGGGGGCGGTGTCCGGGTTGCCGAACGTGGTGACCGCCACGGTGGCCGCGAGGGCGAAGGCGGCCAGTGTGGCGGGCAGGGCGATCAGCAGCCGGCGCCGGTTCCTGGCCTCGGGTCGGGCCGGCCCTGCGGCTTCGGGGGTGCGGGTGATCTCGCTCATCAGGAACTCCTCGATCTGGCGCTGCCGGTCGGGCTGGACGGCCGGCGTTTCGGCCGCGGGCAGCAGGTGCCTCAGCTCCGTGTCGTCGAGAGGCTGCTGCCGCTCCGGGACGCTGGTCATCTGTTCCACTCCTTGTCCGACCGGGCCGGAACCATCCGGCCACCCTGTATTTGTCCGGCGGCCCGCAGGGGTTCCGGGAGAGTTCTCGGCATCCGCCGCAGCTCCTTGTCGGCCAGCGCACGCAGTCGGGTGCGGGCCCTGGAGAGCCTGGAGCGCACGGTGCCGACCGGGATGCCCAGCGCCTTTGCGGCCTCGGGATACGTGAGACCCGCCCACACGCACAGTGAGAAGACTTCGCGCTCGCCGCGCCGGAGCTTCTCCAACGCCGCCTTGGCCGCGAGGAGTTGTTCGTGGTCGGCGAGACGGCCGACCAGCTCGTCGGCGAAGTCCGGGTCCGGTTCGGGGATCGGCATGCGGGAGAGGGCGGCGGTGTGCCGGCGGGCGGCCCTGGCCCGGTTGCGCAGGACGTTGACGGTGATGCCCATCAGCCAGGGGCGGGGCGTCGCCCATTCGTCGCGCAGCTTCTCCCGCAGCCGCCAGGCCTCCAGGAAGACCACCGCCATGACGTCCTCGGCCCCGGCGCGGTCCCCGGTCACCCGGACCGCGTGTGCCAGGACTGCCCGCGAGTGCTCCTGGAACAACTGCCGGAAGGCGTCGGGGTCGCCGGCTCTGATCCGTTCGTGCATCGAAAAGTCCACGTCACTGGGTTGTCCGGCCGCCGTACGGCAGTTCCGGTGACCCGCGTCACAGTCGGTCGGCCCCGCCGACTACGCCCGGCCCCCCGGCCCCTGAGCTTCCTACGCCCCCGACCCTCCCCGCGAACTCGTCGTCCACCACGGCCGGGCCGTCGGCGCGGGTGCCGGGCCGTAGGCGGGGTCACCGGAACCGGGGCGATCTGGCGGCCAGGCGCGCGGAGGAGGCCGGGAACGGTCAGGGGGCGGTCAGGGAGTGGTCGTCCGGGACTACTCCTGCGCCCCGGTCAGGACCTGCCCGCCGCCGGCTATCGGCGGCCCGTCGACGTACCAGCCGTTCCAGTTCCCGCTCTGGCTGCGGTCGCGGGACCACATGTGGTTGTAGTCGCTGCCGCGCGCGGTGATGGTGAAGGCGCCGCCGAGGGTCTGGCGGCGGATCACGACCTTGCTCGTGAAGTAGCCGCCCATGGAGGTCCAGTTGCTCAGCTTGTGGGAGCTGCCGCTTGTCCAGCGCGTCCACACGGCGTGGTCGGTGCCGATCACGAAGATCTCGCTGTTCCCGTCCTGGAAGCCGAAGTAGGTCACACCGTCGCCGAAGTCGCCGCCGCACAGGAAGCTGCCGCCGAACTGGTTGTTGCTGCAACGCGCGGGGATGTTGATGTCACCCGCCGACGCGGGAGCCGCGCTCAGCCCGATTCCGGCGAGGGCGGCGACGGCCGCGACGGCGGCCTTGATCTTGTTCATGTCTGCTCCTGATCGGTCGGGACCGGGCCTTCCGCCCGGGGCGCCCGGGCCGCAACCCTCCGGGGCCCGCCCGGCGGGGCCTCCACCGGTACCAACGGGAGTGCCGGCCGATCGAGTTCATCGCTCGCCCGCCCACCGGTCGGCGGTCACCGAGCACCTCCCTCCTCGAACGATCGGTCGCGGGTACGCCACGGGCCCCGGATCGGTTGCCCCGCCGGGCCGGTTCCCGCCGCCCGCGCCGGGTCGTGCCCGTTCGGACACCGGAGGGGTGCGCAGGGGTGCAGGGCTGGTCCGATCGCCTGGACGGGCCGCGCCTCCGCGACCGAGCATCGAGTGACGCATCGTCACATCAGCGTCTTCGTGTCGCCTGTGCCGCATCCGCATCCCCCGGAGGACCGCAGTGCATCACCGTTCCCGCTTACCCGAGAAGCCCCGAGGCGTCGGCGCCGCCCTGAGCCTGGCGCTGGCCCTGGCGTTGAGCGCGTCGCCCGCCCTGGCCGCGCCGCCCTCCCCGGCCACCGAGCCCGACCCGGTCCCCGGCCTGGTGGCCGGGGAGGGCACCGCCGCCCCGCAGCTGGTGACCGGACTGTCCGAGCCGGCGCCCGGCAGTCCGGCCGAGGCGGCCCGGGCCCATCTCGCGGCCCATCCCGACCGCTACCGCATCGACACCGCGCAGCTGACGGAACTCGCCGTCGAGCACGCGGCCGAGGGCCGCGACACCGTCAGGTTCCAGCAGCACCACGGCGGCGTGCCGGTGCTGGGCGGGCAGTACCTGGTCCGCCTGGTCGGCGAGGGCGCGGACCGCACGGTGGAGTCGGTCGGCGGCAAGTACTTCACCGGGCTGACCGCCCCGACCACCCCG
This sequence comes from Kitasatospora sp. NPDC127035, assembly GCF_042726075.1. Taxonomy (NCBI): domain Bacteria; kingdom Bacillati; phylum Actinomycetota; class Actinomycetes; order Kitasatosporales; family Streptomycetaceae; genus Kitasatospora; species Kitasatospora sp. NPDC127035. The sequence goes on along the minus strand of NZ_JBHXDN010000003.1, from coordinate 19,922 downwards.
GCCGTGTCGGACGAGGCGCTGCGCGGGCTCGCGCTCGACTCGGTCGCGGACCGGGGCGCCCGGGGCGGGGCCACGGCGGAGGACGGCGGCCGGATCGTGCTCCCGGGCGGCGGCGGGCGGCTCGTCCAGCGCTTCGTCGTCCGTGCCGCCGACCCGGCCACCGGGGCGCCGCTGGTCCGCGAGGTCTTCGTGGACGCCGTGCGCGGCGTGGTCGCCCTCGCCCGCGACACCCGGGCCCCGTACCCGACCGGGGGAGCCACCGCCCCGGGCACCCCGGCCGCCGCAGCCGCCCCGGCGGCCGACGTCGGCGTGCCCGTCATCGGAACCGCCCCCGACATCCTCGGCCGCACCGTCCCGGTGAACGTCGCCCGCCGGCCGGACGGCAGCCACCAGCTCGTCGACCTCACCCGGGGCGCCGGCATCTTCACCTACGACGCCGCCGGGGAGGACGCCGGCGCGTTCCGGGGCCCGATGACCGGCCGGTCACCGGTCTCCTCCCCGGGCCCGGACTTCCCGGCCTCGACCGGTACCGGCGGAGCGACGGACGCGCACCTCAACGCCGCCGCCGCGTACGACTTCTTCCGGGACCGGCTCGGCCGGAACGGGCTGGACGGCAAGGGCGGTCCGATCGTCTCCGTGGCCAACACGAGCGAGGGCGGCAAGCCGAGCCTGAACGCCTTCTGGGACGGGGTGAAGATGGTCTACGGCAACGGGGACGCCACCTACCGGCCGTTCTCGGTGGCGATGGACGTGGTCGGGCACGAGCTGACCCACGCCGTCGTCCAGCACACCGCCGACCTGGACGGCTCCGCCCAGCCCGGGGCGATGAACGAGGCACTGGCCGACTACTTCGGCAACGCCATCGAGGTCACCACCCGGGGCATCCCGATGACCGACCCCCGTGCGGCCCTCATGAACGAGAGCCTCTGCCGCACCGGCACACCCGAGGAGTGCGCGCGGCGTCGCCTCGACGACCGCCGTACCACCGTCGACGACTACATCGGGGCCTGGAGCGACGTCGACAACAGCGGCGTCCACCTCAACGCCACCATCTTCGGCGGGGCGCTGTGGGACATCCGCCGGGCCCTCGACCCGCTCGTCGCCGACCGTCTGGTCTACCGCGCGATCACCGAGTACCTCACCCCGCTGGACGAGTTCGTCGACGGCCGCAACGCGGTGCTCGCCGCCGGCCGCTCGCTCGGCCTGAGCCGCGCGCAACTGCGCACGGTGGCGGCCGCGTTCGACGCCCACGGCATCAAGGCCGGCTGGCAGAGCCGGATCGGCATGGACAGCCGCGGGCTGCTGCGGAGCGCCGGCATCGAGGCTCCGCCGGCCGTGGCCGGGGGTCACTGGGTGGCGAGCGGACGGGACGACCCGAAGAGCGTCGACGAGTCCCTCTACACCGGCTCCGTCACCGCCCCCGGTACCCGGACACGGCTGAGCCCGCCGGACGGCCGGATCCACCTGTCCCCCGACACCGACGGAAGGACCGCGGTCTGGCAGGCGATCGGGTTCGGGGTGACGGAGGTGCTGGCGCGCCCGCTGTCCGGCGGCCCGGTCCGCAGCGTGTTCAACTCCCCGGACTACGGCATCAACGGCGCCCGGATATCCGATGGGCAGATCGCCGTCCTGGTCACCTCCTGGGCGGACGGCCGGAACCGGCTCCTCGTGTTCCGCGACGGGGCCGACCCGGTGGACATCCCGGTGGCCGAGGGTCACCGGCTGTCCGACCTCGCCTTCAAGGACGGTCTGCTCGGCTGGATCGAGAGCTGGAACGCCGAGGGGGCCACCTTCTCGGCGCCGACGGTCTACTCCCTCGCCGCCGGCCGGATCACCGCGCAGTACCCGGAGAGCTTCCCGGCTGGCGACAGGCCGGGCCAACTGACCTCCGCGCAGTTCGCGGGCGGCCGGCTGCTCTGGTCGCGGTGGGCGGCGCCCCCGGACCTGCGGGTCGCGATCCGGTCCGGTGCCGTCGACGGCTCCGGTGTGACCGACGTGGTGCCCGCCGACTCGCCCTACGCCCCGACGGCCGGGGAGTTCACCGCCTCCGACCGGGTCGTCACCTACCAGCGTGGTGGCGCCAAGCCGAGCGGCGGCTGGACGAACGCGGCGCTCCCCAAGCTGTACCAGGTGCCCGTCACCGGCGGCGCCCCCGTACGGCTCTCCTGCAACCGGGGTGTCCAGGCCTACCCGGCCGCCGACCGGGGCACCCGGGTGCTCTGGCTGGACTACAGCCCCGGCCGCATCGACCTCGTGGTCCGCGACCGCCCGGCCGGCACCTGCTGATCCGTTTCGCGAGCAGTGGCCCCGTGCGGGCGGGGCCACTGCTCGCCGGACCGTGCGCCCCCGCCCGGTCGGGGGCGCACGGTCAGCCGCTGCCGGGCGGGGTCGGGTGACGGGTCCTACTCGGTCCAGACGAGTACCGCGTGTCGGTAGCGGGCAGCCGTGTGCAGGAAGTCGGCGAGCGAGCGGTAGTGGCCGGATGCCAGGTGGAGCGCTTCCCCGTCCGTCCAACCGGCGGGCAGCGGAACGGCGGTGGCCAGCTCGGCCGGGGTGATGCCGTCGACCAGCGCGCCGGGCGGGAGGTCCGCGAACGCCCCGTCGGCGGCGCCGACCCGCTCCGGGGTGAGGCAGCGCGGTGGTCCGTACCCCCACTGCCCGGCGCCGGGGAGCTCCGCCTCCCCGTGGATGACGTCGACGGGGAAGTCGTGGCGGCGGAGCAGGAAGTCGAGTACCGGCCCGGCCCGCCCGGTCTCGTGCAGCCGCCCCCGGGCGGCCGCCTCGTCCACGTCCTCGTCCAGTTCGGTGACCCACTCCCGCACCCAGCCGGGTTCCGCCGCCGCGCGCTCCAACTGGCGTGCGCTCAGCCGCAGGTATCGCCCGTTCATGCCCATGGCCCCTGAGCCTAGGACCTCGACCGGCGAGATCAACCGCGGGGTCGGCCCTCACGCCGCGTCATGGTGCCCGTGCGGTGCAGGTGACCGGCCGGGTCCGGTTCGGGGCCCTGTTCCGGGGCCCTGGTTCGGCAGGGGCGACGAGCCGGAACGACCAGGTGATCATGTGGTTTGATGTGCGCTGCTGATCTTGAGGTGAAGGACGAAACGGGGCACCGCGATGGACAAGATGAAGCGGCACGGACGCAATCTCGCACTGGCGGCGGCGGTCGCCGCGCTCGCACTGGGCACGGGCGCGTGCAGTTCCGGCGGCGGCGCGGCGATCCGGGCCGCGGTGGTGCTGTCGGAACCGGACCAGGTGCAGGACGCGCTGCCGAGCCCGGCCTCGCTCCCCACTGGCTGGGGCCTCTCCTCCGGTTCGAAGCCGCCGCAGGCCATCGGGCAGGCCGAGGCGTCCAGCACCTGCCGGAAGAAGCTGTCGGTCGACTGCGAGGGCCTCGAACTCGGCGGCTCCGTCCGCTACGAGCTGGCCGCCGACACCGACAACGACATCCGCTTCACCCTGCTGACCTTCGACACCGTGGAGAACGCCGGCCCCGTCTTCGAGGCACTGGCGGCGTCCCTGGAGAAGGCCGACGACGACGTGCGTCCGATCACCTTGAAGGTGGCCGCCGACCAGGCGCGGGGATTCGAGCAGCCCGCCGATTCGGCTGATTCCGGGGACGGGACCGTCGCCTCGTCCACGGCGATGCGGGTCGGCACCGTCGTGGCCCTGATCGAACTCGACGAGGACGAGCGGGACCACAAGACGCTCCAGCAGTTCGCCACGCTCCAGGCGGAGCGGATCAAGCAGGTCCAGCAGGGCGCCGATCCGGACGCCTGACGCCCCCGGATGCCTGACGCCCCCGGACGCCTGACGCCCCCGGGCGGCGGCCCCCGGCCCCGAAGTCGCTCGGCGGCTCGGTAGGTCCGGCCGGCCCGAAGTGATCTGACGGGACGCCAGAACGGTTCCCCGACCGGCGGGACCGGAGTATCGGCCGGTAACTCGCTTGCGGTGCACGGAAGGCCGGGCACAGACTTCGCCCGTGACCGACATCTCCGTCGAAATCTCCGCCGAACTCGTCCGTGCGCTGGTCTCCGAGCAGTTCCCCGAGTGGGGCGGCCTTCCGGTCCGGCCGGTCGCCCGTCAGGGCTGGGACAACCGCACCTTCCGGCTGGGCGACGACCTGGTCGTCCGCCTGCCCAGTGCCGAGGGCTACGTCGCCGGCGTCGAGAAGGAGGACTGCTGCCTCCCGCTCCTGGCGGAGCACCTGTCGACGCCCGTGCCGGAGCCGGTCGCCACCGGCCGTCCGGGGGAGGGCTACCCCTTCTCGTGGTCGGTGCGGCGCTGGCTGCCGGGCGGCACCGTCGACGACGCCGGGGCGCCGGGGGCCGCCGACGCCGTCGACCGCACCCGGCTGGCCGCCGACCTGGGCGCGTTCCTGACCGAACTCCGCGACGTCCCGGCGGTCTACGGCCCCGCGGCCGGCCGCCACTCGTTCTTCCGGGGCTGCCATCCCAGCGTCTACGCCGACCAGGTGGAGAACGCCCTCCACGTGCTGCGGGACTCCGTCGACGTCGCCGCCTGCCGGGCGGTCTGGGCGGGCGCCCTGACCACGGCCTGGCCGTCGTCCCCGGTGTGGTTCCACGGCGATGTCGCCCCCGGCAACCTCCTCGCCGTCGACGGAGGGCTCTCCGCGGTCATCGACTTCGGCACCTGCGGTACCGGCGACCCGGCGTGCGACCTCGTCATGGCCTGGACGTACTTCACCGGCGACGAGCGGAAGGCGTTCCGGGAGGCCGTCGGCCTTCCCGACGACACCTGGCGGCGGGCACGCGGGTGGGCGCTGTGGAAGGCGTTGGCGACGACGGCCGGTCTGTCCGGCCCCGACTCCGGGGGGCTCCAGGCCCGGGTCCTCGTCGAGGTGCTCGACGACCCGGTCGTCGGCTGACCCGCCCGGGCCCGCTCACCGCGCCCCGCTCACCGCGCCCCGCTCACCGGGCCCCGTCCTGCGGGGCCTTGACGGCCGGTGCGGCCACGCCCCGCGCGACCGGTGCACCTCCGGGCCGGTTCCTGCTGAGGTCGCGGGCGTGGACCAGGGCTTCGCGCAGCAGTGCGACTAGGGCGTGTATCGAAAGCACGGACAGGCCGGACGGGGTGATGTCCCGGTCCGGCCCGTCCGCTCTCTGCTAAAGGTCGAGCTGATACTGGTGTGTCGTGTGCGTGGGTGTGTAGCCGAGACCGTCGTGGACCCGTCGCATGCGCGCGCTGCTGTCGGCGGTGTCGGTCAGGAGGTCACCGAGGTCCGGATAGTCCCTGTGGGCCTGTCGGATCGACTCGGTCTTCATCCATCGGCCGAGGCCGTGACCTCGGTGCTCGGGCAGCACCCCCGTGCCGCAGTGCTGGCCGTCACCTGTGCCGTTGCCGGGGATGACGAGTTCGGTGAAGGCGGCGATCGAGCCGCAGAGTTGAGCTCGGCCGCCTCTTGACTGACCCCTGACCTGACGGCGAAACGCCGCGGCTTGCCAGGGCGTTTCCTCAGTTCAGCGCAAGCCGTCTGTGTCGTCGTGCTCTTCGCCGACCGGGAGTGGCCGACGGTCCTCCACCGGGTCATCGCTGTAGATGGCCGCGGAGACCGCGCTGTCGTAGGCATCGTCGAGGCCGTCACCGCTTGCGCCGAGTATGTTCTCCCAGTCAATTCCCATACCTACGAGCCTACCCGTAGTGTTCGAGGAACCGAGCGATGTGGGCGTTGAGCTCGTCCGCCTGGGCAAGGATCGCAGCTTCCTCTCCTGGAAGGTGGGCGGCGCGGCCAGCCTCGTCATCGGGCCAGGTGTTCTGCCTCGGGAGGTTGTGGACGGCTGGGCAGTTGAGTCCTATGGGTCGGTACAGTCGCGTGCATGCTAGAGCCAGTGCCGCGTGTAGTTGAAGCGGGCGGTCGTACCGTGGACGATCCAACCGAGGAGGTTCTGCACGACCTGCTGTTACCAGGTCGAGTACCGCGAAGGCAGTGCAGACAAGCACTACCAGGCCCACGTTCCAAGGCTCCATGAAGTGTTCGGCCCAGAGGAGTCGACCGCCAAGGTGATGATGGACTGGGCTCACGATCGACAGGGCTGGCGGGAGGCGTAGGCCTTGTCGGCCCGCACGCGGTTGGGGCGGACGTGTGGCCGTCCCGGACCGATGCGGGGCACGCGGGCCTTGTCCAACACGGGTTCGAACTGCGGGGAGTCGCCGCGCTGCCCGGCCGTGATCACGATCGACATGGGTTTCTGACCCTGCTCGACGGTCAGGTGCAACTTGGTGGTGAACCCGCCGCGTGAGCGACCCAGTCCGTGATCCTCGGGTTCGGTGAACACACCGCCTGGCGGTTCCTTCTGCAGCTCGCCCTGCCTGCGGGCCCCAGCCGCATGCTGATGAGCACGACAGACCGTGGAGTCGACGCTCAGGTCCCACGTGATCCTCCCCTTCGCGTCGGCCAAGGACTGCAGCCGGGTGAAGACCTGATGCCAGGTGCCGTTCCGCTGCCACCGGCGGAACGGAAGGATGTCCGTGCCGCACGCCACGACGGCGGCCACGCCCTCGAAGGCGAGGACGGGCACGCCGTAGGCGGACTCCACGGGGTGGCGCGGCACCAGGCGGGAGAGTCGGTCGCAGAGGTCGGGGTGCGCATGCAGCTGCCGGTTGCCCAGGGTGAGGTCGTTCGGGCCGCGCGGCAGGGTCGAACGCTCGCGGAAGTAGTCCAACAGGGCGCGGTTCTCCGGCAGTTCGGGCAGTGCCGGGGCCGGGGTCGGATCCGGGACGTGCTTTCGCCGTCGCATGCGACCGACCCTGGCGGTCCGACCCGGCGCACCGACAGGGCCGGGCGCGGCCGTCCCGGGCGCCGGTGCGGATCCGCGACGGGTCCGCGACGGATCCGCGTAGGTCAGGGCGTCACGAGGCGGTCGACCGCGGCGTTGACGAGTGCGTGGCGCTCGGCCTCCGAGAGGACGTCGGGGAGGGTGAGCTGCTCCACGATCAGCCAGTTGAACGCCAGGTAGAGCAACCGGACGGTGGTCTCGTCGCCGGGCAGGCCCGAGGCGAGGTGGAAGGCGACGTTGGCGTCGAGATCGGCGCGGACGCGCTCGGTCAGGACCGCGCGCAGGTCGGGGCGCCGGGTCGCTTCGAGTCGCAGTTCGAGCAGCGCCAGGTAGCCGGTGCGGAACGAGCTGACCCGGTCGACGAGTTCGTGCATCGACGCGGCGTACGACTCCCGGTCCGTCACGCCCGTCTGCCGGCGGGTGATCTCCGACTCGTCGGGGCGGAGGCGTTCGTAGACCCGGGCGCTGGCCTGCGTGAGCAGGTCGTCGCGGTTGGCGAAGTAGTTGGACGCGGTGCCGACCGGGACGGCGGCCTCGGTGTCGACCGCCCGGAAGGTCAGCCCGCGCGCTCCTTCCCTGGCCAGAACCTCGATCGCGGCGTCGACGAGGGCGGCTCGTCGCTCGTCGTTCCTGCGCGCCATGGACACCACTCCGGTTGAAGTACTACGGCCTGACCGATTCGCTCAGAGTACTGCACCCGAGAGCGGCGCATGCGCAAGCTCGCGTCCCACCTCGCGGTCTCCGTCCACGGCCGCCTCGCCGGTCCCGGCGAGGAGTTCGGCCCTCCACCCGCACCTCCACCCGTACCTCCGCCCGTACGGCGATCGGTACCGCCCCGTACGGAGCCGGGAGGCGGGCCGCGGCCCCCGCCGGGTGGACCGGCGCCGCTGCGCCGGGACCGTTCCCGGGGGCAGGTCCGTGCGCCGCTCGCCGCCGGTGCGGCCGTCGCGGCCCGCTGTGCAACCCTGTCCCGGGAGTGGCCGGGAGGCCGGACGCAAGGGGAACAGACATGTCCATGAGTCGACACACCGGGTCCGAAGACGCCCGGGAGCCGCTGCACACCGACGGCGCCGGGCCGCCGTGGTCCCGTAGCGACGCGCTCGTGGCCGTCGGCGCCTGCGCGATGAACCTGCTCAGCTACGCGTTCCTCTCCGGCCTCGACGGCCGGTACCAGGTGAGCCCGGCCGGACTCCTCCTCGTCGGGGCGGCTGGCCTGCCGCTGCTCGCGCGGCGCCGTCACCCGGCGACGGCGCTGGCCGCCGTCCTGGCACTCGACGGGATCGCCTCCCTGGTCCTTCCGCTGCCCCCGCACCTCGGTGCCGTCCTCGTGGTCGCCCTGTACTCGGCGGCCCGGGCCCACTCCGGCCGGGGGACGGCCGTCGCGGCCGTCGCGACGGTGTCGGTCACGCTGCTGAGCCAGAATCCCGGCCGGTGGCCGCTCTGGCAGGACGCCCTCTCCCCGGTCCTCAGCACCCTGATGGTCGTCGGCGCCGCCATGGTGGTCGACCGCTGGCAGCGTGAGATGGCGATCAAGCGGACCCTGCTGGCGGAGCGCGCGGTGGCGGACGAGCGCCGTCGCATCGCGCGGGAGCTGCACGACATCGTGGCGCACCACATCACCACCATGCAGCTGATGGCCGGCGGCGCCCGGGCCAACCTCGGCCGCGACACCGAGGTCGTGCGCGAGGCCCTCGTCTCGCTGGAGGGCTCCGGACGGATGGCCCTGCGCGAGATGCGCCAACTGCTCGACGTCCTGCGCGCCGACGACGAGCCGGAGACCGCGCCGTCGCTGCCCCAGCCCGGCGTCGACGACCTCGACCGTCTGCTGGACGAGTCCCGCCTCGCCGGACTGCCGACCGCGCTCGACGTCCGCGGGCCGCGGCGTCCGCTGCCGCCGACCGTCGGCCTCACGGTGTTCCGGGTCGTCCAGGAAGCCCTCACCAACACCCGCAAGTACGCGGGGCCGGCCCGCGCGACCGTCCGGCTGACGTACCGCGAGGACGGGATCACCGTCGAGGTGCGGGACGACGGCTGGGGCGTGCTGCCGCAGGACGGCGTCCGGGCGGCGGGCTCGGGCGGCTACGGCCTGGTGGGCATGCGCGAGCGCGTCACCCTGCACGGGGGCACCCTCACGGTCGGCCCGCAGGCTGACGGAGGCTTCGCCGTGGTCGCCGACCTGCCGCTGCCGCCCATCGGGGCGGCCGGGGCGACCGACGGGGCCGACGGGGCCGCGGCACCCGCCGGGCACGGGGCGGAACGCGCGGCGTCCACGCCCTGACCGACCCGGACCCCGGGCCACGGACCCCGGACCGCCGGGACGGGGCACGGCCACGGCCCGCCACCACGGGATCGACCCCCCGGCACCCGGTTGCGCGTGCGCGTCAGGCGACGGCCCGGGCGATGACGGTGACCGCCGTCTCGGCGAAGAAGAACCTGCCCTCGGCGGCCGCCAGGCGGACGGCCGCGTCCCAGTCCGCGACCTCCTGGGCGGAGACCGGCCCGCGCCCCGTGGCCGCGGCGCCGGACACCGCCTCGCGGATGTGGCCGATGCGGCGGGCGGCGTGGCCCTCCAGCACGGTCGAGGTGGTCACCAGGGGGACCACGTCCTCGACCACCAGCGGCGAAGTCCCGAGCAGGCCGGGGAGCTTCCGCCCGATCCGGCCGTCGACGTGCGACATCCACGGCTGCTGGTCGTCGGTGAACGCGTGGCAGACGCGGCGGTCCAGCTCCCGGGGCGCGCCCGCGACCATCAGTGAGTCGAAGTCGACGTGGGCCACCACGGCGCGTCCTCCCGGGCGCAGCACCCGCGCCACCTCGCGAAGGAGCGCGGCCGGGTCCGCGAGGCACTCCAGGACGTTGTAGGAGACCACCGCGTCGACGCTGTCGTCCGCCAGGGGGAGCGGGCCGGACAGGTCGGTCACCCGCAGCTCGGCGCCGCCGGGGTGGTCGGCCAACAGCGTCCGGGCGGCCTCGACGTCGGCCGTCGACACGTCGAACCCGATCAGGCGGGCCGAGGGCAGCCGGCGGGCGAAGGCCGCGAGCGTGGGACCTCGCCCGCAGCCCAGATCCGCCACCCGGCCGCCCGGGGGCAACTGCGCGGAGTCCACCAGCAGCTCGTGTATCGCCTCGTCGGTCTCGGACACGGCTCTCCCCTTCGTCGGTCCGCGGGCCTGTCACCGGTCCGTCGTCCACGCGGGCCGCCGTCGCCGGGGGCAGCCGTCGCGGGGGTAGCCGTCCTGGTCCCGGTGGCTCGACGCCTCGGCGAGGGAAACCTATCCGAGACGGCGGCGGCTCCCCACCGGATTTCGGGGCTCCGCACCGACCGGGCACCCGGCCGGTGCCGCCCGCCGACCACCTGCGGGAACGGGCAGTGGCCCGACGCGGGGCGCCTGGCCGCCGCCGCTCGGGCCGCCGTCACCGTCCGCGCTCGGCGCCACCGCCCGTCTTCCCGCCCGTCGCGGCGTTCCCGTCGGTCGCCGCCAGCCGGGCCGCCGCCGCCTCCAGGAGCAGCTCCAGCGCGAACGGGTACCCGCTGCGCCGCATGTCCTGGGCCAGCAGGCCCGCGGTCGCGGCGATGTTCGGGTGGGTGGAGGCGTCCAGCCGGCCGTACCGCGCCTGCCAGACCTCCAGGTCGGCGGCCTGGGCCGCGGGCGGCAGGGCGAGCGCCGCGGCGTCGAGGGCCGCGAACGCGAGGCCCTGGTCGACGAAGGCGTGGTAGATCCGGACGGCCTCGACGTCCGGGAAGCCGGCGCCGCGCAGCACGCCGAGGATCCGCTCGACGGCCCGCATCTCGTGCTCGCGCCCGGTGGTCCGGTGGGCGGCGAGTATCGCGGCCTGCGGGTGGGTCTGGTAGGCGGCGTGCAGGCGCAGACCGATCTCGCGCAGATCGGCGCGCCAGTCGCCGGTGGGCCGCCAGCCCTTCTGGGCACGGCCGACGAACTCGTCGGCGAGGGCCAGAAGCAGGTCGTCGGTGCTGTGGAAGTACCGGTAGATCGCGCTCGGATCGGCGCCGAGGGCGGCGCCCAGGCGCCGGACGGTGAGCGCCTCGGCGCCGTGGCTGCCGACCAGCCGCAACGTGGTGTCGACGATCAACTGTTCGGACAGGACGACGCCCTGCTTGGTGGGTCGTCTGCGCCGCCGGTGCGGCTCCGGGACTACTCGCTCGGCCATGGCGGGAGCTTATGACAACGGCATTGACGTGTGAACGGGCCCGGCGGTTTCATGGCTCGCCAACCGGCCGTTCGGCCGAACCCCCCCCACGATCAAGGCGGTGATCCTTTGGCCGGTACGTCCAAGGACACGGGTAACGGTCCGAGATTCGGCGCACCCGGCGCGACTGGAGCCCCCGGGTCCGCCGGTGCCACCGGTACCCCCGGCGGACCCGGAGCCCCCGGCGCGCCTGCGGCCATGCGCCGCTCCATCGGTATCGGTGGCAGCGTCACCATCGCGGCGACCTGTACCGCGGCCACCACGAGCATCGGCATCGGACTCGGTCTGACCGCCGGCGTGGTCGGCCTCCACCTGCCGGCCATCATGCTGCTGGCCTTCCTCCCGGTGCTCTGCATCGCCGGCGCCTACGGACGGCTCAACCGGGTCGAACCCGACGCGGGGAGCAGCTACAGCTGGATCGGCCGCACCCTCAACCCCTGGCTGGGCTTCCTGTCCGGCTGGGTCAGCGCCCTCGGCACCGTCGTCTTCATGGCGTACACCACGACGGTGACCGGCTCGGCGCTCGTCCAGCTGGCCGACCAGGCCGGCGTGCGCAGCGTGGCGGGGCTGCGGCTCGACCCGGAGTCCACCCTCCAGTGCACCCTGATCGGCCTGACCGTCCTGATCGGCGCCGCACTGGTCGCGGTACGCGGGCTCGACCTCGCGGCCCGGCTCCAGAAGTACCTGCTGGTCTTCGAGTACGCGGTGCTGCTCGCCTTCTGCGGCTACGGCCTGTTCGCGGGGGACCAGCCGTTCTCGCTCCAGTGGTTCAACCCCTTCGACATCCCGTCCCCCGAGGCGCTCGCCCAGGGCATGGTGCTCGCCGTGTTCTGCTACTGGGGCTTCGAGTCGGTCTTCAGCGTCGGCGAGGAGGTCCGTCACCCGCGCGAGGCGTTCCGCGCCGGGTTCATCGCGCTGGCCATGATGCTGACGCTGTTCCTGCTCGCCGGCACCGCCTTCCAGCGGGTGCTCCCGCTCGACGAGCTGGCCGACAACGGCGCCCAGGGCCTGACGTACTTCGGTGCGAAGCTCGCCGACCAGCCGCTGGCCGCGCTCCCGCTGATCGCCCTCACCTTCTCGGCGGTCGCCTCGCTCCAGGCCTCCGTGATCCCGACCGCCCGCGGGATGTACGCGATGGGCCGCGACGGCACGCTCGGCCCGGTCTGGATGCGGCTGCACCCCAGGTACGGGACCCCGGCCGCCGCCACCCTCCTGATCACCGCGATCGCCGTCGTGCTCGCGCTGCTGTCGGTGTCCATCCCGGTCGTCAACGACCTGATCTCGGCCGCCGTCAACGCGATCGGCATCGTCGTGGCGCTCTACTACGCGCTCACGGCGATCGCCGCCGCCGTCCGCTTCCGGCACCTGCTGCGGACCGCACCGCTGGAGGGGCTGCGCGCCGTCGTGGCGCCGGTGGTGGGCGCGATCGTCCTGCTGGCCGTCGGCGGGTACCTCGTCCGGACGTTCTACGTCTCCACGGACCACTTCGAACTGGCCGCCGACAACGGCTGGTTCAACCTGATGGTGCCCGCGCTGATGATCGTCACCGGGCTGGTGGCCGCCGCGTGGGCCCGCTGGTACCGCCGATCGCCGTACTTCTTCCCCCACGCCGCCGATGCCGCCGCAGCCGACGGCCCCACCGGCCCGTCCGGCGACGGCCCGTCCGGCAACGCCACCACCCACGGCAACGCCACCACGTCAGGGAGCGCCGCCGCCCGCGGCAACGCCGGCTGACCCGCCCGGCGCCCTGCGGCGGGGCCCCGCGGACACCTCCCCGCGCCGGCCCCCCCCCCCCCCGGCGCGCCCCCCCCCCCCCACGCGGACCCCCCCGACCAAGTACACCACCCACAGCACAACCACGGATAAGCTGAAC
>NZ_JBHXDN010000003.1:0-7036 GCF_042726075.1 Kitasatospora sp. NPDC127035 | reverse complement strand
CCACCCCCCCGCCCCGCCACCACGCCTGCGGGCCCCCCCGCCCCCTGAAGCCGCGGCCCCCCCGCCGGCCCCCCCGGCCCGCCCCCCGGAGCAACCGTCCGCGGGCCGCCGCGCCCCACCCCGGCCGGGCAACCCCCCCCGACCTGTCACGACACCGACTTGGAGCACCACCCATGACCAAGGCCGATCTGCTCTTCACCCACGGCCCCGTCCACACCGGGGACCCGGCCCGCACCCGTGCGACCAGCCTCGCCGTCACCGGCGAGCGCATCACGGCCGTCGGCCACGACGAGGTGCGGGAGCTGATCGGACCGGGGACGGATGTGGTCGACCTGACCGGCCGACTGCTGCTCCCCGGGTTCCAGGACGCGCACATCCACGCCGTCCACGGCGGCCAGGAGCTCGCCGACTGCGACCTGACCGGCACCCTGGGCGTCGAGGAGTACCTGCGGAGGGTGCGCGAGTACGCCGACGCCCACCCCGACCGGCCCTGGATCACCGGCAGCGGCTGGTCCCTGGAGAGCTTCGAGGGCGGTCTGCCCGACCGGCGGCTCCTCGACTCCGTCGTCCCCGACCGGCCGGTGTACCTGCTCAACCGGGACCACCACGGCGCCTGGGTCAACAGCCGGGCCCTCGAACTGGCCGGCCTCGACCGGAACTCGCCGGACCCGGCCGACGGCCGGATCGAGCGCGACGCCGACGGCACCCCGACCGGCGTCCTCCAGGAGGGCGCCACCGGGCTGGTCGCCCGCCTCGTCCCGGCCCAGACCGCCGCCGACCGGCTGGCCGGCCTGCTGCGGGCGCAGCGGCTGCTGCACTCCCTCGGCATCACCGGCTGGCAGGACGCGCTGCTCGGCGCCTTCAACGGCCAGCCCGACCCGTCCGACGCCTACCTCACCGCCGCCCGTGACGGCTCGCTGACCGCGCGGGTCACCGGCGCGCTCTGGTGGGAACGCGACCGGGGCGCCGAGCAGATCCCCGGGCTCGTCGCCCACCGCGAGGAGCTGACCGTGGGGCGGTTCCGCGCCCCCGCCGTCAAGATCATGCAGGACGGCATCGCGGAGAACTTCACCGCCGCCATGACCAGCCCCTACTTCGACGGCTGCGGCTGCGCCACCGGCAACAGCGGCCTGAGCTTCGTCGATCCCGTCGCGCTGCGCTCCTACGTCACCGAACTGGACGCGCACGACTTCCAGGTGCACTTCCACGCACTCGGCGACCGCGCGGTGCGCGAGGCGCTCGACGCCGTCGAGGCCGCCCGCGCCGCCAACGGGTGGCGGGGCACCCGGCACCACCTCGCCCACCTCCAGGTCGTCCACCCGGACGACCTGCCCCGCTTCGCGCGGGTCGGCGCGATCGCCAACATCCAGCCGCTCTGGGCCGCCCACGAACCGCAGATGGACGAGCTGACCATCCCGTTCCTCGGCCCCGAACGCGCCGCCTGGCAGTACCCGTTCGGCGCGCTGCAGCGGGCCGGCGCCACCCTCGCGGCGGGCAGCGACTGGCCGGTGAGCAGCCCGGACCCGATCGCCGGGATCCACGTGGCCGTCAACCGGATGGAGCCGGAGGCGACCGACGGCCGGGTCTTCCTCCCCGAGCAGCGGCTCGACCTCGCCTCCGCGATCGCCGCCTACACGGCCGGCGCGGCCCACGTGAACGGCCTCGACGACGCGGGCACCCTGCGGGCCGGCCACCTCGCCGACCTGGTGGTCCTCGACCGGGACGTCTTCACGGCCCCGGCCGAGGAGATCGCCCGGGCCCGGGTCCTGCGGACGTACGTCGGCGGAACGCTGGTCCACGCGGCCGACTGACCGTCAGGCCGCCCGGCCTCACGCGGCGGCGGACCGGCGGTCGCCGCCCCGCTCGTGCCCCGACACCTGGCGCTCCGTGGCCTCCACGTAGGCGCGGAGCGCCTGGCGGGAGCGGGTGAGGGTGTCGATGTGGTCGTCCAGCCCGCGCAGACGCGCACGCAGGGTGTCCAGCAGCTCGGGGCACGGCTCGAAGTCGGGGACGGCGCCCACGGCGCAGGGCAGCAGGTACGCGATGTCCTGCGAGGACAGCCCGGCGGCGAGCAGCCGCCTGATCTGGGTGACGGTCAGCACGTCGGCCTCCGCGTACTCGCGGTAGCCGTTGGGCCCGCGGCCGGGCCGCAGCATGCCCTGCGCCTCGTAGTAGCGCAGCTGGTGGGCGTGGACCCCGGTCCGCCGGCTCAACTCCCCGATCAGCACCTGCGTTTCCCCCTTGACCTTCACACCGGTATGAAGGTCCACGATTCTGCCATGACCATCGAGCACGCCGAGTACTCCGGGCGCACCCACCACCCCGAACGCACCCGCCACACCGCACACGCCGGGACGACCGGGACGACCGGCCCGGCCCGGAACGGGGGCCGGGCATGACGGCGACACCGTTCGACCCGCGCGCCCTGCTCGCGGTGAGCAGGCTCGGCGTGCTGGCGACCGTCAAGTCCGACGGGCGGCCCCAACTGTCGCCCGTGATGCCCTTCTACGACCGGGAGGCGGAGCTGCTGTACGTGTCGATGACGGAGGGACGCGCCAAGACGGCCAACCTGCGCCGGGACCCGCGCGCCGCACTGGAGGTGACCCGGGCGGACGGCATGGCCTGGGCCACCGCCGAGGGGACGGTGACACTCACCGGGCCGGGGAGCGATCCGCACGGGCCCGAGGCGGAGGCACTGGTCGACTACTACCGCCGGGCCTCCGGCGAGCACCCGGACTGGGACGAGTACCGGGCGGTGATGGTCGCCGACCGGCGGGTGCTGATGGTGATGAAGGTCGAGCACGTCTACGGCGCCGCACTGCGCTGACGGCCCGGGCGGTTCCCGGGGCACGACCGCCCCGGGAACCGCCCCCAGTCCGTCCCGCAGTCTGTCCCGTAGACCGCCCGCGAGCCGTGCCGGACGGACCGCGGGACCGGGAGCACGGTCCCGGGAAAGGGGCGGCCCGGACCCGGCTCCCGGTGTCGGGGTCGTTCTGGGCGTGGACGAATCGGTGGGGCGCCGCATGGTCCTCTGGAGACCGGCCGGGGAATCCCCCGGAGAGCCCCTCACCACAGGAGTCCCTTCCGTGAACGAGCATGCAGCGCACCGGTCCAGTTCCCTCCGGCAGCGTCCGGGCGGTCGCCGCAGGACGGCGGCGGCGGTCGCCGTGGCCGTTGCGGCCGTGACGGCGGGCGCGCTGGTCCAGCCGGCGTTCGCGACGTCCCCGTCCCCGACGGCCACCCCCGAGAACGTCACGGCCGCCGCCCGGCCGGACACCGTGCAGAAGGGCCTGGACCGCCTGGTGCGCGAGGACGGCGTGCCGGGCGTACTGGCGGCGGTCAAGGGCCGCGACGGGCGCACCCGCAACTACACCGCCGGCGTCGGCGACCTCGCCACCCGCACGAAGGTGCCCGTCGACGGGCAGGTGCGGATAGGCAGCAACACCAAGACCTTCACCGCCGTGGTCGTGCTCCAACTGGTCGGCGAGGGCAAGGTCGAGCTCGACGCGTTCGTCGACACCTACCTGCCGGGCCTGGTACGCGGCGACGGCTTGGACGGGCGGAACATCACCGTCCGTCAGCTGCTCCAGCACACCAGCGGCCTCCCCGAGTACGTGGACCGCGACTTCGCCCTCTCGCACAAGGACTACTACTCCGAGCCCCGCGAGCTGCTCGACCGGGCCCTCGCCCAGAAGGCCCACTTCGCGCCGGGCACGAAGTGGGAGTACAACAACACCAACTACCTGCTGGCCGGCCTGATCATCCAGAAGATCACCGGCCGGCCCCTCGGCGAGGAGATCAACCGACGCGTCGTCGACCGTCTCGGGCTGCGCCACACCTACTTCCCCGCCCCGGGGGACCGGACCATCCACGAGCCCCACCCCAAGGGCTACGCCCGGGCGACCGAGGACGGGCCGCTGCGCGACTACACCGAGCTGGACCCCTCCTGGGGATGGGCCGCGGGCGCGATGGTCTCCACCCCCGGCGACCTCAACCGGTTCTTCAGCGGGCTGATCGGCGGCCGGCTCCTCAAGCCCGAGCTGCTGGCCCAGATGCGGACCACGGTGCCGGCCCCCGAGGTCGGCGCGGGCGTCGGCTACGGGCTGGGCCTGATCAGCACGCCGCTGTCCTGCGGCGGCGTGGCCTGGGGCCACGGCGGGACGATCCCGGGCTACCGGACGGGCGGCGGTGTGACCGAGGACGGCCGGGCCGTCAGCATCGCGGTGACCGTCCTCCCGACCCACGTGGTCGACCAGCACGCGGACGCCCTGGTGGACTCCGCCCTGTGCCGCTGACACACCCGCCGGGCCCGGGGGCGACGCCGCCCCCGGGCCCGGCCTTTGCCGCGGGCCCGGCCTTTGCCGCAGGCCCGGCCTTTGCCGCGGGCCCGGCCTTTGCCGCAGGCCCGTGCCTCCCGGCTCAGTCGAGCGGCGGAAGCGGCAGACCGGCCGCCACCCGGAACCCGCCGCCGTCGAGGCCGCCGGCCGTCAGGCTGCCGCCGTGCAGGGCGACGCGCTCGCGCATGCCGGTCAGCCCGTACCCGCTGCGGTAGCCGTCCGACCCCCTCGCCCCCGCCGGCTCGCCCGCACCGAGCGAGACCCCCGCACCGACCCCGGCACCGACCGGGACCCCCGCTCCGTTGTCCCGCACCTCGACGCTCACCCGGTCCGGGTGGTACGTCAGCCGGACACGGGCCCGCGCCGGGCCCGCGTGCTTGCGGGCGTTGGTCAGCGACTCCTGCACGATCCGGTACACCGTCAGGGCGACGCTCGGCGGCAGCGGGCGCTCCTCGCCGTGCACGGCCAGCTCGGCGGGCAGGCCCGCGCGCTCCGAGTCCTCGACGAGCCGCCGCAGGTCGGCGATCCCGGGCTGCGGGGCGGCGGGGGAGCCGGTGGCCTCCTCGGGCTCGTCCCCGGCGCGCAGGACGTCGAGCAGTTGACGCATCTCGCGCAGGGCCATCCGTCCGGAGCCCTCCAGCGAGACGAGGGCCTCGCGCACGACCTCGGTGTCGCGGCCGAGGTTGGCCCGGGCGCCGCCGGCCATCAGCTGCATGGTGGTGATGTGGTGCGCCACGATGTCGTGCAGCTCCCGCGCGATGCGACGGCGCTCGTCCGCCACCGCGCGGTCCGCCAGCAGGGTCCGCTTGATCGCCATCTCGCGCTGCCAGCGGCCGACCGCGAGGGCCGAGCCGACGACCAGGGCGACCGCGACCGAGACACCACCGATGTCCATGACCGGCGGGGGCATCGTCCGCCCCAGGCCGACCAGCGGGATGACGATCGCGGCCAGGGCGCCGGGCACCGTCACGGAGGCACGCCCGACGCGGGTGGCCTGGAACAGGGCGACCGCGACGGTGCTGTTGAAGTGGTGCGCCATCGGCGCGGTCAGGCTCTGCAGCAGGCTGACGGCCAGGACACAGACCAGCACGACGGTCGGGCGGCGACGGTGGCCGAGCAGGGGGAGGCCCGCGACGACGGCGAGCAGCAGCCCCAGGGGGGTGACGGGCAGGCCCTCGGCGGCGCCGAGCGCGTAGCCGAGCAGGTCCATCGAGGTCGCCCCGACGGCGAGCAGCGCGTCGTTGCGCGTCCAGAGCGGGCCGTCCTCGCCCCGGGGGAGCGGAACGGTCGGTCGGTACGTCGCCATGTGGTGCGGCCTTCCCTGCGGACGGCGCCCCCCGGGCCTTCACCGAGTGCGTGGCGACCGTCGTCGTCGGCGCCATCCTCCCACCGGCCCGAGCCGCTCCCGCAGCCCCCAGGTGCCATTCCCACCCGGGCCCCCGGTCCACCCCACCCCCCACCCCGGTCCCCCACTCCCGCCCGGGTTCCACGTCCATCGAGCAGCCTCGGCTCCGGCCTGGTTCGCAGAACCCATTGGGCGGGCGGCAGAGCGCCCTTCTCGACAGGATAGAGAGGGATGCTCCGGGTCTCATTTCGAGTAGTCGATCATGCCGCCTGCGGAGGGGTGCCTTAGTACTGCAACGGTGCTTACCGAGACGAGGCTTCAGCTCTTGGGCTGTGGCCTCGTCTGTTGTAGTGGCTGGTCCGGGCCTGATGCTGGCGTCGGCGGCGCCATCGGGACCAGTGCAGGATGTGGTCGATGCTGCGGCGGACGGGCCGGGTGAGGTGGGTGATCAGCCGGCGGATCTCGGGGACGGTGAGGGGTATCAGGTCTGACGTTCGAGCAGGTCCGGCCCCCTTTCGAGCTGTTGGGCCCGCATGACAGTAAGGTAGGCGTGGGCGGCCATGGCGAGGGTGATGTGCCGGTACCAGCCCTGGTGGCGGCGGACCTGGTAGTCGTCCAGGCCGCACTGGCCTTTTGCGCTCTGGAAGCATTCCTCGATCGCCCAGCGGGCGCCCGCGACGGCGATCAGCTCGTTGAGGGTGGCATCGGCGGGTGCGTAGGCGATGTAGTAGGCGATCCTTGTGGGATCGGTGATGCTGCGGCGGGCCAGGACCCAGTGCCTGCGGTCGGGGCGGTGCCAGGGCCGGACCTCGATGCGGGCCCAGTCGTAGATCCGCAGGCCGTGGGCGCCGTCGCCGCAGGACCGGCGCTTCCACTTCTGCCGGGGCAGGTCTGCGACCAGGTCATGCAGCCGATGGTCCATGGCCTGCCAGGTGACGACGGTGTCGTGGCGGGTGGTGGCCACGACGTGGAAGACGTCGGCCTGCTCCAACTCGTAGCGCCAGCCCTTGCTGTAGCCGTAGCCGGCGTCCGCGGTCACCCACCGGAACGGGATCTCGTCGTCAATCGCGCGGCGCACCATCGCCCGCGCGAGCTGGACCTTGGTGGCGAACTCGACCCCGTTGTCGATCCCCGCCGACCGGCAGCGTTCGCGGTCGTCCGTCCAGGACTTCGGCAGGTAGAGCGCCCGGTCGATCAACGTCCGGCCCAGCCCGCTCGAGTAGGCGAGGAAGACCCCGACCTGGCAGTTCTCGGTGCGGCCCGCGGTTCCGGAATATTGCCTTTGGACGCCGGCCGACCGAACGCCCTTCTTCAGGAAGCCGGTGTCGTCCACGATCAGCACGCCGCCGGGATC
>NZ_JBHXDN010000002.1:238506-241807 GCF_042726075.1 Kitasatospora sp. NPDC127035 | reverse complement strand
GCGATGAGGCACTGCTCATCGCGGGGAGCCCCCGGCCGGTCACGGCGCCGCCGGCCCGAGGCCCGCGCCACGGTGGGATCACGGTCCGGCACCCGGCGCTCAGGGCGCTTCCGCCGCCCGGCACACCGGGCGCGTTCGCCCGGGCCGAAGGCGGTGTGGAATCGTCCGCGTGTCCCCGGAGTCAGCGCACCGGCATCGACATGTAGACCGCACGTCGCCCGTAGGACGCGGGGACGGCCACCTCTCGGTGCGAGCGGTAGCCGATGATCCGCAGCAGGATGTCCGCCCCGCGCACCGCGACCATCGAGATCTGCTGGAAGCCCATCTCCTCCGCCCGCGCCCGGAAGTACCGCATGAACCCCAGCGCGACCTCCCGGCCGCGCAGGTCCTCGGCGATCACCAGGTCGTGCACGTGCAGGTTGTCCGACTCGAACGCGGCGTCCTCCGCCCGGGAGAGGTCGGGGCAGCGCAGCGGCGGGTACGGCAGGCTCAGCAGGTAGCCGCGGACGGTGCCGTTCTGCTCCAGCACGAAGCAGGTCTCCGGCGAGCCGACAGCACGGGACTGCAGCGCCTCCCGGCCCTCCGACAGGCCGTCGGCCGCGTAGGCGTCGTGCTCCAGCACGACCACGGCGTCCCAGTCGTCGTCGGTCAGCTGCCGTATCAGGAAGTCCTCGGTCACCCGGTCGCCCCGTCCACGGCGGGGTAGAGGCCCTCCGCGTGGGCCGCGGCCGCCATGCCCGCCCAGGCCTCCACCAGCACCACCCAGCGCGCGGCGTCCTCCTGGGCGTCGTCCAGGAGCTGCTGTCGCTGCCCGGCCACCACGTCCGCGAGCTCGGCGTACTTGCCGCCCAGCTTGCGGTAGGAGCGGTCCAGGACGTCCAGGCAGTGCTCGTTCCCGGCCCGGTCCCAGTCGACGCTGCCCCGCGCCAGTTCGAGGATCGGCTCGATCTTCAGCCCGTGCCGCTCGTCCAGCAGCCCGCGGCCGAGGTCGATCATCCCGCCGTAGACCGGGTAGAGGTACAGCATCGAGAGCAGGAGCTTGACGAACCCCATCTGGTACGAGATGAAGCCGTCGCCGATGCGGCGCTCGGGCGTGTAGTAGTTGACGATGTGGCGGTTGTGGACGACGCCGGGCAGCTTGGCGTGGACCAGGGCGTGCAGCAGGACGTAGTCGCAGCCGAGGGTCCTGATCGACGGCAGCAGCGGCAGCACCTCGTAGGCCCGGTGGTCCAGGGCGACGTTGCACATGAAGACGTTCCAGATGTCGGGCACGCCGAGGACGGAGTCGTCGGCGCTGAACGGCTCGGTGCCGGTGCCCCTGAAGGAGACGTCCACCATCGCGTCCCTGTCCTCGTCCGGCCACACCGGCGGGGTCCACAGGCGCACCACGTCGCGGTAGATGTCCGGGTCGATCTCGCGGATCTCGCCGATGTCCACGTTGAGTTCGCCGGTGAAGGAGCCGCTGACCAGCAGCACCGGCTTGTCGGCGTCGGCCGGGTCGAGCTCGGAGCGGGTCACGCCGGCCACCGCCTCGCCGGCCGGCTTGCCGATCGAGAGCAGCTCGTGGTGGATCGGGAAGACCTTCTGACCGTCGAGGACCTGGAAGTCGGCGTCGTCGTTGCGCAGGTGCGCCGAGGTGCAGCCCAGGGCGGCCGCGCCCAGGAAGATCCGGTTGACGCAGGAACCGTAGGCGACGGCCGGCGGGAGCATCAGTTCGAGCAGCAACTCGGGGTCGGGGGCGCCGGACTGCTCCGCCACCCGACGCAGGAACACCCGCTGCTGCGCCTCGCCGAGGTGGTGGACGAACACACCGGGGGCGGGGTCCAGCGAGGCCACGGCGTCCGCGTTCTTCGCGAATCCGGCGGGGTCGGTGGAGTCGGTGGTGTCGAGGATGAGGATGTGTACCTCGACCCCGAAGTTCGCGACGGCGAAGGCCGCCTCCTCGGCGAGGTCCACGATGGTGCCGGGGCAGGAACGCATGGTGGGCAGGGCGAGGCAGACTCGTTGCATGGTGTGGGGTTCTCCGTCTGATCGTCGGGTTCGGTACAGCGGTTGTCAGGAACGGCGCTTCGGTGCGGGGTGGTTGACGATGGGTCGGTCGTGTGCGACGCCGGTCGGGGTGGCGGCGGGGGCGGCACGCGGGACGACGTGGTTGCTGCCGACACTCCCGGTGGCCGACGGCAGCGGTACGTGCTCGTACGCGTTCGGCGCGGGGAGGAGCTCGCCGACGGTCCTGGCGCTGTCGGTGAAGGCGGCGTCGCCCGAGGGGGCCGGGACCGGGGAGCGGACCTCCGCGCCGGAGTTCCCCGCCGCGCATGCGGCCTCCTTGCCCATGGCCGCGATCGTGGCGGGACGGGCGCGGCTGGTCGGCAGGGCCGAACAGGTTCTGCGCACGCGGCGTCTCCAATCGATCGTCAGACCCATGTGCCCGTCCGAGGACAGGGCATGGCAATGCCCGCAAGGCTCGCTCAAAGCCGCGGTGAAGTAGTTGAGTTGAGGGGGCGCTGGTGAGTCACGAGCGGCGTCGGCGCCGGGTTGCGGGGCCCCGCCGGACTCATCTGGATGACCTTAAATCACCACGGTGGACTAGACCAACTTCGGTGTCAACGGGATGCTTTCAGGGATCGGGCGGTGCGCGCCGACACTGCCCGATTGGGCAGACGGCCCTGCCCTCGCACGGACTCCATCAGGGCCCGCCGGGCGGGGGCAACGCGCAGGTCGGCCCACGTGCGGCGGCTCGGGCGGCGTCCGGGACCGGTCCCTGCCGCAGGTGCGCTCGACACGGAGCCGGGGCCGTCCGCGGCAGAGATGACGAGGGGATGGAGATGCCGAGGAGATTCGGGTGTTTGGAAACCCCGACGCGGTGAAGACGAGTGGCGTCACCGGCTGCACTCGTCGAGACTCATCGAGGTAGGAGAAGCGCATGGGCGTCATCGCATGGATTCTGATCGGACTGTTCGCGGGCCTCATCGCCAAGGCGCTGATGCCGGGCAAGGACCCGGGGGGCATCATCGTGACGATCCTCATCGGCATTGCGGGCGGGCTGCTCGGCGGCTGGCTGGGCAAGGTGATATTCGGCGTCGACTCCATCGACGGCTTCTTCGACCTCTCCACCTGGATCGCCGCCATCGCAGGCTCGGTCATCCTCCTCGTCCTCTACCGACTGCTCACCGGTAACAAGCGCCACCATCGCCACGCCTGAGAAGTCACTGGGTAACTGATCGACTTCGTGGTGTGACGCACATGGCGGTGTTATTAGCGGCCCAACAGCCCCGAACATCAACCCCCAGTGGCTGGGGGT
>NZ_JBHXDN010000002.1:230744-238496 GCF_042726075.1 Kitasatospora sp. NPDC127035 | reverse complement strand
TGTTAATTTTTTTCTGTTGGTGTTGGCCCCCATGGGGGTTTTTTCTGCGGGCCACCCCGCCCGCGAAGATCACCGCCATGTGCGTCGGCGTGACCGGGTCGTTCAGGGCGTTGACGACACGGGGTCGGTCGGCTCTCCATGTCGTAAGAGCCCTTCGAGTACCCTCCCTGCATGTTCGAGGGCCTCTTCAAGCCGGTCGCGGAGTCCGGCGGACAGGGTGGCGGAGTCGAGCGCGCAGGCGGCGAGAACGCGTTCGAGTGCCCTGATCCGGCCTGGATCGAGGCGGGCCCGGATGCCCCTGTGGGCGAGAAGGTCGCGCAGGGCGTAGCCGTCACCGGAATCACGGGTCCTGCTGACCAGTTGCCCGAGAAGGCTTCGGGCTGTGGGGGTGTTCGGGCCGGCCGCGTCGAGTGCGGTGAGTGCGAGGCGGGTGGTGAAGACGGCCAGGCCTTCACCTTCGTCCAGAGCGAGACAGTGGTCGATCGCGCGCCCGGCGGCGCGCCGGTCGCCGGGGCGGCACAGCGCGGTGAGAACCGCGGTGACCGCGCCCTCCCACGGGTCGCCCGGCTCGGTCTCCTCCAGGAGTGCGAGGGCTGCGGGCACGTCTCGGGTGGTGGCGGCGGCAAGGACGGCGACCTGGCGGCCGTCGAGGATGCGCAGGCCGATGCCGCGGTGCTTCTCGATGTGGAGCAGGGCCTCGTTCCAGTGGCCGGCGGCGGTGAGGGCCCGGGTGCCGTCGGCGATGACGACCCGCCACAGCCAGGCCCGCACTTCCCTGCGCTGGTGGTCGGTCTCGGTGAGCCCGGCCGGGACGGTGATTCCGTCGAGGGTGGCCTCGGTGGCGGTGGTGACGGCGTGGTAGAGGTCGAGGAGGAGCCGGTGGCCGCGGCCGTGGTGGCCGGCGCGGATGTGGAGGCGGGCGAGGTTGACGAGCGGCTCCAGACCGCGGATCGCGCTCGTCGCCGGGAGCGGGTCTCGGCCGAGATAGAGGTGGACGTGGCGGTGGCACAGCTCGCGGGCGTAGTCGGGCAGGGCGAGGTCGGAGGCGAGGAGGGCGGCCTGGTTGAAGACGGTGGATGCCTGGCCCGGGTCAGCCTGCCGGACGGCCGTGTCGGCCAGCTCGGTGAGCCGGCCGACACGGGCGTCCAGGGGTAGGCACGCGGGCCGGGTCCTGGCGACCAGCGGAAAGCGCCGGGCGACGGCTCCGGTCGGGTGCACGCGGATCACTCCCAGATGACGGTGATCGGGTGGTGGGGCCGGTCCAGGACGAATCGACCCTCCGCGCGGTCCGCCGTCACCGGTCCGTCGGGGAGTTCGATGCGCGGTGTCCGGCCGCGGTAGCCGGCGTCCCAGACGCGGATCTCCTCGGCGGTGAGGTCGGCGAGGCCAGCCCCGTCGGGGCCGTGGCCGACGACGCCGGTCTCGTAGGTCTTGCGGCCGTCGGCGGTGGGTTCACCGGGGCGCAGGGTGAGGTAGGCGAGGGAGCCGTCGGCGACGGTGGCCATGGCGCCCCAGCCGAACATCGGCTTCACGCCGCGCTCGCGGGCGGCGCCGGTGACGCTCATTCGCATCAGGGAGTTGGGGAGCGTGAGGGCAAGCCAGAGGTCCTGGTACTCGTAGGTGGTTCCACCGGGGATGGTCACCCCGGTCCAGGCTTCGTGGCGCCCGCTGTCGAGGACGCCGGCCAGCAGCTCGGCGTCGACTGCGGCATCCTGGTCCTTGTGGACCTGGAGGGCGACGTCGCCCTCGCGGGTGAGGGCGACGGTGCGGCGGGCGTCGTCCATGCTGCCGCGCAGCGGCATGAAGACGGCGAGTTGGTCGTCGACCGACACCCAGCCGTCCTCGCCGCGCTCGAAGGCGGTGGTGCGCGAGGCGGTGCCGCGCAGCCGCAGAGGCAATACGATCCGCCCGGTCGGTTTGACCTGTCGGAGCCACGGGGTGGGCATCTCGCTGGTGCTCGCGGTGGCGATCACCCGGTCGAACGGCGCACCGCCGGGGTGGCCGAGGGCACCGTCGCCGAGTACCGCCTCGACGTTGGTGATCCCCGCGCCGACGAGGTGCTTGCGGGCACCGTCGACGAGGTCCTCGTCCACGTCCACGGTCACCACGTGGCCGTCGGGCCCGACGATGTGGCCCATGTACGCGGCGTTGACGCCGGTGCCCGCTCCGGCCTCGAAGATCCGCTCGCCGGGCTGAGGGTCGAGCTGCTCCAGCATCAGGGCGACGATCGCGGGCTGGGAGGCGGCGCTGATCCGCGTGCCGGAGCCGTCGGCCTTGGTGTAGACGGGGTTGTCCGCATACACGGTCTCCATCGGGAAGCCGGGCAGGAAGTGCTCGCGGGGCACGGTGCGGAAGGCGTCCTCAACCGTGGCGGTGCGGATCGTGCCCTGGTCGAGCAGACGCTCGGTGAGGTCGGCGCGCAGCTGCTCGGCTGTCGGGGCTGCGGGAGCGATGTCGCTGCTGAGCGTAGTCATATGGGTGCCCCTGGGAGTGGGGTGGATGGTGGAGGGCGAGGACGCGGAGTCCTCGTCAGTGTGGAAGACGGCGTCCAACGCCCTGGCCGCCATAGCGGCTTGGTGCTCGACCGGCAGGCCGGCGCGGTTGGCGTGGAAGAGGATGTGGTGCGAGAGGACCGCGCGCGGCCCGCGGGTGAGGTGGCCGTCGCGGGCGAGCCGGGCGAGGTCCTGCCCGGCCTGTTCGAAGGCGTGGACCCAGCCGCCGTGGTGGGCGAGCGGAGTCGTGTCGCGGGTGAGCGCCCAGGTGTCGAGGCGCATCAGGCGGCGCATCGCCGCGGTCAGGTCGATCGCACGGTCGGGGGCCACCGCGGCCGGCGCGTCACGGAGCCTTGCGAACCGCGCCCAGACGTCACCCTGCTCGTACCAGTCGAGGCCGGCCGCGCGGAGCATGGCGGAGACGAGGACGACGACGGTCTCGGCCCGGCCGAGGGCGGTCGGACTCGACTCCGCGGCCCGGGCCAGCAGGTGCCGGCTGTCGGTGTGGAAGAGACGGTGGGTGACCTCCATGGCTTCCGGACCGCCGAACGCCTCGTTCTCGGGCTCGTAGATCACGGTGGCCCAGTGCTCGACGACGCCTTCCACGGCGAGTACATCCAGGAGTGAGGTGACGACGGGGGCAGGAGCGGGAGCCCGGTAGCGCAGCCTCAGCCCCTTTTTGCGCATGTACCACCATCCTTCCAGCACGCCTGTGTCCTGGGCGAAGGCGAGAACGGGGGCCAAGTGGTGGGCGGCGACCCGTTCGACGGTGACGGAGCGGGCGAAGGCGAGGTCGTGCTGGATCCAGGTGTCGGTCATCGGACGGGTCCTCGGTCGGTGGGTCAGGAGGTGAGCAGGCAGGCGTCCCAGCCGGTCGCGGGAGCGTTGCCGGTGGCAGGGGCGATCAGAGCGAGGGCGGTACCGGCGGCGCCCTCCAGTAAGGCGGGCCCCGCCGCAGCCAGGAGGCGGCATGCCTGGTCGTCAGGGCTGACGTTCGTCGGGTGGGTGGTGTCCAGGAGTAGGGCGGCGGCCGAGCGCAGCCGCACGGCGTTGCGCAGGGAGGCGTCGTCGGCGGCGCGGTGGGCGATGTGGGCGAGCCCGGCGTAGCCGTGGCAGACGGACAGGTCGGTGGTCGCGGCGAGCGCCGTCGGATCCACCAGCGCGGTGGCCAGTGCGCTCTCGGCGTCGTGGCGCAGCCGATGGTCACCGAGGGCGAGGGCGGCGAGCTGCTGGGCACGCGCGACGCCGGCGGTGCCGTAGCACCAGCTCGGACGTTGCGGTGCAAGAGGCCTGGGATCGGGGCCGGTCAGGTGCGCGGGTGTGATCCAGTACGGCCATGCGTGGCCGTCGTGCCGGCGTTCCAGCCACACCAGGACGGTTCGGATCGCCGCACGCTGGCCCTCGACCTCGACACCGCGCCGCAGCGCGAGGGCGAGCAGGGCGAGCGGACCGGCGATCCCGTGGGCGAGCCCGGTGTTGGCGTGCCCGCCGGGGAACCGGCCGTCCGTCCTGCCGGAGGGTCCGGCGAGGGTCCACCAGCCGGGCAGTACCTCGCCGTCGTGCTCGACGTCATGGGTGAGGCGGACCAGGTAGTCCAGGACCCGCCGGATCGCCTCGCCGTCGGGGGCCCGGCGCAGCAGGACGGCGCCGATGCCGGCCAGCCCGCGGATGGTGTCGTACTCGGCAAGGGAGGGGAGGTCGCCGCACCCGATTCGGGCCTCGGCCTGCTCGCAGCGGCGCACCGCGTCGGCGGCCACGACCCGGTCGAGGTGGTCGAGGGCGTGCTGGTAGGAGCCGGGCCGGGCCTGGGCAGCGCAGGCGAGGGTGTGTGCGAGCGCCGGGGCGCCGTAGTGGAGGTAACTGTCCGCTCCGCTGGTGACGGGGCCGTGGGCCGTGATCGACAGCCAGGCACGCACCGGCTCCCACGGGCCGCGACCGGTGGCGGCACGTTCGATGTGGAGCAGGGTGATGCCGGGAGCGCCCTGGGCGAGGGACTGGCGCCACTGCGGGCGCGACGACCAGGCTCCGGGTACTGCCGCCGGGTCGGCGAGCAGCTCGGCGACCCGATCGGACAGCCTGAGCGAGGGGTGCGGGGCGGTCACAGCTCACCGTTCCGGCAGAGGCGGGCGAGAGCGGTGGCGCGGGCGAGGTAGAGCACCTGGGCCTCGTCCTCGAAGTCGATGCGGTACGCGCGGACGTACGAGCAGTGCAGCAGGGAGCCGAGGACGTCGTCCGTGTCCACCCCTTCCGTGTCAGGGCCGGGGAAGAAGCTGCGGTAGGCGTCGAGGGCACGGTGGCGTTCCGCCCAGGCCTCGACGACCGCGGTGCCTCCCGGTTCGGCGCGCAGTGAAGCCCAACCGTCGGCGGGGTCCGCCAGGCGGACGGCCTCGCGGAACACCGGCCGGGGGACGGTAGCCGGGGGCTTGGCGGGGACGTTGGCGACCAGCCGGCGCAGCCCGTCCGACGTCGAGCCGGTGAAGCCGGTCGCGATCGCTACTGCTTGGGCGGCGAGCAACGCAGGCCGACCGGGCAGCGCGGGTTGGGAGAGCTGGGCGAGGACGGCGGCGGAGTCGGTGCGGAAGACCTGTTCGGCGGCTGCCCAGGCCGGGCCTTCGCCCCATCGTCCGACCTCTGCGTAGGAGGTCGGGTACACGACCTCCGTGAGCAGCCCGGCCTGGTGGAGTTCGGCGGTCCAGGTGCTGATCACGGTGGCGGCCGGGCCGAAGGCGTCCGGATCGGGCAGGGCGATGCGCAGGCGCAGGTGCGGGTGCGGGTCTCGGAAGCGGACGAACCACCACATCGGCAGGCCGAGGCGCTGCAGGAGATCGGGCAGGTGATGGGCGAGGACGGTGTTCTGGCGCACCGAGTCGCCGTAGAGCGAGGCGAGGAGTACCCGGGAGGTGCCGGGGGCGTCGCCGTGGCCGCGCCGCAGGATCCTCGCCCTGCTCGGTTGGGGCAGGCGCGGCCAGGCGGGTGCCCGGATGGCCGTGACCGGTATGGCGATCTCGTGGGCCCGGCCGTCGGCCCAGCCGAGGTCGGACGGGTCGGGGGCCTCGACGAGGACGGCGTGGGGGGCGGAGCGAAGGTGGTTGCGCAGCAGGACGCGGTGACCGGGTTGGTCGAGGTCCATGGGCAGGCCCTGGCTGTCGGCGGCCAGCGTGACGTGCCGGGCGACCCGGCGCCGCACCAGCCAGGCGGACAGGGCCGTGTCCCACTCGGCGAAGCCGGCGGTCCGGGAGGGGAGTTCGGAAGCGCCCATTCGCCAGGAGGCCGGCGAGACGATGACGCGGCCGTGCCGAAGCCGGGGCCGGAACGGCAGCGAGCCGATGGCACCCCAGGAGAACCGGGTGACCTGGACGCCCTGGGCGTGGGACAGCTCGGTGATCAGCCGAGCCAGCGGTGGGGTGTGGGTGTGCAGGTTCAGGGCGTGGGTGGCGGCGGCCTCGATCCGCACGCCGAGCGCCGGCGCGGCCAGATACATGCGCCGCCCGTCGCAGCCCACCGCCAGGTCTTCGGGGCCGAGGACACCGTCGGCAGCCGGGCGGTGCTCGGCGAGGCTGATCACCAACTGGCCGGTGGGGATGCTTCGGGCGATGTGCCCGGTCTCCGCGTCCAGCGGCGGGAACGAGAGTTGGGCGGTGACGGCGTACTCGTCCGTGGTCGGCAGACTGGTCAGCAGGTCGGTGAACGCGGCCCGGTGCTCGGGTCCAAGAAGGTGGAGGAAACGGCCGACCGAGACTCCGGCCGCCCGGGACGCCGAGACGACCTCAAGCCGGAACTCGCCCCGGTCGAGGGCGTGTCGGGTACGGGCGTGGATCCGGGCGAGGATCTCCAGGTGCGGTGGCAGGCGCGGTTCGCTCGGGCCCAGGTCGAGCGAGGCCAGCACGGCCCCGTCGAGTACGACCTCCCGTTCGCCGTCGAGCGCCGCCCGCTGGGCGAGGGTTGCGAGCAGCTCGTCGCGTTCGTCGAAGCGCGGCCTCTCCGTAGGCCGGGCGCCGGGGTAGCCGTCGGGCCAGCCGATCCCGCTGTCCGCCACCACATCCAGCAGCGGCACCAGCGCGCCCCGGCCGTACCGCTCGTAGAAGCGCTGGTGGTAGGCCCGCCACGCGGCGGTGCCGTTGGGGAAGGAGCTGAGCCGGGTGAGCAGGGCGGCGGCTCGGGCAGCCTCGTCGGCCACCGCCTGCGGGAGGACGAGGTCGGCGTCGAGCCGCAGGTCGACAGCCGATTGCGCGCGGCCGATCCCGCCTCCGTCGGCGGAATGCGGGTCGCCGAGGACGGTGGTGACCGCGGGCAACCGGTCGATGCCGGCGCGCTTCAGGGCAGCGAGCAGGTGAACGACGGGGTTGGGTTCGGTCGACGGTGCGTGCAGGCTCGTGATCAGCGCTCCGTGGGCGACGAGCCCGGACAGGACACCGGTGACCTGCTCGGCGGACGCGTCGGGGAACTCGGAGCAGACCTTGTCGGCGAGATCCTGGAAGCGGATCGGGTGGCGCGCGGTGGTCAGGGCGAGCGCGACGGGGCGGGTGTGGCGCAGAGTGGTCTCGGCGGCTGCGGTGCCGCCGCCGGCCAGGGCGAGCGGCCGGTGCGGAACGACGAGGCGCTCACCCCGCACATGGGCGGTGTTGTTCGCCACCACGTTCAGGCAGGCCAGTAGGCCGGGGGTGTGCTCCAGTTGCCCGATCGCCTCGGCGAGCCTGGCTGCGGGGACGCTGCGTACGACCTGGTGCTCGCGGCCCCACCGTAGGGTGGACACCGGCCCGAAGGAGGCGGCCTGCACGCCGGCGAAGTGGCCGAACGGGGTGGGGCGGCCTGCCGCACGAAGCACGTAGCGCGCGGTGGCGAGCGCGGCGCGCCTGACCTCGCGGGGCACGGGGGCGAGGTCGGCGCTCAGCTGCCGGACGCGCTCGGCGAGGACCGGGCCGGCCTGTGCGAGCGCTTCGGCGAGGTGTTCGCCCGTCCACACCTCGCGTAGCCACTCCACCTGCCGGCCGGTCAGACCCGGGGCGTCGTCGTCGAGGTCCGGCCAGGCGGGGACCGCAAGGGTGGGGTGGGAGACGGCACGCACGAGGGCCACGCCGGCGGAGTGGTAGGAGGCTGTGGGAGCGGGTGGGTGCATGGGTTGCGTACCTCGGGGTCGGGGGCGGGAATGGACGCGGTGGCGGGGCGGTGGCCCGGGGGGCCCCCCGGGCACCGGCCGGGTGGTGAAGTGCCGGCCCGTGGGGCAGGCCCCCGAGGTGCTTCCGCCGCCGGAGTCGGTGGG
>NZ_JBHXDN010000002.1:180651-230734 GCF_042726075.1 Kitasatospora sp. NPDC127035 | reverse complement strand
CGCCCCGCGGGGGGCCGGGCGGGCCCCCGCCCCCCCCCCCCCCCGCGCCCCCCCCCCCCCGGGCGGGGGGGGGGGGGGGCGCGCGGGGGCCCCCGCGGGCCCCCCGGCCGGGTGGGTCAGTGCAGGCCGGTGGTGCAGGCACCGCAGGTGCTTCCGCAGCCGTCGTCGGTGAGGGTCTGCAGGCCGGCCGCGTCGGTCGTCTCGACGGTGCTGACGTCGAGGTCGAACTCGTCGCCGTCGATGACCGGAACGGTCGGGTTCTGGGCCGCGATCTTTTGAGCCATGGTGTGTTCCTCCTGTGGGGTTTCCGTTGCGGGACGTGGTGGCGGGGTGCGGGGTGCGTCACCAGGAGCCGGTGGGGCCGGACGCGCCGGGGCCGGGGGACGGTGCCCTGCGGTCGTCGGGAGGCTGGGCCCGCGACGCTCGGCGGAAGGTGGCGCTGGCAGTTGGCTGCCAGGGTGCGTGGCAACTTCACTGGGGGGCGGGGCTACGAGCGCGGGTCCTCGGCTCTACCCGGCGCGGCCGGCAGGGCCCGGTCTTCGTCTGACGCGGTACTCCGCGATTCCTGGCCGGCCGGGCCGGGGGCGGAGCAGGGGGCCGGGAACCCGGCGTCCAAGGCGAGATCGGGGTGCGGTTCCCCGAGCGCGCGAAGCAGCAACCGTTCCCCGGCGAAGGCGGTGCGTCCGTGCAGAACGCGGTGATTGTCCAGCACGAGCCCCTGCCCGCAGGCAAGGCGCAGGTGGGTGGTGTTCCGCTCGACGGCGCGGCCGAGGGCCGGCAGGTGTGCTTCGGCCTCCGGGGAGAATCGGGCGAGGGTGTCCCGGCGCAGCCGCAGGCGCCATCGTCCGACGGGCAGGTGTTCCAGCACCGGGGCGAAGTGGCCGTCCGCCCCGCCGAAGTACGCGGCCCGCGGCGCCGAAAAGGCCTCCAGCGCGGACGGGTGGATGCCGCCCAGCTCGGCGATGACGGCTCGGCCGTCCACCACCAGGCTCTCGCCGCCCGAGTCGGCCGACCGACCGCAGGCCAGCAGCAGTAGCCTGGGTGGGTGCGGCAGTTGGGCGCACTCGGTGTGCAGCGCGAGGTCACCGCGCCCGAGGCCCCCGAAGCCGGCGATGCCCTCGTGCCGGCCGGTGTCGCGGATCACGGTCAGACCGTCCGGATCGGCGTCGCGGTGCTGCCACCGTGTGGACATCAGCAGCGCAGCGGCGTCGAGCACATCGCCGCGTCCGCCGAGCCGTCCCAGCCGCACGAGGCCGTGTTCGCGAAGCACGTCCGCAGCACGGTGCAGTGCCCCGTCGCTCAGGGAGGCGGGGGTGAACTCTTCGTCCGCGCCAGGAACGGCGGTGTGGGAAGGCGACATGGAGGATCCCCCTCGTGAGAACCGGCGGATGGGAGAGGACACACTCTCCCGGGCGCACCGGCCCGGAGTGAAGTGACGGATTGTCAAAGGGCTCATCACCGGGAGTCGGAAGCCTTCGACAGTGGCCGGCTGCTACGTTCGACAGGCCCGTGCCCTTCCGTAA
Source organism: Kitasatospora sp. NPDC127035 (assembly GCF_042726075.1). Lineage (NCBI taxonomy): Bacteria > Bacillati > Actinomycetota > Actinomycetes > Kitasatosporales > Streptomycetaceae > Kitasatospora > Kitasatospora sp. NPDC127035. The sequence goes on along the minus strand of NZ_JBHXDN010000002.1, from coordinate 229,211 downwards.
GCCGTGGAAGAAGAGATGACCGGACAGACAGACAAGCCCTATGTGCCAGCGACCTTCCCGATCTCGGTCAAGGGCGTCGTCCTCGACCCGCAGGGACGGGTGCTGCTTCTGAAGAACGAGCGGGCCGAGTGGGAACTGCCCGGCGGAAAGCTGGAGGGCAACGAGACGCCCCAGGACCGGGTGGAGACCGAGATCCGAGAGGAGAGCGGCTGGAGGGCCGCTGCGGGCACGCTGCTGGACACCTGGATGTACGAGCCGATCCCCGGCCGGCTCGTGTTCATCGTCACCTACGGTTGCACCGCCGCCGACGCGCACCGGCCGCCGGTGGTCAGCCACGAGCACAAGGAAGCCGCGCTCTTCCACCGCGACGAGGTGCCCGACCTGGTCATGCCGCAGGGCTACAAGGACTCCATCGCGCGTTGGTACGAACTGCAGGGCCAGGCCTGACCGGTGGCCCGTCCCGACCCGCACGGCGGCATCCGCTGGCACTGGACGACCCCCCGGGCCCAGGACATCCTGCGCCGCCGCAGGCTGCCCGAGATCCTTGCCTTCCACCGACAGCTGAACCGGCTCCCGCAGGAGGAGCTCGGCACGCTTCTCGGCTACTCCACCTCCTACATTTCTCGTGTGGAGACCGGAAGCCGCACCATCACCGACATCGGCGCGCTACGGCACATCGCCGAACGCCTCGGCCTGCCACCCCACGTCCTCGGCATCACCGACGACGCCGACGGAGACCACCACGCCATGATCCAGTTCGGCGAGAGCGTCCTGCGGCTGGCCGAGATCGCCCGCCAGACCGGTCAGGCCGCAGCAGCCGTCGACGAACTCTGGCCCCTCGTCTCCCGCCTCGAAGCCAGAGCCGCCGACGGCCACACCGACACCGATGTCCTGCGCCTGCTCGCCCGCGCCCGCGTCGGACTCGGCGTCGCCCTCGGGCACGTCCTGCCCGAGGAACGCCTCGCCACCGCCGCACGCTGGACCGGCAAAGGCGTTGCCATCGCCCGCCGTCTCGATGACCGAGCCCTGCACGCCCACGCCCTGCGCCACCACGGCAACGAACTGCGAAAGGCAGGCCTGCATCACGCCGCACTGGAGCGTCTCACCCGAGCCCGCGATCTCTCTCGCACCCCCGACGACCGTGCCGCCGCCGTCATCCTCCTCGCCCGCGCGGCCGGAACGGTCGGCGCCATGACGGTCTTCGACGAAGCCGTCGCGGAGAGCTGCCGTTTGCTGGACACCGTAGGCGTGACCCCACTGTTCTCCGAGTTCACCCTCCACGAGGTGCGACTGCGCGGGCTCGCCGCCACCGGCCGCGTTCCGGGCGCCGTCGAGCTCCTGGAACGCGCACCCGCACCGGGGTTCGGGATCAGCCCGCAGTGGCGCGTCATCTCTGCGATCACCGCCGGCGAGATCCTGCTGCGCCGGGGCGACCGGGAGGCGGCGGGCGAGCAGATGCGCGCGGCCCTGCAGGGGGCGGAACTCCACCGCCTGCCCCACCAGGTTCAGCGTGTGATGCGCGCAAGCGACGGACTTCCGGACGTCCGCGATCAGGCGACGGGCACCCTCGCCCGGCTCCGGGCGGACATAGCGGCCTGACCGGGAAGCCGCCTGCAGCATCATCGCGGCGCATCCCGGCGACTTCGGGAGGGGCGATGGGGACTACCGACTGCGGGCCTGCCCGGTGTGGCGATGACGCCGTGCCGGGTCGGGCGTGACGACGCCCTGGGAAGAGCCCCCCGGCGCAGGCCGGGGGGCTCTGGATACAAGGAAGTCGTCAGCTCTCCAGGCAGTAGGTCAGGGCCACTGGTGCGTGGTCGGACCGGCGTTCGGCGTGGGTGTCGCTGCCTGGGCCCGGGCCTTGACGGCCAGGGCCCAGGCGGCGACCTGGAGGCCGGGTGGCGGAACGATGCCTTTTGTCAACATCCGTACCATCGTGGGTGCGAAGGGGCGGCGGTGGTCAGGGGGATGGCCGCTTCCGGAAGGCGGACGGCGTGGCCGGCGTCGCCGAGGGCGGTGCGGGTGTGGGAATTCCGGAGGAGAAGCTCGCCGAGGCGGGGTGGCGGGGGTTGCGGTGGGCCGGAGCCGGGCCGTGTCGGAGTGGGCGGGAATCCCTTTGGGTGCGGGCCCGTTCGAGTGACGCCCGGGGATTCCGCGCCGGCAAACAGGACGGTTCCGCCACGAACAGGTGGAAAGTCGTCGCGTAGCCGACCGGCTCGGCGGAATGTGTGCACTTCCCCGGCGCGCCACTCGGGTCGGCCTTGCCGGACTTTCCCAACCATCAACCTGCACAGGGCTCTTGACCGGGCCGATGCTGACTCGGCGCGACCGCCACTGCGGGCACGGGCATTCGGCCAGCCTGGCGAGAAGAGATCTCTTCCGTGCTTTCCGGATTCCTTACTACGATGCGCTGAGTCGCGCCCGCCATCCCGGTGGGCCCACGCACGAGGTATCGAGGCACCATGGCGGACGACCACGTACCAACGGCTACACCGCGCTATCTCTCGATTCTCGACGAAGCCGGCCGGATCGCGTCCGAACTCGGGCACGGATACGTCGGAGTCGAGCATCTCTTCCTGGCGATCCTGGCGGACCCGCAGGCGGTTCCCACCCAGGTCCTGACGAATTTCGTCCCCCCGGAGCAGGTGACGGCCGCCCTCCATGACCTCCTGTCCTCACCCGGCTACAACACGCCGACCCGGAACGTGGTGTTCCCGCCCGAGTAGCCGGCGGTGAAAAGGCGGGCACGACCACCGGGCCTGCGTGCGGCAACGCCTCACGCACGTCAACCGCTCATCGGGAAAGGACAATCGTGTCAGTATCTCGATCCATCCGCTCCGCTCTGACGGCCTTCGCGCTGGCCGTGGTGACCCTGTTCGCCGTCCAGGGGGTCGCCGCCGCGGCCCCCGGGGCCCCATCGGCGAAGACCGTCGCCGTACAGGCTCCCGTGGCCGGTCCGCAGATCCAGGAAGGCACCGCGGCCCTGCTCGGGACGTCCTGGTGCCGGATCGGCTCGGTGGTCTACGAGTGCTCCTCCATGCCGGAGTGCACCCCGGCCAAGGACGGTCGGACCTACAGCGACCAGTACGGCAACGACTGGCGCTGCGGCCTCTACAACGGTTACTGGGCCTGGTCCGCCCAGCAGGGCTGCATCGCACCCGCCGAGATCGCGACGGGCTCGGCCCAGCCGGGCCTGACGCCCGCTCGGTCGGCGGCAACCGGGCGCGAGTCACTGCTCTGCTGAGCCGCCCGGCACCGTAGCGGACCGCGCCGCCACCGAGCGGGACGGTCCGTGGTGCAGGCCCGGTCCCCGGCACACATCGTCGTCCGGGGCGCGTCGGCACGGCCGGCCGACGCGCCCCGGACGCATCACGACCACACGCCCCGACCACACGCCCCGACCACCCACACCCCGGCCACGCGATCAGGCGCAGGAGACATGAAACCGCTCATCGACCGCCGACGGCTCGTCCTCTCCGGGCTCGCGGGCGGGGCCCTGGCCCCGCTCGCCGGAGTCCGGGCGTCCGCCGCGAGCCCGGCACCGCCCGAGGTCTCGACCCCGCCCCGCAGCTTCGCGCCGGGCGACTGGAACTCCGTTCGTGACCAGTTCCGGCTCTCCCGCGCCTACGCGCAGTTCGCGGCCTTCACGTTCGCCGCCCATCCGGCCGGTGTGCGCGCCGCCATCGCGACGCACCGGACCAAGCTGGACGAGGACCCGAGCCGCTACCACCGGGAGAACGCGGACCGCGAACTGGCCGCGCGTGTGGCCGCCGCCGACTACCTGGGTGTCCGCCCCCTGGAGGTGGCGCTGACCGACAGCACCACCATGGGGCTGGCGATCCTCTACCAGGGGCTGCGGCTCCGGCCCGGGGACGAGATCCTCACCACCCGGCACGACTTCCACTCCACCTATGAGGCCCTGCGCCAGCGCGCCCTGCTGACCGGCGCCGCAGTGCGCCGGGTGAGCCTCTACGACGACCCGGCCGGTGTCTCGTCCGACCAGTTGACGGGACGCCTGCTGGCGGCCGTGACCCCGCGCACCAGGGTCCTCGCGCTGACCTGGGTCCACTCCGGCACGGGCGTCATGCTCCCGATCCGGATGATCACCGACGCGGTGGCGGGGATCAACGCGCGCCGGGACGCGGCCGACCGCATCGTCGTCTGCGTCGACGGCGTCCACGGTTTCGGCGCGGACGACACCGCCGTGGCGGACCTCGGCTGCGACTTCTTCGCCACCGGCACCCACAAGTGGCTGTACGGGCCGCGCGGCACGGGCATCCTCTGGGGGCGCGAGGACGCCTGGCCCCTCGTCCAGCCGATCATCCCGAGCTTCGGCTGGATACGCGAGGACCCGCCGCCGGTCGTCGACCCCGGCCTGATGGCCACCCCGGGCGGCTTCCACACCTTCGAGCACCGCTGGGCCCTCCCGGAGGCGTTCGCCTTCCACGCCTCCGTCGGCCGGGACCGGATCGCGAACCGCATCCGCACCCAGTCCCGGCAGCTCAAGGAAGGACTGGCCGCGATCCCCGGCGTCCGCGTCGCCACGCCCCACGACGACGCACTCTCCTGCGGCATCGTCTGCTTCTCCGTCGCCGACCGGACACCCCGGCAGGTGGTCAACCGCCTGGAGTCCGACCACCGCGTACTCGCCGACGTCACCCCGTACGGCGGCACCCTGGTCCGCCTCGGCCCCAGCCTGGTGACCGACCCGCAGGAGGTGGACAGGGCCGTCCGCGCAGTGGCAGCGATCACCCGCCACTGAGCCGACCACTCCGTCGAGCTCCTTCCGGACCGGTCGACCGCCCGGCCGGCACGGCGATGACGGCTCGCACGTTCATCCCCGGTGAGCATCGCACCGAGCACCACGCCGAGCACCACACCGAGCACCTCCACGTGAACATCCCGGTGGGTCCCCGTGAGCGCGGCGCTCACGGGGACTCAGCTCCGCTGGAAGAACTCCAGCTCGGCCAGGGCGAGATGGCGGTCGCCGTCCAGGCCTGCGGGGGCGTCGAGGGTCAGGCGGACGGTGATGGCGTCGCTGATGCCGGTGGGGAAGGTCTGCGGGCCGGGCTTGTCGATCAGGGTCAGCTTCCTGACCGACTTCCGGCCGTCCGAGGCCGTCACCTCCAGGTCGATCCGCAGTGCCCGACCCTCGCGGGCGTAGTCCTCGGGTGAGGTCGAGGCGCCGTTGGTGACGATCACGGCCACCAGGCGGAAGGGTTTGGCGAAGGTGCAGGTGACCGAGGCGCCAGGGCCCGGTGCGCCCCAGTAGCGGTTGCTGAGACCGTCCGTGGCGTTGCCGGCCGGCCGGCCGGGCACCTCGGCACTCGCCTCCACACGGACCGGGGTCACCGGCTTGCTCTTGCCCAGCTTGTCCCGGGTGTCCTCGATCAGGTTCCGGCCGGCCGGCAGCAGCAGGAAGCCGCCCGCGCACAGGGCCATTACCACGGCCAGGATGACCAGGAAGCGCGTTGTCCGGCCCGAGCCGGCCCGGGTGCGGCGGCGCAACCGCCAGATTCTCCGCCACCAGGGGAGCGGCGGTGGGGCCGTACCGGGTGTGAGCGGGGTCGCGCAGCGGCGGCAGAAGCGGCGCTCGGGCGGGTTGGGCGTGCCGCAGGAGGGGCAGGGCGTCCCGGCGGCGCCGTCGTCCACCGGGACCGGGCGGACGACCGGACGTGGTGCGACGGCCTTCGCCGGCCGCACGGGCTGCGGTGAGCCGGGGGGAGGAGGGTCGGAGGGGCGAGGGGGTTCGGCGGATGGCGAGGGCTCGGGGGGACGGGCGGCGGCGGGGGGACGGGGCACGGCGGGAGGTGAGGGGTCGGCGCGCCGGGGTGCGGCGGCTTCCGCCGGGGGGTCGGCAACCGGGGCAGCCGGGGGGCCGGCAGCCGGGGTGGCCGGGGCGTCCGACCAGCCCAGGTACGAGCCGCAGTTGCCGCAGAAGCCGTCCGTCGGGCCGTTGGACGCCCCGCACGCGGGACACTCGCGCATCACTGTCGCTCCTCCTCGCTCGTGGGCGGTCCCGGGAGGACCTCCACCCGGCAGACCGTGTGGACCGGGCACAGGCTCCGGACCAGCGCCCGGACCCGGTCCGCGTCCACCTCGTGCGCCGCATCCACCGCTCCGCCGTGCCGCGGCCACACCCGGACGACCACCTCGTCGGCCGGGGCGGGCGGCAGCGCGCCACCGGCCGTGCTGGACCAGGCGGCCCCGCCGTCCCCGGTGATTTCGGCGGACACGCCCAGCACCAGGCGCAGGGCCTCGACCAGGCCGCGCCGGGTGCCGCTCCAGCGGTGCAGTTCCGCCGCGCGGGCCACCGCCTCGCGGCGCAGCGCCAGCGGCCAGCGCGGGTCGTCGGTGCCGCCCACCCAGGTGGCCAGCCAGGCCAGGAAGTCGGCCGGGGCCAGTCGCGGATCGAAGTACGAGGGCAGGTTGTCGAGGGTGGTGAACACCGGGGCCAGTACCGTGTCCAGCCCCGCTGTGAACCGTTGCGCGAAGTCGTCGTCGGCGTACAGCGCGGGCAGCTGCTCGCCGATCGGGTGCCGGCTGGGCAGGCCCGGGACGGCGGCCCGGCTCATCCGCGCACCTCCGGCTCCGGCGCGGTCACGACCACCTGGTGCTGGTAGGAGAAGACCAGCGCGCCCGCGCCGACGTCGATCCGGTCGACCGGGGCGCCGCGCCGGCCCGTGACCGGGTCGGCGGCGAACAGCCGGATCTCCTCCACCACCGCCTCCCCGACGGCGCGTTGCAGCACGCCGAACACCTCCCCGTACTGCACGGGCCGCCCGAACGGCCGGCCCGTTCCGTCGGGTCCGCCGCGCAAGGGGTCGAGGTGCCGGTAGAGCGCGTCGAGCGCCGCGTCGCGCACCCGGTCGGCGTCCGCGGCCGGTACCGAGAGCCGGGCGACGACGGTGACGCCCTGGTAGAACGGCGGCTCGACGAGGAGCCGGGTGCCGATCAGGCGCCGCTCGTCGAGGGCCGTGGTGATCCTGGCGAGGACCTGGTCGGACGGGATCAGCTGCTCGAAGCGCAGCCGGCCGCCCTCGTCGGCCACCGCGTCCGGCACCACCAGGACCCGGACCGCGCCCGCGCCCGCGTCCCGGTCGGGCAGGCAGCGGACCCGGCGTACGGAGGGCGCCGCCTGCCGGGCGATGATCTCGTGGTCTTCGGCGGTCACCGCGCGCTCCTGCACGCGCAGCGTCTCCGGTGCCCGCAGCTTGGCGTTGTCGATGGTCTCCCCGGCGACACCGCCGCGCGCCGCCTCCCGGTTGACGACCCGGGCGACGTAGGGGACGGAGCTGCGCAGGACGGAGACCGCGCCGCGGGAGACGTTGCCCGCCGGGCCGCCGCCGGTGCGGTAGCGGGCCACGCGGATCCGGGCGCCCTTGGCCGGTACGGCCCCGCACGGACGCAGGGTGCCGTCGGCCTCGCGCAGCACCGGCGGGAACGCGAACTCGCCGGTGGTGGCGTCCACCCGGACGTGCCGGTCGGCCGGCCCCGAGCGCCCGAAGTGCTCCACCACCTCCCAGCGCTGCCACCCGTCCGGCGAGGACACCTCCACCACGGGGGGTTCCCCGTCGAGCAGCACGGGCGGGCGGCCGAGCCGGAAGGACTGCCCCGCCACCCCCTCCGACACGCCGAGCGGTACGTCGGTCACCCGCTCGGCGTGCTCCACGGCCGTCGTGCCGCCGACGGTGAAGACGGCGGCCTCGCGCACCGTCGGCGACTCGGAGTAGAACGGCTGCCCCGGCTCCGCCTCGGTGACCCGGCAGCGCAGCCAGCCCGCCCGGGTCCCGCTGACCAGCGACGCCGTGTGTCCGGCCGGAACGTACACGATGACCTCACCGGGCCGGTTCAACCCGCCGGTGCTGTCGGAGCCGGTCTCGCAGCGCTGCCACCGGCTGCCGTCCCACGCCTCCCACACCAGCGGGGGCTGGCGCGGGTCGACGCCGACGCCCTCGACGCGGCTGTCGAGGCGGACCGCGACCACGCAGCGCGGCACCGCCGTCGGCAGGCCGAACAGCAGCGCGTCGCCGGGCTCGGGCGCGGCCTGGAAGCACGGGATGTCCCGGCCCTCGGCCAGGGCACCCGTCCGGTCGGTCTGCTCACCGGCGCGGGGCGCGGTGACCAGCCGGGTCAGCTCGCTCGGCACGATGCGCAGGTCGTCGGTGGTGGCGAAGACCACGGCCGCCTCGGTCTCGCCGGCCGCGGTCGTCACCTCGGTGCCCGCGGGCAGCGTCACCGTGTCCGGTTGGGGGGCCGACAGCCAGAAGTCGACCTCGGCGACGGCCGCCGACGGCGGGTACAACCGGATGCCCAACAGGTCCAGGAAGGCCAGGTAGTTCTTGTCCGGGACCCGGTTCAGCCGGTACAGCAGCTGGTCCACGAGGTAGGCGAACGTCTCGATCAGGGTGACGCCCGGATCGGAGACGTTGTGGTCGGTCCACTCCGGGGCGCGCTGCTGCACGTACCGCTTCGCCTCGTCGACGAGCTGCTGGAACCGTCGGTCGTCCAGGTTGGGGGAGGGCAGGGCCATCAGTCCGCGACCGTTTCCTCGGTCCCCTCCTCGGAGGGGATCGTGTAGAAGGGGAAGACCAGGTTGCGCCGGTCGTTGGTGGTGCGCACCGTGTAGCGCACGTCGATGTAGAGGGTGGCCGTCTCCACCGCGTCGAAGGCCACGACGACCTCGTCCACCGCGATCCGCGGCTCCCAGCGCTCCAGCGCCTCGCGCACCTGCTGGGCGATCCGCCCGGCGGTGACGCCGTCGCCGGGGGCGAAGACGTACTCGTGGATGCCGCAGCCGAAGTCGGGCCGCATCGGTCGCTCGCCGGGCGCGGTGCCCAGCACGAGGCGGATGGCCTCCTCCAGTTCCCGCTCCCGCTCGACCATGGCGATCCCGCCGGTCGGCCCGACCCGCAGCGGGAACGCCCAGCCGCGCCCGATGAACTGATCGCCCATCACGGACCTCCGATCAGCACGTCGGGCGCACCGGTCAGGACCGCCGCGCCGCACGCCGTCTGGTCGCGGGCCCGCGCGGCGGGCAGTCCGCCGATCAGCACCACACCCCCGGTGACCGCGGCCGGGTTGGGTACCAGCACGTTCCCCGGCCCCAGGGCCGCGTGCGGCGGTACCGGGCAGACGTGCAGGCTGCCCACCACGGCGGCGGGCCGCCCGCCGATCAGCACCGTTGCCACCCGCGCGGCGGTGCCGGGCGGCGGGGTCGCGATCCGGCCACCGTGGTTGGTGGGGTCACCGGTACGGGCTGCGGCCGGCATCGGGGGCTCCTCGGGTAGAAGGGGGAGAGGGGAGAACGGTCGAGGGCGAGGGGACTGCTCACGTGGGGTCAGTTGATCCGGATGAGGCGGGCCTTGAGGACGGCGAGCAGGCCGCCGTCGACGGAGACGTCCGCCGTCCCGGACACCCGGACCGAGCGGCCGCCGATGCGGACCCCGGCCGTGCCGTCGATGTCCACCTGCCGGCCGGTCACCTTCACGGTGCCCTGCCGGGCGTCGAGCGTGATGCCGTCCCGGTCCAGCAGGACGGTGGTCAGCGGACGGTTCCGTCCCGCGTACACGGTGAGCTCGATCCGGTCCCGGCGGTCGTCCAGGCGGACCTCCAGCCGTTCGTCCCCGGTCACCAGCCGCAGCCCGGAGGGGCCCGGCGCCGGCGCGTCCAGCAGCTCCACGCGGTGACCCGAACGCGAGGCCACCGAAAGGCGGTTGACCTTGCCGCTGGTCGCGTCGACCAGCGGCACCTCGTGCGGCGAGGGCTGGTCCACCCCGTTGTAGAGTCCGCCGATCACGTACGGGCTGTCCAACAGGCCCTGCTCGAACCCGACCAGCACCTCGTCGTTGACCTCGGGACTCACCACCCCGCCACCGCCCTTGCCGCCCCACTGGACGGTGCGCACCCAGTCGGTGACGTACGTGTCGTCCAGCCAGGGGAACGTCAGACGCACCGCGCCGCGTTCGGAGCCGTTCGGCTCGCGCACGTCCGTCACCACGCCGATCGCCACACCGGGGATGCGCGGGCCGCGCCCCGGAGCGTCGGCGCCGGTCATCAGACCGGGCAGGGAGCGGTCCGGGCCGGCGCCGACCCACACGGTGGTGCGGTAGCCGCCGTGCGGCTCCAGCACGTGCTGCACGGCCGTGGCCGTGTACCGGCCGGAGAACGCCGGCCCCACGTTGCCCAGCGCCACCGGTTTGCCCGCCCGCAGCAGCGGATTGCCCTCGGCCACCGCCTCCAGGTCGCCGAAGCCGGCGCTCACCCGGGCCGCCGCCGCGCGGGCGACCGCCGCCGTCTCCGCCTGCGTCCGGTAGGGGGTGTCGGTGACGGCCACGGCCGACTTCCCGAACCGGGCGGCCGTCCCGGGAGCGAGCCCCGGCACCACGGTGTCGCTGACCACGGACGGCTGCTCGGCGACCAACGGCCGCTTCGTGGCGACGTCCCAGCCGCGCACCTGCACCTTCGAGGCGCCGTCGGCGGCCGACAGCGCGGCCCGCAGCGCCAGCAGGTTGCGCCCGTACTCCAGGACCATCGGGTCGAGCGCGGCCGACGTCGAGGGGGAGGGCGCCCCGGACGCCTTCGCGGGCCTGGTGAACTGGAGCAGCCCCTTGTCGTCGACGCGCACCCGCGCACCGCTCTCGCCCGCGAGGAACTGCAGGAACTCCCAGTCGGAGACGTTCGCCTGGGACAGCTGCCGGTACATCACCGGCGCGGCCTCCACCGTCCCGACGGCCAGGCCGGCGCCCGCAGCCACCTTGCGGACGATGTCCGCGGCCGTCATGTTCCGGTACGCGACGACCTTGCGGCCGCGCTGGAGCCGGTGGGCCCTGGAGTAGGCGCGGAGGACGGTGAACGACCCGGTGCCGTCCCGGTCGATCTCCAGGGCCGTGACCTCCCCGTTGAACAGCCGCTCCCGCGCCTGCCCCTTCGCCGTCGTCACCGACACGCGCAGCGGGGAACCGACGGTGACGCCGGTGGAGCGCAGGAACTCGTGGTCGGGGTCGCGGTAGGTGAGCACGGCGGCGTCCGGCAGGCCCACGTTCTCGTCGACCACGCAGCTGACCAGCTGCGCCGCCCAGATCTGCGGCAGCTCGCCGGGGGCCTCCACGATCGGGTCGGCCGCGAAGGACCTGCCCCCGGAATCGAACCCGCTCACCGTTCCCCCTCGCCGCTGCCGTCGCCCAACCCGTTGCCGCTGCTTCGTCCGTTGTCGAGTCCGTTGTGGAGTCCGTTGTCGAAGGCGTGCCTGCCGCCGGTCGCAAGGGCGTGGTCGTCGTCCCGCAGGGCCGGCACCACCAACTCGGCGCCCGGGGCGAGCACCATCGGGTCGTCGATGCCGTTCGCCTCCGCGATGACCCGCCAGGCCGTCGCGTCGCCGTACTCGCGCCAGGCCAGCATCGCCAGGCTGTCGCCCGCCACCAGGGTGTGCGTGCTGCGCGCGGTGCGCGCGCCCGACGTCGGGTTCTGGCCGGGCGGTTCGACGCTCGCCTCCTCGATGGACAGCGAGCAGGTCGCCCGCAGCGGCGTGCCGTCCACGTCGAAGAGCGTGTACGAGACCGACAGGTTCGACAGCACCCCGTCGAACGAGGTGGTTCGCGCGCTGCCCCACTCGAAGCGCACCCAGGGGCTCGCCGGCTTCTTGCGGCCGAGACTGGCCGGGGTCGGCACGCACGCCTTCATCAGCTTCTCGACGGCCCGCTCCACCGAGTCGTCGTGGGTGGCGGTGGCGTCCAGGAAGACCTCCAGGCTCAGGGTGCGCGGGCCGCTGCCCACGAACTCGGGCAGCGCCGACTGCCCCGCCATCCGGGACGGGGACCGTCGCCACTCGGTGGTCTTGCCCAGTTGCAGGGTCGAGGGGTTGAACTGGAGGTCGAGCCGGGCGATCGTCCCGCCGGGCTTGGCCCCGACCGAGGCCGGGGGCTCTTTCAGGGTGAGCTGGGCCCTGGCGCGGCTGGCGCGTGCCGAGAAGGCCATGGTGTGGCTTCCTTCCGGAGCGGGAGTACGGCGGTCGTGGGACGGGGCGGTGGTGGGACGGTCAGACGGGGAGCAGTCCCGCGTGGGCGATCTCCAGGGTCTCCACCGCGGCCGCGGAGTTGGCGGGGTCGAAGGACGGACCCTGCCAGCGGACCGGGACGATCCCGAAGACCTGCCAGCTGATGATCCGGCTCAGATCGGGCCGCAGGGCCACGATCTCGCCGTCCTTCGGTTCGACCCGCCGCAGCGTCTCGTCCAGCCAGCGGCCGATCTTCGCCGTGTCGGCGGTGACCGGCCGGGTGAGGGTGATGTTCGACCAGGTCACGCGACCCGGGAGCTGCCAGGTGAAGCCGTTGTTGCCGCCCTCGGCGTAGCTCTCCATCTCGACCTCGGCGCCCATGCCGGAGCAGGTGTGGAAGGCGCCCAGGTCGTTGCCGCCGATCGCCAGCCGGAAGAACACACTGGTCGCGAAGATGTTGTCCGTCATCGGTCCGTCGTCCGTTTCTCGTACGTGCGGGTGCTCAGCGGCGGCCGTCGAAGGTCCTGCCCGCGCGGTCCCGGCCGCGCCGCAGCTCGGCGCGCAGCAGGCGGGCGACCGGGTCGAGCAGGCGGCGCGCCAGGTCGTCCAGGTCGAGATCGCCGCCCGGTGGTCCGGCGTCACGCGGACTTCCGCCGGTTCGGTCGGAGGCGGTGACCCGCTGGTCCGCGGCCGTGGTGGTGGCCGGGGTGGTGGTGCCGGGGGCGGTGGCGCGCGGGGCGGGGTCGGTGGCGGCCGGGACGGTTCCCCGGATGCTGCCGGTGTCGCGTTGCACGGGGAGCGGGGGCGGGGGCGCGGCCGGGGGTACTCCCGGCGTGCCGCCGGGGTCCGGCGTCCTGGACCGCACCAGCGGCACCACGGGTACGGGCCGCGCCGAGGACGTGGCCCGGGAAGGCTGGACCACCAGCGGTGGCGCGTCCGGGGCGGTCACGGGCAGCGGGCCGGGGGGGTGCCCGGAGCCGGAGGTGTAGAGGGCTTCGGGTCCACGAAGGGGTTCGGACGGGCGAAGGGGGCCGGACGCGGACGCCGGGTGCGGGCCGGGGGAGCCGGGCGCTCGCTGGACGTGCTGCGGCGCGGCGGCGGAGGGCGGGGCGGCCCAGCGTGCCGCGACCACGGGGCGGCTCACCGCGCGGGCGGTAGTGACGGGGGCCGTCGCGCTCCCCATGTCCCGGCCGCTGCCGAGGGCCAGGGGCCGCGCCGCGAGCAGCTGGACGCTGCGGTGCGGAGCGGCCGGTGCCCGGCCCGGGGCCCCGGGCCGACCGGCGAGGACGAGCGGGACGGACCCACTCGTCCGGGCCCCTGCGGGTGGCGCGGGAACTCCGGCGCGACCGCCGTGCCGGGACGCGGTGGTCGGGGGCGTGGGAGCCGGTGACGTGGCCGGGGACGCGGGGTGCTGTCCCGCTCCCGGCCCGGGCACGGGCACGGGCACGGCCGCGCGCCGGACGGTGGACGGGGCCGCGGGGTGGTTGGCGGTCGGTGGCATCACGGGCAGCGGGGCCCCCAACCCGGCGCGCGGACGCCGCGCGGTCCGCCCAGGGCCGCCCTCGGCAGCCGGAGCCTCCGGCTGCCGCTGCACGACCGGTAGGGCCGGCCCAGGGGGCGCGGCCGCGGAGGGGGCTTCACCGGCCTGCGGCCGGAAGGTCGCGCCGGCACCCAAGGGTGCTGCGGTGGCGGGGAGTTCGGCCAGCGGCGGACCGAGGGTCGGCCGGCCGGTCGCGCGTTGCACGGGTGCGTCGGAGCCGGTTTCCGCCTGGTGCTGGACGATCGGCATGGTTGGTGTGGGGGTGGCGGGATCTGGTCCCAAGGGTGTTGCGGGAGTGGAGGGTTCGGGTGTCGGTGTGCCGAGGGTGGGGTGGTCGGCTGCGCGTTGCAGGGGTGCGTCGGAGCCGGTTTCCGCCTGGTACTGGACGATCGGCATGGTTGGTGTGGGGGTGGCGGGATCTGCTCCCAAGGGTGTTGCGGTGGCGGGGAGTTCTGGTGTCGGTGTGCCGAGGGTGGGGTGGTCGGTCGCGCGTTGCAGGGGTGCGTCGGAGCCGGCTTCCGCCTGGTGCTGGAGCATGGGCGCGGCTGGTGCGGTGATGGCGGCTTCCGTTGCCAAGGGTCGGCTGGGAGGTGGGAGTTCGGACGCCGAAGCGCCCGGGGCAGGACGGTCGGCGGCGCGTTGCACGGGAGCCGCGTCCGCGCCCCGCGCGGGTGCGCCGGGCCGGTCGGGGACGGTCTCCGCCTGCCGCTGGACGACAGGCATGGCCGGTGCCGGTGCCGGTGCCGGTGCCGGTGCCGGAGTGGGGGCGGGGGCGGGGGTGGGACCGGCCACGTCCGAGGGCGCGCCGGGCGCCGGGACTTCGGTCGGCGGGGTGCCGAGAGGGGGCGCGTGGTCGGCCGCCCGCTGTACGGGTGCGTCGGGGGAAGGTCCGCCGGTGTGTGCCGGGGGGACGGCGGGGAGCACGGCGGGCACCCGGCGCCGGGGTATGGCGGGCACCCGGGCGACGGTCAGCGACCGGCCGACAGGGCGCGTCCGCACCACGGCGCGCGTCGCTTCGGCGCGGTCCGCCGGAGCCTCTCCGCCAGGGGGGCCGGGACGGGTGCCGCCGGCGGCGGGGAGGGACCCGGCTCCGGTGGCGGTCCGTTGCACGGGCCGGCCGGCGGGGGCGGCCCCCGGGGTGCCCTCGCCGGAGACGCCGCGAACCACCGCGATGCGGCGGACCAGCGGGAGCCGCGCGGGCACCGGCGTACGGCCGGCCCCCGGGGCTGCGGCGGTCGCTTCGGCTCGCTGGACGACGGGAGCGGCGTCCGCGCCGAGCGCGTCCGGACCGAGCACCGCCGCGGACTGCGCGGGCGGGCGGCCACGGGTGCCGGGTGCACCGGCCGCCCCACCGGCCGCCGAGGGGGCCTCCCGCCCGCCCCCGGACCGACCCGGGCGCTCGTCGGCCCGCGAGCGGCCGGTGCCGGCGCTGACCGCGGGCGCGGCCTGTGCGGACAGCGGAGCGCCCTTCGCCGACCCGCGCGCACCCGACCCGCGCGCACCCGACCCACCTGGCTGCGCCCGCCCGGTGGCCTGCGCACGCGGTGCGGGAGGTGCCTCCGGCTGTGGTGTCCCCGTCCCCGTCCCCGTCCCCGGCGCGGCGTCCGGCGCGGCGCCCGCGTCGGACGGGCGCAGCGCTCTGAGCAGCAGCGGGCCGCCTCCGCTGTGGGTGGGGTGCGCGACGGCGGGGCGGGCGATGCCGCGGACGAGGCCGGTCGGGGCGGTCGGCAGCAGGGCGTGGGCGAGGCCGGTGTCGAAGGACGGATCGCGCCAGGCGGCCAGCCCGTCCCGGAAGGCGAGTCCGTCACTGACGCTCATCGGCGCCCGGGACACGGTCAGGAGGGGTGGCGTGGTGCGGCGCCAGCCGCCGTCCCAGTCCGCGGGCACGCCGGGGCCCCGGCCGGCGGCAGTCTCCCGGACCGCACCCGCCGCGCCCGCCGCACCCGTGCGCACGCCGTCCGAGGGCGCGCCGCCCGGCACGGCGCCGCGCCGGCGCACCCTGTCCCGCCACGCCATTTGCTCAACCTCCTTCGTTCATTCGGGAGTTGATCTGAGCGATCTCGGTGACCCACTGCCGGCGTTCGGCATGGGTCAGGTCGAGGATCTCGTCGCGTTGCCAGTGGAAGTGGTAGGCGACGTACGCGATCTCCTCCCTGAGCCGGGGGAGCGCGTACGTCACGATTCCCCCAGGCGCCCACCGGAGAGGTCGACCTCGAAGCCGCCGTCGCAGTGCGGGCAGGTGACCGCCGCGCGGGTGTGGCCCTCGCTGTTGACGCGCCGGTAGAAGTCCTGGAGGAACGCGACGTCGGTCGCGTACATCCGCTCCACGACCCCGGCGTGCACGTCGGTGACGGTGCCGAGCCGGGTGATGACCTGGCTGAGCAGTACCACGCTCAGGTACGCCGGGTTCTCCTTGACCCGCAGGTCGATCTGGGGCCGTAGCTCGTCGCGGGCGGTGGCCAGGCGCATCGAGCCGTGGCGGTGCAGGGTGCCCGCCTCGTCCACGTACCCGCGCGGCAGTTCGAACTCGAACTCGGTGCGCAGCGCGTGCTCCTCGCGCCGCGCCGGAGCGCCGGCGGAGGGTGCCGTCGGCGGTGCCGGGGCCGGGGCGGGCGCCGTGGCCTGGAGGATCTCCTCCAGGCTGCCCGCCGTCACCGTACGTCGCCTCATTCGACGATGATCTCCTCGAACACGATGGTCACGGACTCGGTGGCCGCGGCGGACTCGCCGGCTTTGAGGGAGGGGCCCTCCCATTTGGAGGCCCAGCCGTTCATCAGCTGGATGCGCCGGACGGTCTCGCCCGTGGAGTCCTTGATCTCGATGGTGAGGTTCTGCCGAGCGGTGTCGACGGCCCCGTTGTTCAGGGTCTCCTTGATCCACGTGGTGAACTCGCTGCTCTTGTCGAGTCCCCGGGTGATCGTGACCTCGCCGGCCTGACGGGCGCCGGGCTGCTTGCGGATGATCTGCTTGCCGTCCTTGCTGACCTGCCGGACCTCGACGACCTCCTCCTCGACGGTCAGGCCGCTGATCTCCTGGATCGACTCGACCAGGTAGCCACCGAGCTGAACGCCGAAGATATGGGTGGAAAGAGCATCGCCCTCTGCCATGACTGTCTGTCACCTTTCCTTGCTGCTCGTCCCGGCGGTCCCGGGAGCGCCGGACCTGCGGGTCACTCGTCGATGAGGCTGGTGCTGTCGGAGAACTGCGCCAGCCGGAACACCACGAACTCGGCCGGCTTGACCGGTGCCACGCCGATCTCGCAGATCACGCGGCCCTGGTCGATCGATTCCTGCGGGTTGTTGTCCCGGTCGCACTTGACGTAGAACGCCTCCGCGGCCGTCCGCCCGAACAGCGCGCCGCGCCGCCACTCCTCGGTGAGGAACGCGGTGGCGTTGCGCCGGATGCTCGACCAGAGCCGGTCGTCGTTCGGCTCGAACACCACCCACTGGGTGCCCAGGAGGATGGACTCCTCCAGGTAGTTGAAGAGCCGGCGCACGTTCAGGTAGCGCCAGGCCGGATCGGAGGAGAGGGTGCGGGCGCCCCAGATCCGGATGCCCCGGCCGGGGAAGGCCCGGACGCAGTTCACCCCGATCGGGTTGAGGAGGTCCTGCTCGCCCTTGCTCAGACGCAGTTCCAGGTCGACCGCGCCGCGGATCACCTCGTTGGCGGGGGCCTTGTGCACCCCGCGCTCGGCGTCGCTGCGCGCCCACACGCCGGCGATGTGGCCGCTCGGCGGGACGGTGGCGTTGCGCCCGGCGGCCGGGTCGAAGACCCGGATCCACGGGTAGTAGAGGGTGGCGTAGCGGGAGTCGTAGCCCGCCTCGTCGTTGCGCCAGATCCGGACCTGCTGTGCGGAGAGACCGGGCGGGGCGTCCAGGACGGCGACCCGGTCGCCCATCTGCTCGCAGTGCGAGATCACGGCGAGCTGGACGGTGCGCACGCCCTCGGCATCGATGTCACCGCGCTGGTGGGAGCCCATCAGGTCGGGCACCGCGACCATGGTGATCTCGTCGATGGTCTCCAGGCCGCCGAGCCCGGTGCGGGCCGCCGCGTCGCCGACGTACTCGGCCGGGTCGAGCCGGGCCGCCGCGCCCTGGCCGGCGGCCGGGGCGGGTACGGCTGTGGGGGCGTCGGGCAGGGCCGCGGTCTGGTTCGCGGGCCGGCCCTGGGCGGTGCCGCGCTGCTCGGTGACCTCGATCAGCGCCGAGCCGCGGGCCTGGGTGACGAGGTAGCCCTTGACGTTCCGGCGGGCCGACACCTCGAAGGTCTCGGCCACCGCCCCGTCGCGGTGGACCAGCAGCCTGAACCGGTCCTCGGGCGGGTTCTCGCCGTCCGCGTCGGCGATCTCCACCGAGAGGCCGGTGACGCCCGGCCGGGCCGCGACCAGGAACCCGCCGAGCGCGACGGGCTCCGCCGCGGGCTGCTCGGGGCCCGCGGCGGCGGGCGCGGAGCTGTCCCGGTCGGAGCCGCCGACCCGGACGACGTACGCGGCGCCGCCGCCGTTGGCGAAGTACCCGTAGACCGCGTGGGGCAGGTAGGCGCCCTCGGTGAACCCGCCGAAGCGCTGGGAGTACTGGTCCCAGCTGGTGACGAGCGTCGGCTCGTGGAACGGGCCGGTCCGGGCGAACCCGACGAACGCGGCGACGGCGGTGCCGACCCCTTCGATCGGGCGGGCACCGGACTGCACCTCCTCCACGTAGACCCCCGGGGTGAGGTACGTCGGCATGCTCGCTCCTTCGTGTCACCGGTCTTCGGTGGACAGCTTCGGTGGACGGTCTTCGGTGGATCTCCGGCCAGGTTCTACGGACGGCGGACGGCGGACGGCGGACGGCGGACGGCTGAACGCCGTCGACGGACCCGGTCGCGCGCCGTCGCGCCCCGCCCCCAGCCTTTCCGGCGGGCCGCGGCCGGCGGGAGGGACCGGGGGACCTGCCCGGGGGCAAGGGCGCTGCCCTCCCCGGCCCTCCCCGGCCCGCCGCGACGGCCCGCCGGCCGCCCCGGTTCAGACCCGCGTGACCTGGGCCACGTACGGTCCGAACTCGCCCTCCAGCACCAGCCGGCCGAGCTTGCGGTACTCCTGCGCGACCGCCGCCACCGTCTGGGCCATCGTCAGCGGTCCACCCGACTCGGCGGCGAGGTACGCGGCGCTCACCGCGCAGGCCCGGATGGAGCCTCCGGCCAGGTCGAACCGGTCCGCGCAGAAGGGGAGGTCGAGGTCGTCGCCCCGGGGCACCCGGTCGCCCAGGCAGCGGTCCCACAGGGCGAGGCGCTGGTCGGCGTCGGGCACCGGGAAGTCCGCGACCACGTCCAGGCGGCGGGTGAAGGCCTCGTCCAGGTTGGCGCGCAGGTTGGTGGTCAGGACGGCGATGCCGTCGAAGGACTCCATCCGCTGGAGCAGGTACGCCGACTCCATGTTGGCGTGCCGGTCGTGGGCGTCCTTGACCTCCGAACGCTTGCCGAAGATCGCGTCCGCCTCGTCGAACAGCAGCACCGCGTTGACGGCGGAGGCCTCGGTGAAGATCCGCTCCAGGTTCTTCTCGGTCTCACCGACGTACTTGTCGACCACCGTGGAGAGGTCCACCACGTACAGGTCCATGCCCAGGTCGGCCGCCACCACCTCGGCCGACATCGTCTTGCCGGTACCGGACGAACCCGCGAACAGCGCGATCACCCCGCGCCCCCGCCCGCCGCCGGGCCGCATGCCCCACTGCCCGAGCACCTGTTCGCGGTGGCGGGCGCGCACCGCGAGCTCCCGCAGGCTGCGGTGGGTGGGGGCGGGGAGCACCAGGTCGTCCCAGCCCACCGCGGGTTCGACCCGGCGGGCGAGGCGGGCGAGCCCCGCGCCGTTCTGGGCCCGGACGGCCGTGCGCAGGTCGTCGGGGGAGACCGGGCGGCCGTCGAGCGCGGCCGTGCGCACCGCGGTGCCGGCGGCCCTCCGCAGCTGCCCGGCGTCCAGGCGGTGCGCGGCGACGGACCGGGCGAGCGCCTCGGCCCCGTCCTCGCCGACGCCCTCGTCGCCCCCCGCGCCGTGCTGCTCGCCGGCCCGCTCCAGTGCGTGCCGCCAGCGTGCGACCTGCCGGTCGGGGGCGGGGGCCGCCACCGTCAGGGTGACGGGGGTGTCGGCGGCCCAGGCGGGTTCCCAGCCTCCGGTCCCGTGGGTGAGGAAGGGGAGGCCGCGCAGGGCGTCGCACAGCGTGCGCAGGACCCTGGCCCGCTCGTCGGGCCGGTCGGGGAGCTCCTCCAGCGGCCCCAGCAGGACGCCCGCGCCCAGCAGCCGGGCCTCGCGTGCGACGGCCCGGGCGACGTCCGGCACGCCCCGGGGGTCATGGGACAGCGCCGCCGGGTCCAGGGCCAGCGGCGGCAGCCCGCCCGCCTGCAGCGCGGCGACGGCCAGCCCCTCGGCATCGCCGCCCCGGCTGCGCAGGTGGACATGGCCGCTGCCGGTCCCGGCCGCGGCGGCGGCCCGGCGCAGCTCGGCCGGGTCGACGGCCGGATCACCGGCCGGACGGCCGAGCACTCCGGTCAGCAGCGGGTCGGGCGCGGTGTCGCCCAGCAGGTGCGAGGTGACGCGGTCCGGGACGGTCAGCACCCGGGACAGGGGCGGCCGTTCGGGTTCGGTGACCTCCAGCAGACCGCCCGCGACGAGCGGCGCGGAGGGAGCCAGCCGGAACCGGGCCGCCGCCACCCCGCGGTGCCCGCACAGTTCGAGGGCGAGTCCGACGGTGGGCCGGCGGCGCGTCAGGTCGTCGTTGAGGTAGCCGTAGAGCCGCTCGAAGCGGGTGTCGAGGTCCGGGGCCAAGGCCACCAGCAGCAGGTCCAGGTCCAGGGGCGCCAGGGCGAAGCGGGCGGCGAGCACGGCCAGCGGCGAGCCGGGCGGCGGCGCGTCCGGACCGGGCAGGGCGGGCGGAGCGGGCCGGTGTCCCTCGTCCAGGACGCGGGCGACCGCCTCGGGGGTGAGGAACTGGCCGCGGTACGGATCGTCCGGATCGGGATCGAGCGCGCGCCGGATCGCGACGGCCTCGCGCACCCGCTCCTCGACGACCCGCAGCCGCGCCCACAGATACGGGACCGGGGTCGGCGTCGCGGCCTCGGGTTCCAGGGTCCGCGTCACGGCTGCCGCTCCCCGCGTCGGCGGCGGGCGGGGGCCGGCCCCCGCTCCCGGGAGCCGCCGAAGCCCTCCGGACCGGGCTCGGCCACCTCCGTGTAGCGCAGGCGCCGCGCGGCCCCCGCCTCCTCCGGCGCGGTCCGGGCCGCGGCGCGGACCACGAGCCCCTCGGTGACCGGTGGGGCGACGGCAGTGGTGGCCCCGGCCAGCGGCGCCCTCACCCGCAGCCCCAGCGACGGCTTGAGCTCGCCGCCCAGCGCCGACCACACGTCGGAGGCGGCGGGCGCGTCGAGCCCGGCGCCGCCGCCGTCCAGGCCCACGATGAGGCCGAGTTCGGCGAGCGAGCCGGTGAGCAGGCGCGGTGGCAGCGCGTCGGTGGACACCAGACACGTCAGCACCTGGGAGAGCAGCCGGTGTTCGTCCTGCGGCCGGCTCGCCCACGCGGTGACGAGGTACGTCAGCTCGAACCAGCGGGCCGGGGCGCGGCGCGCGGCGAGGAAGCCGTCCGCGTCGTACACCTCACCCGCGCCGCTGGCGCGCCGGGTGTGGTCCTCGCGGACGTCGTACAGGAACACGCACACCGTCGGGGCGCTGCGGCGGGCCGCCCAGTCGCGGGTCGGCGCGTCGAACACCACGTCGACGCCCGACGCGTCCAGGCCGGACTCCGCGAGCAGCCGGCGCAACGCCTCGTCGACCTCGTGGATCATCGGCGGATCATCTCGTTGGGCGGCTGGACCGTGCCGCTGACCACCAGG
This sequence comes from Kitasatospora sp. NPDC127035, assembly GCF_042726075.1. Lineage (NCBI taxonomy): Bacteria > Bacillati > Actinomycetota > Actinomycetes > Kitasatosporales > Streptomycetaceae > Kitasatospora > Kitasatospora sp. NPDC127035. The sequence continues at coordinate 207,816 of NZ_JBHXDN010000002.1, read as the reverse complement.
AAGCCGGTCCGCACCGGGGAGAAGCCGGGGCCGTTCGCGGTGATGACCCGGGGGCCGGTCTGATCCTTGGCGAGGATCAGCAACTGGCCGATGAACCGGCCGTCCGGGCCGGGGACGGTCGGCGCCGCCGCGGCCGTGATGCCCGGCTGCCAGGTGAACCGCACCGGCGCGCCGGGCGGGAAGTCCTCACCGCGTACCGAGGTGACGAAACCGGGCTTGCCGATCGGCGGGACCGCGACGATGCGCGGCTGGAGGATCCGCAGCTGCTGACGGGCTTCGTTGTCCCCGGGGTCGGCGTCCGTGCCGGTGGTGGTCAGGGAGCCGGTCACCAGGCCGGTGAGGGCCTGATCGGGGCTGAGGACGACCTGGACGACGGTCCGGGCGCCCGGGGCGAGGTCGGGCAGCGCGCACACCCAGGCCCGGTCGCAGCCCGGCGGCGGCCCGTCGTGGGGCACGCCCCCGGGCAGGCCCACGCGGAGCCGCAGACCGGTGGCCAGCCCTTCGCGGCCGTTGCGAACGGTGTACGTGAGGACCACGCGACCACCCACGTACCCGGGGTTCGGCTGCGCCGTGAGGCTCAGCCCGGGGCCGGCCGGCGGCTCGGGCGGCAGTGGCGGGGGCGTGCGGATCGGCGGCGGGGCCGGCGGAGCGGGGGCGGGTGTCGGAGGCGGCGGCAGCACCGGGGGCGGCGGCACCGGGTTCGGCGTCGGATCCGCCGGCGGCGTCGGGACCGGGGTCGGCGTCGGGGCCGCTGTCGGGGCCGCTGTCGGGGTCGGGGTCGGGGTCGGACCGGGCGTCGGCGGGGCCGGCGCCGGGCGCACCGGCACCACGGTCCGGCCGGTGTTGTCGCTGGGACGGGGGTCGAGGACGGCACCGGTGACCGACCAGTCCAGGGGCTGGTCGCCGGGCTCGACCCCCGTGACGGTGACCGTGACCGGCACGGTGTCGCCCGGGCGCACCACGCCCAGGGCGCAGACCAGCGCCGCCGCGTCGCAGACGGCGCCGGGCGCGGCGAGGCCCGTGACGATCACCCCGGCCGGGGGCGCGACGGTCAGCCTCGTCCCGGGCGAGGCGGCCGGGCCGTGGTTGACGACGTCCACCCGGACGGTCCCGGAGTCGCCCGCGGTGAGCGGCGCGGCCGTGCCGGGTGCCTGGACCGCGAGGTCCACGGACTGCTGGACGCCCGGTTCCTTCTGGCGGCCCGGCAGCCCGGCGGTGAGCGGGGTGCGGGCCCCGGAGACCGCGTCCACCAGGGACAGCTTCTCCGGGCTGTTGGCGGCGAGGGCGGCCCGGGAGCTGATCACCAGCGTCCTGCCGTCGGAGCTCCAGGCGGCGTCGCGGGGCTGGAAGGGCCCGGTGGAGGTGGTGTCGGGCAGCTCCCGGCCGCAGGCCCCCGGCCGGTCGCGGGCCGCGTCGGGCAGCAGTACCCGGCAGGCGCCGCCCGCCGCGGCGACCAGCAGGATCCCGTTGCGCTCGTCGACCCGGCCGGCGCCGTTCTTGCGGTTGAAGGCGATGGTGGCGCCGTCCGGTGAGAACGCCGGGCTGTCGTCGATGACCTCGCAGGCGCCGGGGCAGTGGGCGGCGCTCAGGTCGCGCTGCCGGTCCAGGCGGTCCAGACGGTCCACGGGCACGGTCCACACGTGCTTGTTGCCCCCGCCACCGTTGATCACCTGGTTGCGGGTGAACGCCAGGGTCGAGCCGTCGGAGGACCAGGTGGGCTGGGCGTCGCCGCCCTGGAGCTGCCCCTCGGGCGGGACGATCACGCCCCGGACCGCGCCGGTGGCGGCGTCCGCGATCAGGATCCGTCCGGGACCGGAGGCGCCGCCGACCCCGCCGGGGGAGGTCCGGGTGAAGGCCAGGTACCGGCCGTCCGGGGAGAACGTCGGATCGGTGTCCCAGTCCCTGGGGCCGCGGCCCGCCAGCGGGAGCGCCGTCGGGCCGGAGCCGTCGGCGTCCGCGATCCAGATCCGTTCGATCCGCCCGGCCGGCAGGTTCGGTCCGGCCGGCGCGTCCTCGAAGCGGGTCACCACGATCCGGCGGCCGTCGGGCGTGTAGTTCTGCCGCTCGGTCCACGGGTCGTACCCGGCGGCGGGCCGGAACAGCGGGTCCTTCGCCGGATCCGTCTCGGTGTCGGCCGCCGGGTCCTCCTTGAGGACGGTCCGGTTGAGGTCACGGGGGTCGGAGCCGTCCGGCCGGACGTCCTGCAGGGTCACCACGTGCGGGCCGTCCGCCGAGACGCGTTCGACCACCGCGCCACCGCCCTGGAGCGGGCCGAGCCAGGTGGCCGGTCCGACCTCGCGGTCCTCGCTGAGCACCACCTTCGGTTCGTCCTCCGAGAGCGCTCCCACCCGGAAGACGTGGTCCCAGTCGCCCTCACAGCTACAGGTCCGGTCCGGGCTGAGGAAGAGCAGGTCGTTCCCGTCGGGCAGCCAGGCTGCCCCGTGCGTGCGCCACTGGGCCCGCGGGCCCGCCAGCAGCGGCCCGCCGGTGCGCCCGTCGGTCCACCGCAGCCGGGGCCCGTCCGGTCCGGTGGCGGTGTAGGCGATCCGGTCCCGGGTCGCCGGCCCGTCCACCGGGTTCCACACCGGCTCGGTGCCCGCGCCGTCGGCGGGGTCGGAGACCCGGGTGGCGGGCCCGCCCCGAAGCGGCCGGACGTAGACCTGGCGGCCGGCGGCCCGATCGGCGTCGGAGGAGTACGCCAGCCGCGCGCCGTCGGGCGAGACCGTGGGGTGCTCCTCGTTCGCGGGGGTGTCGGTCAGCCGGGTGAGGCCGCTGCCGTCGGTGCGCACCAGCCACAGGTCGCGCTGGGTGCCACCGGCCCCGGCGGGCCGGGCCGCGTCGAAGACGACCGACCGGCCGTCCGGCGTCAGCCGCGGGTTCGCCGCGTCCAGACCGCTGGTCAGGCGGTGCACCGAGCCGTCGGCGGAGCGCAGGTAGACCTGCGGGGCCTGCTCGTCGCGGCGGCTCGCGAAGACCAGCCGGTCGCCCAGGGCGGCGGGCTGGACGTCGAAGTGCGCCGGGCCCTCGCCGAACAGCGGGGGGCTCGTCGTGTCCGTCGCCACCCGGCCGAGGCTCCGGTGGCGGGTACCGGCGTACGCGATCCGGCTCTCCCCGGCATCGGCCGCCGCGGCCCGGGCCCCGGTGCCGTCCGCGGGGGGCCGGTCCCCGGCGCCGCCCGGGCCGGCGGCCGTCGTCACCGCGAGCAGAGGCACCAGCAGCAGCGCCGCACCGGCCCTGCCCCAGCGGTCTCGCCGACGGCCGGAGCCACCCGTGCCCATCACGCTCCACCTCACAGTCCGGTCCAGCATCCATGTCCGACGGTGCCACCCTGCCGGTCCGCGGCCGCGGACCGGCAGGGCCCCGGGGCCGCGCTCGGGGGAAGCACCGGCTGCGCTTTCGGGCAGCCGGTGCCGATCCGGTCAGATCAGCCCGTTGCGCAGCGCGTAGCCGACGGCGTGGGAGCGGTTGCGCAACTGGAGCCGGGTGATGACCTCGTGCAGGACGTTCTTGACGGTCCGTTCGGAGTACGAGGTGTTGCGCGCGATCTCCGCGGTGTCCAGGCCCTCCGACACCAGGCGCAGCATGTCCGCCTCGCGCGGGGTCAGCGTGGACAGGGACGCGGCGTGCGGGTCGAGGGCCGACCGCTGCAGGCTGCCGACGTGGTCGAGGAGCTTCGCGAGCAGGTCGCCGGGTAGGACGCCCTCACCGTTCGCCATCGCCAGGACCAGCCGCAGCAGCCGGTCCTGGTCGGCCTCCGCGCGCCGCAGCACCGCGGTGACTCCGCACTCGATGGCGCGCTGCAAGGCGTCACCCGATTCGAAGGTGCCGACCACGAGTCCGGTGCGGGTGGCGGAGTTGTGGCGCAGCCGGTACAGCAGGGCGGCCGTCTCGTCGTCCACGCTGTCCACGGCGACGAGTGAGACCCGCGCCTCGTGCGCGTCGGCGTCGTCGACCAGTTCTACCTCGGGCCGCTGGCGCAGCTGTTGGACGATCCCGACGTACAGGACCGGGTCCGAGGCGTACACGGCCACGGTGACCCGTCCGCCGGGCTCGCCGGCCGCGGCGTCGTGCGCGGCCCGGGCGTGGGCCGGGCTGTGGGCCGGGCTGTGGGCCGGGGCGCGGCCCTGGGGCGGGACGGTCGGCCGCGTGGTGCCGGTGCCGGACGGGTGGACGGTGCCGATGAGGTCGGTGTGGAGCATGAGGCGTACCTGTTCCATGATGCGTATGAGGGGAGTACTGCGGGGTCCAAAGGCAACAAAGCTCCTGGACACAGGAGTTGGGCGGAGTTCGCGGGGGCATCGCGGCTGCCCGGGGCCTTGCCCCCGCGTCCGTGGAGGTGGGCGGGGCGGCGGCGTAGCGTCGCGGCGTGACGACCCCAGCAGCCACTCCCAGCCCCGGCGCGCCCGGCCTCGACATCCCGTCGGTGACGGTGACACCGGGCGGTACCGCGACCACCAGCCTGACCGTTCGCAACGACGGCGACATCGTCGAGGCGTACCGCCTGGAAGTCGTCGGTGACTGCGCTGCCTGGACGACGGTCGAGCCCGACCGCGTCTCCCTCTACCCCGGCACCTCGGAGACGGTGACCATCCGCCTGGCGCCCCCGCGTTCGCCGCGGGTGCGGGCGGGCGAGGTGCCCCTGGCCGTGCGGGTCCTGCCCACCGAGCACCCCGAGGCGGTCAAGGTCCCCGAGACCACCGTGCGGGTCGATGGATTCCGGCAGCTTCGGGCCGAGAGCGCTCCCAAGCGCCGCCGCGGCTGGCTGCGCGGACGCTACCGCCTCGCCGTCCACAACGAGGGCAACCGCCCCGTCCAGGTGGGATTCACCCCGGCCCAGCCCGGCGAGGACCTGAAGTTCGACGTCCGCCCCGCGGCTCCGAAGCTGGAGCCGGGTGAGTCGGTGGAGGTGGCGCTGCGGGTCCGCGCCGGGAAGCCCGTGTGGTTCGGGAAGCCGGCCACCTGGCCGTTCACCGTCACCGTGGCGGAGACCGAGGCGAAGGCCGGGGCCCGGGCCGACGACGCCGGCGAGGACGACCGGGAGCGACCGCGGCCGGAGGCCGAGTTCGTCCAGATACCGATCTTCCCGACCTGGCTGCTGGCGGCCCTGACGGCGCTCCTCGCGCTGCTGCTGGCCTGGTTCCTGCTGGTGCGTCCCGCCGTGCGCAGCACCGCGAGGGAGGCCGCCGACCAGGCGGTCCAGCAGCAGTCGACCCCCACCGAGGCGCCGGCCGGCGGCCGGACCCCGGTGGCGAGCCCCGGGCAGCCGGGCTCCGGGGCCGGGAGCGCCCTGCCCGGCGCGGGCGCGGGCGGTACCGGTACCGGAGCGGGAACGGGAACGGGAACGGGCGGCGACACCGGGACCGGACCGGGCGGCGGACAGCAGGGTTCGGCCACCATCGACCTGACGACGGCCGCCGGGGAGACCAAGGTCGGCACCTACGTCGTGCCCGTGGGCAAGACGTTCGGGATCACGGACATCGTCGTCGCCAACTTCCAGGGCGACGAGGGCGTCGTGACGATCGGTTTCGGCGACCGCAAGATCACGACGATCGCGCTGGAGACGTTCCGTAACCAGGACTACCACTGGGTCACCCCCATCAGGATCACTGAGAACCAGACCGTGACGGTCCAGGTGACCTGCGCGAAGCCGGGCACTCCGGCCACCGGCGTGCAGGCCCAGGAGTGCCACGAGGTCCTCAACGTGAGCGGCGTGTTGAGCGACCTCAGGTGAACAGATGCCACACGCATGGTCTGTCAGGTTGTCCCGTGAGAAAAGGTGAGCCTCACTCGTTCCGGCCGAAAACCGACGGTTCGGAGGCTGGGAAGGCACCCTGCTCGTGACTGTACATTCTCATTTCGGCGGCCCTGGGAAGCTCCGGCCCGGCGTTCGAACGTGAATCTGACGGTCACTCAAATACGGCTGAATCCGATCCCTCCCGGCGCCCGTCCGACCGTTCGGGCGCCGGGAGGGGCAGCGGCCGTCCCCGGCGTGTCGGGGAGTACCGAGGGCCGGCCCGTGTCACGGGCCGGCCCTCGCCGGATGCCGGTGCGCGTCACGAACCGGTGCGCCTGCGGGCCGTGTCGCCGGCCAGCGTCCGGTCGTGCCGGTACGCCTCCTCCGCCCAGCCCGCCAGGTCGCGCAGCTCGGCCTTGAGCTCGTCCCAGGTCTTCATCAGGGAGCCCATGGTCCGGATCTCGAAGGGGACCATCATGGCGCCCTCCTCCTCGTGCGGGTCGATCTGGTTCATCCCGCCGAACACGCTCTGCTGGGGCACCTGGGGGACGCCCTTCAGCGTCGACTCGGCGAATTCGAGGAGGGTCACCGGGAGGCCGTCGATCTCCCGGGTGGCTTCGTCGCGGAACTCCAGGTTCGCGCTGCCGTCGCCGGGATCCTCCTGGAACTGTGCGAGCAGGTCGACGATCACCTCGCTGTCGTCCCGCAGGAAGTCCTGGAACCCGGGGTCGAGGAGCGCGCGGACGTCCGTGAGCCGGGACCGGGACAGCACGACCGTCAGGTTCTTGATCTGGCCCTGGTCCTGATCCTGCGCGAGGTAGTCGGCCATGGCCGCGACCTGGGTGAAGAACAGCTGGCTGTAGCCGTCCAGGGCGTCCGTCTCCAGCCGCTTGCGCTTGCGCGCCGACTCCCGGCCCTGTTCGTACCGGGCCACGACCTGGCCGGCGAACGTCCTCGCCTGCGAGAGCCGGAACCGGGCGCGGGGGAGCGGCGCCCCCTGGACGTGGGGAGCGGCACCCCGGAGGTGGTCGAAGAACATCGGCATCCCGGCCAGTGGCACACCGACCGAGTAGTGGACGAACAGCCCGTCGCCCATGCCCTGGGCGCCGGCGTAGTTCGGGAAGTCGAGATCCGGGGCGATCCGGGCGTCCTGCCCTGCGGGCAGGATCTCCAGCTCCAGGCCCAGGTCCGCCAAGGGGGTCTTCTCGGTCTCCCGGTAGAACGCCTCGCGCACCGTCCTGATCTCGTCGACCAGCCGATCGAGGGCCGCCGGCCCGGACTCGCTCCCCGTGCCGACCACCGGGACGGCCCCGGTCACGAACTCCACGTTCGAGTAGTCGGCCCCGTTGCGCAACGACCGCTTGTCGGAGACCAGCTTGAAGTCCCCCGCGGTGCTCTGGGCCAGGTCGGTGTCGCCCTCGTACGCCGCGCCGCCGGACGTCTCGACGGGCATGTCGATCTCCGTCTCGAACCCCAGCTTCCGTTGCACGGCGGGCCCGCCGTCCCCTGCGCCGCCGCCGCCCGGCTCCGCCCGCCGGACCGCATCCGGCCGACCGGCCGGCCGCGCCATCACGCGTCGCGCGTTGGCCTCGGCGTCGCGTTCGAAGGAGTCACCGGGATCGCTGACCCGCAGCCCGTCCCCCCGGTCGGTACCGGCGACGGCCCCCTTCCGCTGCTGGATCACATGCGTCAGCTCGTGCGCGAGGGTGTGCCGGTCGCCGCCCCCGTGCCCGATGACGACGTCCCTGCCGGACGTGTAGGCCCGCGCACCGATCTCGGCGGCGGACCGCTGGGCGGCCGCGCCGGTGTGCAGCCGCACATCGGAGAAGTCCGCCCCTAGCCGCCCCTCCATCTCCTCGCGCACCGGCCCTTGGAGCGGCCGCCCGGCCCCCCGCAGCACCTCGTGCACACCGGACCGCTGGACAGGGTCCGAATCGTGTTCCCCCCGCCCGCCCCGCGCGATCCGGGCCACGACCGCGTTGCCGACGCTCCGCTGCAGCTCACGAGCCTGCTCCGGGGACATCGCCTCCGCCACGGGCCCGCTCACCCGCGTCTCCCGGGCCTTGCGGTCACCTCCGCCGGCCCGCTCGCCGCCGCTCCCCCTGCGATCGTCCGCCCTCGCGCGCACTGGCCCTCCCGGTCGCCTACCGCTGCCTTGCCTCTTCTCCCTACACCGCCGGCACCCGCCGCTCCCATCCCCGAAAGTGCACCCCCGGGGCCACACCCCCTGCCCGACCCGGGCGATCCCGGGCCGCCCGACTGCCCGGCGCCCTCGCTGGCGAGGGGCGGATCGACGGGTACGGCGCCGTCGTCCACATCTGCCTCGCGGTGACCAGCGCTGACGATCGGTCGGAGGCCGCCCGGTAGCCGGATGCGCCCGGCGAGAGGCGTCGGCCGGCGTCCGCGGCCGACCACGGTGGACGGACTCGGCCAAGGCCGGTTCGGGCCAGCGCCGGCCCCTGGTCCGGCCACCGGCCGGCGGGCAGGCTCTTACTCGACGGCGGCGACGAGCAGCCGAGAGGAGCCGGGACAGCGTCACTGCGGGACGCGCCGGATCCGGACCACACCCGTGTCGTGCGTGTGTCCCGAAGGAGCCCCGCCGTGATCCGCTCCCGCAGCACGAAGGCCGTCGCGGTCACCGCCCCGCTTCCGCCCCGGGTGAGCACCGACGCCACGGGTCGGCAGTAGCGGCCCGCTTCGGGCCCCACCCGGACGTCACCGAACCGGGGCGTTCCCACTCTCCGCTCCGCACCGCACGCGTGTCCGGTCGGGCCTGCCCTTGCCCTGCCCGGCGCACGGTCGACGGCGATTCCCTCAGCACCTTCGAAACCTGTCGTGGCCCAACTCCCCGGCGACGGCACATCCGACCGAGCGAACGAAGCTTGCGAACGAAGGAAGCGTTTTCCCATGAAGAAGACTCTGCGCAAGGCCCTGCAACTCCTCGCGGTGAGCGCGGTCCTGGCAGGCGGGACCGTCGCCGCGACGAGCCCCGCGTACGCGGCCCTGCCCGACGTGTCCTGCGGCACGATCTCCTCCGCCGATACCGCCGCCGCCGCCCAGCTGAACCAGCAGCTCACCGGCACCCTGCGGAACGCGATGACCGCGTACCGGATGTCCTGTGCCCGGGCCATCGTCAACACCGTGCGGGCCATCGGCGTGCCGCAGCAGGCCGAGGTCATCGCGATCACCACGGCGATCGTGGAATCCACCCTGCGGAACAACCCGAACATGGAGGACCACGACAGCGTCGGTCTGTTCCAGCAGCGGGCGTCGTGGGGCAGCACCGCGCAGAGGCTCGATCCGGCGACGACCACCCGCAAGTTCATCAACGCGCTGCTCTCGACGTATCCGAACAACTCCTGGACGACCAAGCCGATCGGCGAGGTCTGCCAGGGCGTCCAGCGCTCGGCCTATCCCGACCGCTACCAGTACCAGGTGGCCGACGCGCAGCGGATCGTCGACGCCATCGGCCAGGCCCCCGCAACTCCGGTGGGGATGACGGGCTTTGCGTCGGCCGACTTCAACGGTGACGGGAAGGCGGACCTGGCCGCGGTGGAGGCGGCCACGGGGAAGATGTTCCTGTACCCGGGCACCGGGGTCGGCACCTTCGCTCAGCCGAGCCTGATCGGCACCGGGTGGGACTCGGTCGGCAACGTGACGCCGGGTGACTTCAACGGTGACGGGAAGGCGGACATCGCTGCGGTCGGCGCGGGGGACGGGAAGCTGTACGTCTACCCGGGCACCGGTACCGGCGCGTTCGGTACCCCGTGGTCGGCCGGCACCGGCTGGAACAGTCTGGACAACTTCTCCGCCGGTGACTTCAACGCCGACGGGAGGGCGGACATCGCGGCGGTCGGCACGGGTGACGGGAACCTGTACGTGTATCCGGGTACCGGGACCGGGTACTTCGCGGCTCCGATCAACGCCGGCAACGGCTGGAACAACCTGGACCGTTTCACCGGCGGTGACTTCAACGCCGACGGGAAGGCGGACATCGCGGCGGTCGGCATCGGTGACGGGAGCCTGTACGTCTTCCCGGGCACCGGAACCGGTTGGTTCGCCGCCCCGGTCAGCGCCGGTACCGGTTGGAACATCATCCGCGACCTGGTCGGCGGCGACTTCAACGCCGACGGAAGGACCGACATCGCCGCCGTCCAGGCCCCCCGAGGCGCCGCCGGCACCATGTACCTCTACCCCGGCAGCGGCCAGAACACCTTCGGCACTCGCAGCACCATCGGCACCGGCTGGTAGCCGGCCCGACCCGGTCCCGACAACGGCGTCGGCCCGGCCCGTGATCCGTTCCGGGCCCGGCCCGCGCCCAGCACAGCTCCCCGCTTCCAAGACCTCGGACCTGGAGTTTCCTCATGCCCGCCGCCATCCGCCTGCGCCGCGCCGTCTCCGCGATCGCCGTGGCGAGTGCCGCCGCCGTCGGTGTCTCCCCGCAGCCGGCCCACGCCGCCACGCCAGGCTTTCAGCTTCCCTTCGTCTGCGACCAGAGCTGGACCGGAAGCGTACGCAGCAACCACAATCCGCCGCTGTCCATCGACTGGACGCGTGGCGGCCCCGGCACCACGGTCAACCAGGCCGTGGTGGCGAGCGCGAGCGGCACGGTCAGCCTGGTCTCCAGCGCCGGCAACTACGGCAACCGCATCGTCATCGACCACGGCGGCGGTTGGCAGACCCTGTACGCGCACCTGGCCGGCTTCAACGTCGGCCAGGGCGCACAGGTGGAGGCCGGTGACAAGATCGGTTCGGTCGGCAGCACCGGAAACTCGACGGGGCCGCATCTGCACTACGAGCAGAGGCTCAACGGCACGGTGACCCAGTCCGTGCTCAACGGATCCGCGTTCGTCGACGGCACGACGCTCAGGAGCCGTAACTGCCCGACCACACCGCAGCCCCCCGCCGAGGACGTCGGCATGACGAGCTTCGCCTCGGCCGACTTCAACGGTGACGGGCGGACGGACCTGGCCGCGATGGAGGCCGCCACGGGGACGATGCTCCTGTACCCGGGCACGGGCGTCGGCACCTTCGGTCGGCCGGGTCTGATCGGCACCGGGTGGGACTCGGTCGGCAACGTGACGCCGGGTGACTTCAACGGTGACGGGAAGTCCGACCTGGCTGCGGTCGGCGCGGGGGACGGGAAGCTGTACGTCTACCCGGGCACCGGCACCGGAGCGTTCGGTACCCCGTGGTCGGCCGGCAACGGCTGGAACAGTCTGGACCACTTCGTCGGCGGTGACTTCAACGCCGACGGGAGGGCGGACATCGCGGCGGTCGGCAAGGCTGACGGGAACCTGTACGTGTATCCGGGTACCGGGACCGGGTACTTCGCGGCTCCGATCAACGCCGGCAACGGTTGGAACGACCTGGACCGCTTCACCGGTGGTGACTTCAACGCCGACGGGAGGGCGGACATCGCGGCGGTCGGCAAGGGCGACGGGAGGCTGTACGTCTTCCCGGGTACCGGAACCGGTTGGTTCGCGGCCCCGGTCAGCGCCGGCACGGGCTGGAACATCATGCGTGACCTGGTCGGCGGTGACTTCAACGCCGACGGCAGGTCGGACGTCGCCGCCGTCCAGGCGCCTCAGGGGTCCACCGGCGACATGTACCTCTACCCGGGCACCGGCCAGAACACCTTCGGCAATCGCAGCACCATCGGCACCGACTGGTAGCCGGCTCCCCGCACCAGTCTCCGACACCCACCCTTCAGCAGATCGAGGTAGTCAGCCATGCCCAGGACCAGCGTCTTCCGCCGCCCGTCAGTGCTCGCCCCGTTGCTCGCCGCCATGGCCGCCGCCGGCCTGAGCGCACCGCCCGCCCAGGCCGGCTCCTCCCTCGGAGGCCCCGTCAACCGGTCCGAAATCCTGTCGCGCGCCCAGTACTGGGACGCCCAGGACGTCCAGTACAACCAGGGTGCGACGTACGGGGACGGCGACGGACACTCGTACCGCACCGACTGCTCGGGGTTCATCGCGATGGCCTGGCACCTGTCGGCCACCGGCCTCGGCTCGGCGACCACCCAGACCCTCGACAGCCGGTCGCTGACCGCGCGCATCAACAAGAGCGACCTGCGCCCCGGCGACGCGCTGGACAACATCAGCGACCATGTCGTGCTCTTCGTGCGGTGGAACAACCAGGCGACCGGGGACTTCACCTACCTCCACCAGTCGAACTCGCGGACCGACATGACCTATGGGAGTGGGAACGTCTACAGCGGAAACATATCGAGCTACCCGGCGAGCAGCTACGTGGCCCTGCGGTACAACAAGGTCGTCGAGGACAACAGCACCCCTCCGCCGGCCACTCCGGTGGGGATGACGGGCTTCGCGCCGGCCGACTACAACGGTGACGGGCGGACCGACCTGGCCGCGGTGGACGCGGCGACGGGGAAGATGTTCCTGTACCCGGGCACCGGTGTCGGTACCTTCGGTGAGCGGAGCCTGATCGGTACCAGCTGGGACTCGCTGGCCAATATGACGCCGGGTGACTTCAACGGTGACGGGAAGGCGGACATCGCCGCCGTCGGCAAGGGCGACGGGAAGCTGTACGTCTACCCGGGCACCGGCAGCGGCGCGTTCGGCGCGTCCTGGTCGGCGGGCACGGGCTGGAACAGTCTGGACCACTTTGTCGGCGGTGACTTCAACGCCGACGGGAGGGCGGACATCGCGGCGGTCGGCAAGGCTGACGGGAACCTGTACGTCTATCCGGGTACCGGCACCGGGTACTTCGCGGCTCCGATCAACGCCGGCAACGGCTGGAACGACCTGGACCGCTTCACCGGTGGTGACTTCAACGCCGACGGGAGGGCGGACATCGCGGCGGTCGGCAAGGGCGACGGGAGGCTGTACGTCTTCCCGGGCACCGGAACCGGTTGGTTCGCCGCCCCGGTCAGCGCCGGCACGGGCTGGAACATCATGCGTGACCTGGTCGGCGGTGACTTCAACGCCGACGGCAGGTCGGACGTCGCCGCCGTCCAGGCGCCTCAGGGGTCCACCGGCGACATGTACCTCTACCCGGGCACCGGCCAGAACACCTTCGGCAACCGCAGCACCATCGGCACCGACTGGTAGATCCTGATGAGGCACCCGCCGAAACTGCGCGAACCCGCCGGGCCCCGGTCCCGGCGGGTTCCCGCGTCGGGGACGCGCCGCTTCGGCCCGCAGGGGAGGAGCACGAGGAAGGTCCAGCCGCCCTCGGTTGTACGTCGGGTGAGGGGCGGGCGGTGGCGGGTGATCGGTCAGGTGCGGCGGGTGGGGAGCCAGCCGCTCTGGACGGCGCGGACGCCGGCTTCGAAACGGCTGCGGGCGCCGAGGCGTTCCATGAGGTCGGTGGCGACGCGGCGTGCGGTGCGGGGGGAGACGCCCAGACGCTTGGCGATGGCGTCGTCGGTGTGTCCTTCGGCGAGGAGGCGGACGCAGGCCGCTTCCTGGGCGTTGAGCCCGCGCTCGTCGCGGCTGGCCTGCTCGCCGAGCGGCTGGGCGCCGGCCCAGACGTTCTCGAACAGCGCACACAGGGCGACGAGGGTGCCGTGGCCGGTCAGGACCACGGCGCCGGCGGCGGTGTCGTCACCACGCACGGGGATGACGGCGGTGGCGCGGTCGACCAGGATCATCCGGGTCGGCAGCGAGGGCGCGGTGCGTACCCGGCCGCCGCGTTCGGCGAGCCAGTTCACGTACTCCACCGTGTGCGGGCTGTTGCGCACGCTGTCCAGGTAGACGGTGCGCATCCGGATCCCACGGTCCAGCAGAGCCGCGTCCAGGGGCTTGGCAGCCTCGATGTTCTCCGGCTGCTGGCCCCCGTCCGGGGCGAAGGTCATCACCTCCTCGCGCACCTCACGGGTCAGGGTGGCGAGGCGGTCGCGGATCTGGTCGAGCCCCACCAGTTGCTCGACCCCGGGGTTGCCGGCGGCGGGGCGCAGTTGCGCGTACTCGGCGATGAGTTCGGCGGCGGCGGCGCGGGAGGCTTCGACGCGCATCTGCTGGGCGGCGAGTTCGGCCTGCTGGCGGGCCATCAGGATTTCCATGCCGATGTCGGGGGACACGGCGCGCAGTCGGCCGTGGCGTTCGGCGGAGGGGCGCAGCAGGGCGAGTTCGCTGAGCCGGTCGAGGGCGGTCCTGACGTGGTGTTCGTCCTGGCCGAGGCGGTGCGCGATGGCGGTGACGCCGTCGTCGGGGTGGGCGAGCATCACGCGGTAGACGGCCTCGGCGGCGGTGTCCAAACCCAGTGCGGTCAGCACGTGTCCCCCCAGGGATTCTTCGTACACGCGTTCAGCGAATCATGTCACAGCGTGCTCCTGGAATGGACGGGTCAGGGGGAAGGCTGGACGGTTCCGGCCGGGGCCCGAACCGTCCAGGTTTTTCCCCTGTATGGGAATTGCCCGATTCGGCACCCTCGTTCCATGTACCTGGTTCATGTCTCCCTGCAGGCCCCCGCAGGCCCCGCCGAGCTGCCCGACGACGCCCGTGAGCTGCTGCTGGCCGCCGCCGAGGAGGGGATCGAGCACGTCAGCGTCCACGCCGGTGCCGTGCCGCACCCCGTGCTGGGGGTGTTCGTGCTCGCCGACCGTCTGGAGGACGCCGAGCAGCGTGCCCAGGCGTTCTGCCGGCGGGCGGTGGCGGTGTCGCCGGGGCTCACCGGCTGGCGGGTGCAGTGTGGGCAGGTGCCCCTGGTCGCCGCCTTCCACGAGCGGCTGCCGGCCGATCCCGGCCCCGCTGGCCGGAACGGTCCAGGGACGATTCCGTCCACCTGAATGCCCTTCCACCTGCCCTGAGCTGCGGCGAAGCTAGTGACTGCCGCCAGGGAGCACCGCTTCCGGGCGGCGGGCCGGACGAAGCGTCACCGCGGGACGTGAGCCGGATCCACGCCGCCGCCGCCCCTTTTCTTCCGAAGGACACCGCCATGCTTCGTACCGCCCTCGCCAAGGCCGCCGCGGTCTCCGCCCTCGCCCTCGCCGCCGCCGCGGTGGCTTGCTCGCCGGCACTGGCCTCCGGCACCGACGGTGCCACGCCGATCGCTGTCACCGCCACCGCCACCCCGCAGCCCACCGCCACCCCGGCGGACAACATGATCTGGGGCTGACCGCCCGGCCGCCCGCGGCCCTGCACCGGGAACCTGCCGCCGCACGCGCGCTCCGTGATGCGGCGGTCCGACCGGGCAGCCTGCCTTCCGTCGGGCTCCGTGCCCCGCAGGCGAGGGCGCTGCCCGTGCGGGCGCCGGCTCTCGCCGAGGCCGCCCCGGGCGGCACCGCCCGCCACGCCGGGCTCCCGGGGCCGTCGCGTGCGACGACTTCGGCCGGGACGGCACGGCCTTCACCGGCATCCTCGGCCGGGGGCCGAGGGCGTCGGCCGGTCTGCGGTGGACGACCTCGGCCACCGACTCCCCGTCGGCGCTGAGGGCTATCGGCTCCGGTGAGGAGTATTCAGGGAACGGCCGCTCATGCCGTGCTCCGATTCCCGGGTCGCCGTGCGTGCACCGTGGGTGAACACCGCTGTCGCGGCCGTCAACGGGTGGTCAGGACTCGAGGTCGTAGGCCACGGTGACCGGGGCGTGGTCGGACCAGCGTTCGGCGTGGGTGTCGGCGCGTTCGACGCGGGCGTCGGTGGCCTTGGCGACCAGACCGGGGGTGGCGACCTGGAGGTCGATCCTCCAGCCGGTGTCGTTGTCGAAGGCGCGGCCGCGGTAGGACCACCAGGTGTACGGGCCGGTGCCGTCGGGGTGGAGGCGGCGGACGACGTCCACGTAGCCGGCCTCGTCGAAGACGCGGGAGAGCCAGGCGCGCTCCTCGGGGAGGAATCCGGCGGACTTCTGGTTGGCCTTCCAGTTCTTGAGGTCCTCGGGGCGGTGGGCGATGTTCCAGTCGCCGCAGACCACGACCTCCCGGCCGTCCGCGGCGGCCCGGGTGCGGAGGGCGCCGAGGTGGGTGAGGAATTCCGCCATGAAGCGTTCCTTCTCCTCCTGGCGTTCGGTACCCACTTCGCCGGAGGGGAGGTAGAGGCTGGCCACGGTCAGGCCGGGGAGGTCGATTTCGAGATATCTGCCCGAATTGTCGAATTCCTCGGAGCCGAAGCCGACCACCGTGCGGCTCGGCTCCCGGCGGGAGAGCACCGCGACGCCCGCCCGGCCCTTGGTGGCGGCCGGGGCCCAGGCCGCGTGCCACCCGTCCAGGTCGCGCAGCTCGACCGGCAGCTGCCCGGGCTCGGAGCGCACCTCCTGCAGGCAGATCACGTCCGCCTCGGTGGCGGCCAGCCACTCGATGAAGCCCTTCTTGGCCGCAGCCCGGATTCCGTTCACGTTCACACTCGTCACCACGATCACCCGAGCAGCCTACCGAGAGGCCCGGCGGGGGGTGTCATCCGACGCGTCCGCTTGCGGAGCTGTCGTGAACGCACCATGAAACTGTGCGGCAACCACGTCGAGCGCCGCCATTGGTCTTGACCATCTCCCGGCACAGCCCCTAGTGTCACTTACTGCAAGGACCTTTAATAAAGAAGGACGGAAAAAGCCCGCTCTCCCACCTGCCGCAACAGCGGACAGCGGGCCGGATCCGCCCTCTTTCCGCAGACTGAAGAGAACAGGGTGGAGGACGCGGTGGGGACGACAGGGCAGCTCACGGCCGTACCGGAACCGAAGTACTGGCACCTGCGCACGGTGCTGCTCCGCGCCATCGACACGGAGTTCTCCACCGGTCAGATCCTCCCCAACGAGCGCGAGCTCGCCGCCCGCTTCGGCGTCGCCCGGGCCACCCTGCGGCAGGCGCTCGACCAGCTGGAGCTGGAGGGCCGCCTGGTCCGCCGGCGCGGCATCGGCACCCTGATAGCCGCCCCCCGGGTCGGCGTGCCTGTCAACCGGCAGGAGGAGGGCTGGCCCGGCGCCCCCCGCAGCCAGGCGTGGCGCACCGTCGACTGCACCACCGCCCCGGCCGCCGGCCGGCTGGCCGTGGCGCTCGGTGTCCCGGAGGGCGCCACCGTCCACACCGTCCGCCGGGTCCGCCTCGTCCAGGGGCAGACCGTGGCGAGCGAGTCGCTGCACGTGCCCGCCGCCGCGCTGCCGCACCTGCCCGGCTTCCGGGCCGAGAGCGACCGTGCCCGCTCGGTGCTGCGCCAGCTGGAGCGGCTGGAGGTCGACGGCGAGTCCCGCTCGGTCGAGCTGGGTGTCGCCGAGGCCGGCGAGGCCGCGCTGCTGGAGCGCCCGCCCGGCTCCCCGGTCCTGGTGATGACCACCCAGTACGCGGCGGCCGGCCGCCTGGTCGCCCTCGCGGTCTCCACCTACCGGGCCGACACCTGCAAGCTCACCTTCGGCGAGACCGGACTCGTCGAGGTCACCCCGGTCGGCGCGACCCCGGTCGGTGCCGCCGCTTCCTGAACCATTCCCGGAAAACCCTCAGGCCCGGGCCCGGACGCTCCCACAGGCGTCCTGGCCCGGGCCGGTTTTGTGCCGCGGCGACCACCGCGGTCCGCCCCGGCCCGGCCGCCGCGCCGACCCCCGCCCCGCCGGTCGCGGAGTTGTCACGGGTTCCTGAACGGGAGGGAACCGTTCGGGGGCGCCCCTGGGCTTGTGGCACAAGGATCGGTAGGTTCCGAACGATCTCTGTGCAACCCGAGCGCTCCGTGAGACCCGAGCGTTCCGGGCAACCCAAGCGTCCGGCGATCCTGGGGTGGGGCCGTGAACTCGCACTGGTACGGAAAGATCGGCGACGGCCCGGCCGCGCGTCGTGTCGCACAACTGCTCATCCTGGCGCTGGTCGCCGTCGGTCTCGGCATCCCGCCGGCCGCCGCCTGGGCCGCGCCCAAGGACCGCGCGGTGGTCTCCGCACCGCTGCCGCCCGGCCGGGTGAGCGCGGATCCGCGCACCCCCGAGCCGCCGCCGACGCAGGTGCCGGCCGCCGACGACAGCCCGCTCGGGCAGGAGCGCGCCCGGATCGCCGCCGAGATCAAGGCGGCCGACGCGCCCCGCAAGCCCGCCCCCGGGCCGGCCGCGGCGCCGGACGCCGAGGAGCACCGCAGGAAGCTCGACGAGCTGGCGGCCCGGCAGGCGCTGCCCGAGTACCGCATCCCGCAGCCCGAGGTGGACGACACCGGCAAGCGGCGCCGCTCGCCCGCCGGCCCGGCCCCGCTGACCCTGGAGCAACTGGCCGCGCCGAAGGCGGAGGCGGCCCCGCAGGCGCCGGCGCAGACCACCGCCCAGTCCTACGGAGCCACCTACCAGGTCGGTCAGCTCCAACTGGCCCCCCGCTACGACGCCATCGGGTACCTGCAGCTCACCGTCGCCAACACCTCGAACTTCACCTGGACCCCCGCCGGCCAGCACCTCGGCCTGCACCTGTACCGGTCCGACCAGACCCTGGTGAACTACACCGCCTCGTTCACCGCCCTGCCGTTCGACGTCGCCCCGGGCCAGTCCGTCACGCTCAGCGCCGTCATCCCCTTCCTCGGGGCCGGGAACTTCCTACTGGTCTACGACATGGCGGACCGGACCAACGGCGCCGGCTTCTTCTCGTCCCACGGAGTGCCGGCCTCCCAGGCCGCCGCGCTGACCGTGCCGCACTACGCGCCCACCGCGAGCGACGGCTGGCCCGCGGTCGGTGCGACCGTCTCCACCCGCACCCCGACGGTCTCCGCCTTCGTCGGTGACGACGGCACGACGCAGACCTCGGCCGAGTTCCAGATCTGCCCGACCGGCGACCCGGCGGTGGGCGGCTGCTGGGGCTCCGGCATGGTCAACGTCGCCGCACACCCCGGCGCCTTCGGGACGATCGCGAGCTTCACGCCGCCGGCCGACGCGCTGCGCTGGAACACCGCCTACTACTGGCGGGTCCGCGTCCAGGACGCCGGCTACACCTCGCCGTTCAGCGAGATGAGCATGTTCGCGGTGGTCGTCCCGCCGCCGAACGACGCCGCCCACCTGGGCCTCGACCCGGGCGCCCTGGACGACACCGGCGTCAACCTCTACCTCGGCAACTACACCCGCCAGGAAACCGACTTCGACCTCCCGCAGCCGGGCATCGGACTCCAGGTCAAGCGGACGTACAACAGCGCCGGCTCCACCAACGGCTCGTTCGGGATCGGCTGGACGTCGATCTGGGACATGGGCCTCACCGACGCGGGGAACGGCATCTCCACCCTCGCCCTGGAGGACGGCCGGAAGGTCAACTTCGGCCGGAACCCCGGGGGCGCCCTCGTCCCGGAGTTCGGCGGCAGCGGGTTCGGCGAGTGGGTGGACGCCGGCCACCTGCGGATGAGCGGCATGGACTACTACCTGGGGGACAGGGTCCGCCAGATCACCCGCCAGCAGGGGGCCGGAAACCTGCGGCTGGACCGCGACTACGTGGGCTCGCAGCTCTCTACCTCGCAGCTCAACCTGGCGTCGTCCGACCGCCGGCTCTTCCTCAACTGGGACAACCGGGGCCACGTCACCTCGGTCTCCACCAGCTCCCGGCACTTCGAGACCGGCGCCGTCACCTGGTACTACACCTACACCGGCGACTACCTGACCAAGGTCTGCGACCCGGGCGGCAACTGCACCGCGTACACCTACGAGACGTCCCGGTCCGGCGGCCCCAACCGGCTGGTCAAGGTCCAGAAGGCCCGCGCGGAGAACGTCACCACGGTCGCCTACGACGGCAACCTGGTCCAGCACGTGGGCAGGGCCGACAACGCCGCCACCGGCGTGGACAACGGCTGGACGTACGACCGCACCACCGACACCAGCGGTCCGACCCCCAACCTGGTCGTCCACCGCACCGACCCGCGTGGCATCCACACCTACTACCAGTACAACCAGGAAGGCCAGTTGGCCTACCGCTGGTACGGCACGCCGACGCCGCCACCCGGCCGGACCCGGATGTTCGGGTACGACGCCTTCGGGCACCTCACGTCCGCCGTCGACGAGAACGGCAACGTCGTCCGGTACGGCTGGAACTTCGGCACCAACCAGCTGACCACCACCACCCGGTACCGGACCGCGCTGGAGCCGCTGACCGAGCGGACCACCTACTACGGCAACGGCGACTGGGCCGGTGACCCGCGCAACGGCGTGCCGCTGGAGGTCACCGACGCCAACGGCCACACCACCACCCTGACCTACAACACGGCCGGCAGCCGGCGCACCGAGACCGGACCGGCCGGCGGGGTGACCACCACCACCTGGGCCTGCCAGGAGGTGCTCAGCCCGCCCAACGTCAACTCCACCCCGCAGTACAACGGTTCGACCTGCAACGTCCCCGTCTCGGTGACCGACCCGGCGGGCCGGGCCACCACCTACGGCTACACCCACCGCGGCGACCAGTCCCAGGTCACCACCCCCGCCGGGCAGATCCTCAACACCTTCTTCGACGACCTCGGCCGGGTGGTCCGGCGCACCGTCGCCGACGCCGCCCACCCCGACGGCGTGGCCACCGCCTACACCTACGACAAGGCCGGCCGCCTGGCCACCGAGACCGGCGCCGCCGTGACGAACCCGGTCACCGGCGTCACCCACCAGGCCCGCACGACCTACGCCTACGACCCGGACAACAACCTGGCGAGCCGCACCGTCACCGACCTCACCGCGCAGGCCCAGGGCGGCGACGCGCCGCGCACCACCACCTACGGCTACGACGCGCAGGACCGGCTCACCACCGTCACCCAGGACGGCGTCACCACCAAGCGCGTGACGTACGACCAGCTCGGCAACGTCACCGACACCTGGAGCCCGAACGGCGCGCACTACGTCTACGGCTACGACACCAACGGCCGACTCACCGCCGTCGACCTGAAGAACTTCGTCGACGACCCCGCCGCCAACTCGCCGCCCCGCAGCGTCCGGCTGCAGACCTTCGCCTACGACGCCGGCGGCCGTCTCGCCGCAGCCACCGACGCCATGCAGCACCTGGTCACGTACACCTACACGGCCGACGACCTGGTGCTCACCGAGACCTACTCCCTGGTGAACCAGGCGGGCACGAGCACCCGCGAGATCACCCTCCACACCTTCACGTACGACAAGGCCGGCAACGTCGTCAAGGACGTCCGAGGCAGCGGTCCGACCGCCCGCACCACGACCTACGCCTACGACGCCGCCAACCGCCTCACCACCACCACCGCCGACCCGGGCGGCCTCGGCCGGACAGCCACCAGCGCCTACGACACGGCCGGGCTGGTCACCGCGACCACGATCAGCGACGGCACCCGCACCGAGACCCGCGAGAACGTCTGGGACCAGACCACCGGCCAGCTCGTCCGCACGCTCGTCCGGCCCGACGCCGGCACCGCCCTGGTGACCGGCTTCCGCCGGGACACCCAGGGCCGGGTCCTCGCCACCACCGACCCGCGCGGCATGCCGCAGCCCGGCGCCCCCGGCCAGGCCGACCCGGCGTACACCACCACGCACGGCTACGACCTGCTCGGCCGGCTCTCCGCCACGAGCACCCCCGCGACCCCGGTCGAGGACGGCACCCCCGGCGCCGCCCCCGCCGCCCAGCAGGCCACCGGCACCCGCGGCTACAACACCTTCGGCGAACTGACCGACGTCCGGGACGCCATCGGCCTGGTCACCCGCTACCTCTACGACAAGCAGGGCCACCGGACCGAGGCCAGGCTGCCGGCCTACACCCCGCCGGGCGCCGGCACCGCGCTGAACCCGGTGCGGAAGTGGACGTACGACGCGGACGGCAACACCACCTCGGCCACCGACGCGCTCGGCCGCACCACCACCTTCACCTACGACCTGCGGGACCGGCTCGTCCGCACCACCCTCCCGCCGGCCGCCCCGGGAGCCACTCCGGGCGTCACCGTCGTCGCCCGTGACGACAACGGCAACGTCCTGTCGGTCATCGACCCGTCCGGCGCCCAGTCCCTCGCCGTCTACGACGGCATGGACCGACGGCTCTCCGCCACCTCGGTGGTCCGCAACGGCACCGCCACCCCGGACCGGTACACCACCACCTACACCTACGACGACTTCGGCGACGTGCTCTCCGAGACCCTCGGCGACACCTCCACCGGCTACACCTACGACAAGCTCGGCGAGCTGACCTCCAGCACCCCGGCGGGCCGCGGCACCACCCGCTACGCCTACGACCTGGCGGGCCGCGTCTCGACCGTCACCGACCCGCTCGGCCGCACCTCCACCACCACGTACGACCTGGCCGGCCGGGCCACCGCCACGTCGTCCGCCGACCAGGCGGGCACCGTGCTCACCCGGACCGGCTACGGCTACGACGCGGCCGGGAACGTCGTCACCCTCACCGACCCCGGCGGCCAGGTCTGGCGCACCGCGTACGACGCCCGCAACCAGGCCACCTCCTTCACGGACCCGCAGGTCCGCCCCGGCGACGCCGCGTCCGCCCCGGTCACCGGCCTCGGCCACGACCTGCTCGGCCGGCTCACCCGGATCACCGACGCCAACGGCAACGCGACCCACCAGCGGTACAACACCCTCGGCCTGGCCGAGGCGCAGTCCCTGCCGGCCGTGCCCGCCGACCAGTCCGCCGCGGACCGGACCACGACCAGCGCCTACGACGCGGCCGGACAGCCCGTCACCGTCACCGAACCCGGCGGCGTCCGCAGGGCGTTCACGTACGACGGACTCGGCCGGACGGTCGCCGAGAACGGCACCGGCGGCGACGCCGACGCCTCCCGCGCGTTCGGCTACGACCTCGCCGGCCGCATCACCTCCGCCTCCGCGCCCGGCGGCACCCAGACGTTCGCCTGGGACGACCGCGGGCTGCTGAAGGGCAGCCAGGGCCCGCTCGGCACCAGCGCCTACACCTACGACACCGCGGCCCGTCCGCTCACCGAGACCGCCCCCGGCGGCGCCCGCGTCACCTACACGTGGAGCGGCAACGACGACCTCGGCACCGTCACCGACAGCCTCTCCGGCCTCACCCGCACCCTGACCCACGACCTGGCCGGCCAGGTCACCACCGAACAGCGCCGCTCGGGCCAGACCCCCGGCCCCACCCGCACCCTCGGCCACGACGGGCTCGGCCGGATCACCACCGACACCGTCACCGACCCGACCGGCCACGTCTCCACCCAGCTCACCTACAGCTGGGACCCGTCGGGCCGCATGCTCACCAGCGGTTCCACCGGCACCGCCGACCCGCACGGCGAGCAGTACGGCTACGACCCGGCGGGCCGCCTCACCCGGACGCACAACACCACCGCCGCCACCGGCACCGACTACACCTGGGACGCCGTCGGCAACCGCACCTCCGTCGTCGACTGGACCGGCACGCCCGCGCAGCACACCACCACCGGGACCACCACGGCCGCCTACGACCCGCGCAACCGCCTGACCGGCACCACCGCGCCCGACGGCTCCACCACCGCCTACACGTTCACCCCGCGCGGCACCCTCGCCACCGCCACGACGAAGAACGCGTCCGGCGCCGTCACCGGCTCCTCCACCAACCGCTACGACGCGCTCGGCCGGCTGACCGGCGTCGACGGCCGCTCCTACGCCTACGACGCCCTCGACCGGCTCACGGCCGCGACCGCCGGTGGCGCCGCTGCCGCCGCGTTCACCTACCCCGGCCTCGCCAAGGAGCCCGACTCCGACGGCAGTTACGCCTATGCCCGGACCCTCGACGGCACCCCGCTCGCGGCCGCCCCCGCGGGCGGCGGCGCCGCCCGCACCCTGCTCACCAACGCCCACCACGACGTCCTCGGCACCACCGACACCGGCAGCGGCGCGCTCGCGGCCGGCCGCTCCTACAGCGCCTTCGGCAAGCGCACCGCCACGACCGGCAGCGCACCCGACCTCGGGTACCAGGGCGGTTGGACGGATCCCGCCACCGGCCGGGTCCACGCCCAGGCCCGCTGGTACGACCCGGGCACCGGTACCTTCACCTCCGCCGACGACCGCGTGCCCGGTCTCGGCTCCGCCGCCGCCACCAACCGCTACGCGTACGGCAACGCCGACCCGGTCGGCAACTGGGACCCGAGCGGCCACTTCAGCATCGGCGGGTTCAACATCAGTGCGGGCGCGATCACGTCCGGCCTCCGGGCCCTCGCCGGCGCGGGAGCGGCCGTCGTGGAGACGGCGCTCAGCGCGGGCGCCGTCGCCGCCGAGACGGTCGCCGTCGCGGGCGGCGAGATCATCGCCGCCGGGGCCACGGTCGCCGAGGCGGCCGGCGCTGCCGCCCTCTGCAGCGTCGGCTGCGTTGTCGCGCTCGTCGTCGGCACCATCGTCGTGGTGGCCGTCGCCGGCTACCTCATCTACGAGCTGGTCAACGCCGACGGCAGCCTGACCCCGGTCTCCAACGGCACCGGCGCGAGCCCGCAGGCCGCGACCGACCCGGGCACCAGCGGCGTGCCGAAGGCGGTCGGGGTCACCGGCACCGGTACCGGCAAGGGCACCGGAACGGGTAAGGGCACCGGCACGGCCAAGGGCACCGGCACAGGCACCGGAACGCAGCCGCCCAAGCCCCGGCCCACACCGCCCCCGCCCCCGTACCTCACCGGCACCACCCGGGCCGTCACCCAGGACGTCCGCACCGAGGTCAGCCACTGGTGGGACGACACCTACCTCTACACCCGCACCGACACCTGGATCACCGACACCACCTTCATCACCTCCCACTACTCCGACGGCTCCTGGACCAAGAGCGGGCCGCAGGTCAGCATCCGGCACCTCTGGGAGACGCTCAGCCGGCTGCTGATCGACTTCTCCGACCCCGTCCAGCTCCCCACCCCGCTCGACAGCGGCAGCCCCGACCCGCACATCGACAACCCCGCCGATCCCGGCGCGGGCTGCGGCACCGGAGGGACCCTCGACGCCTGCGCCGACTCCCAGGCCGCCGGCCGTCTCCCGCTCGGCGCCCTCGACGGGACGCCGCGCACCGACGACGCGGGCAGGGGCGGCAAGAAGCCGCCGACGGTCGACGCCCCGTCCTGCGACGGGTACCCGGAGGGGGAACCGGGTGACAAGGACGATCTGCCCGATGTCGCCCGCCTCCCCGATCTCTCCGGGAAGACCCTGGCCGAGGCCGACGTCCTCGCGGTCGCCGGCGGGTTCACCTACCGCTCGACCTCGCCTGGCGGATACGTCACCTACGACGGCAGCAACGGAAGTAAGCTGACCATTCGGCTGAGCGACGGGCGGGTGACGCGGACAACGGTCGTCGACCGCGGGCCCCGCATGAAGAACCGTCCGCAGCGCTGGGATCAGAACGGGGACAAGACCCAGCTGCACGATCACGGAGAGAACATTGCCTGCGAGTAGTGACTTTGCGGTCTATTGCGGGAGGGTCTCGGAGATCCTCCGTTCCCTGGACGGGCACTTCATCGAAAGGTTCCTCGTCGACAGCTCACGGGAGGGAGGCGGCGTGGACGTCTTCCTCCGGTACGGCCCCGAACGCCCCGACGCCATCGTGTCGATGACGGGCATCGTGTACGTCTCGGCCGGGAACTTCCTCGACCTCGCCGGCGCCTTCGTCGACGAGATCACCCTGACCCACATCCCCTCGGACCAGCCGGAGTGGCCCGAGGGGCTGCCACCGCTCGGCCCCCGCTCCCCGGCGGGTCCCGGGGAGACGGCGTGGCTGTCCCTCGTGGGGCCGATGTACATCCAGGTGGTGGCGCGGACCGTCTCGGTCGCCCTGTCCCAGGTGCCCGAGAACTGAGTTCCGTGACCGGCGGCTCGACGAGCGGGGTTCGGAGCTCGCGATGATCAGCCCGGAGCACGGCACCTGGGCGGAGACCGTCGTGAGTGTTCCGCCCGAGGCGGGCCCGCTACCCGTGGCGTTCGTCCGCCGGGCGCTCGACGAGGCGCAGCGGCGGCTGGAGGTCTGAATCCGGGAACCCCCGAGGTGCGAACGGATCGGCGTCGGCGGGACTCACCCCGCCGACGCCGTCGCCGTTCACACGCGGGCGGGGGCCGCCGGGTCCGTGGCCGGCGGGTTGACGGCGAAGAGCTGTTCCTCGACCTGGTCGAGGGCCACCCGGAGGGCGCCCATGGCGACGACCTCGGAGCCGAGGGCGGCGAGGGCGACCTCGGGCGCGCGCAGCGTGAACTGGGCGAGGCGCTGGCGCAGCGGGTCGAGGACGCCGTCGAGGCCGGCCGCCCAGCCCCCGACCACCACCAGCTGGGGGTCGATGGCGAGGACGAGGGCGGCGACGCTCTGGACGAGCCGGGTGAGGAACCGGTCCATGGCGACCTGCGCGACCTCGTCGCCCTCGCGGGCGAGCTTGAGGACCCGGGCGACGGCCGCCTCGTCGAGCGGGTTGAGCGGCTTGCCGGTGGTGGAGAGGAGGCGCTCGGGAGTGACCTCCTGGCCCAGCAGGTGCAGGGCGCCGATCTCGCCGGCCGCGCCTCCGAAGCCGCGGTGCAGCCGGCCGTTGATGAGGGAGCCGGCGCCGGGGCTGAGGCCGGCCATCACGAAGACCATGTCGTCGGCGCCGACCGCGGCGCCCTGCCAGTGCTCGGCGATGGCGGCGAGGTTGGCGTCGTTCTCGATGAGGACCGGGCAGCGGAACGAGCGCCGGAGGCGGGCGCCGAGGTCGAGGCCGGTCCAGCCGGGCATGGCGGTGCCGAGCTGTACGGTGCCGTCGCGGTCGACGATGCCGGGGGTGCCGACACCGACCGCCCACAGGTTGTCCCGGGAGACACCGGCCTTGCGCAGCACCTCGGCGACCACCGACCGCACGGCGGTGAGCCGCTCCTCCGCGTCGAGGGTCTCCTCGACCGGCCGGAAGTGGCTGCCGACCACCTCGCCGGTGAGGTCGGCGAGGATGATCCGGATGTCGTGGACGCCGATCTCGATGCCGAGGATGTGCCCGGCCTCGGCGCGGAACCTGAACCAGCGGGCGGGCCGCCCGCGCCTGCCGCCGCCGGGCTGGCTGCCGTTCTGCGGCTGCTCGACCTCGGCGACCAGGCCGGTCTCCACCAGTCCCTCGATCACGCCCTCGACC
This sequence comes from Kitasatospora sp. NPDC127035, assembly GCF_042726075.1. Taxonomy (NCBI): domain Bacteria; kingdom Bacillati; phylum Actinomycetota; class Actinomycetes; order Kitasatosporales; family Streptomycetaceae; genus Kitasatospora; species Kitasatospora sp. NPDC127035. The sequence continues at coordinate 181,188 of NZ_JBHXDN010000002.1, read as the reverse complement.
GTCGGCCGGGAGAGTCCGGTGTCGCCGACCAGCTGAGTGAGGGTCACAGCGTGGCCGGCGCGTAGCGCCCGGAGGGTCACCGCGGCGTTGATCCGCCGCAGTAGTGAGGAGTCGCCACCGGTGAGTCGATCCGCCAAGACGCTGCCCTTCGCCGTTCGCGCGACTGCCCTGGCGCGCGTACCGAGTACGCGGGCACCACCGACCGGCCCGCGCGAGTCCGCCGCCCGGCAGGCCGGCAGGGCAGCGCTGAGCCGCCTGCACCGGGCCGGATGGCATGTGCCGGATGCTACCCGTGCCCGGCCCCGGGGAGCGAGCATCTTCGCAGCTCACCCAGGCTTCGGTATCGAAATGGTACGCATCGGGTGGCGGTGCGTGATCCGGGTTGCGCCGGGCACCTCTCGGGGCACGCGGCCGGTCGCGTGCCGGCCGGCACCGCGTCGGTGGCGGCGCGCGGCCCGGGTGGGCCCGCCCCCCCCCGCCGGGGGGGCCCCCCCCGCCCCCCCCCGCGCCGGGCGCGCCCCCCGGGGGCGCTATAAC
>NZ_JBHXDN010000002.1:0-180641 GCF_042726075.1 Kitasatospora sp. NPDC127035 | reverse complement strand
TTTATACTACCCCGCGGGCCCCCTCCGGGGGCCCGGGGCGGGGGGCGGGCCGGCCGCCCCGGGGGGGGGGGCGGCGGGGGGCCGGGGGGCCCCGGCCCCCCCCGGGGGCCCGCACCCCCGGGCCCACGCCGGGCCCGGGCGGCCCCGGCGCGCCGGGGCCTGCGGCCCCCGTCACCCCGTCAGCCGAGTCCGCCGGTGGCCCCCAGGTTCTGCCCGGAGACCCACCGCCCGTCCGGTCCGGCCAGGAAGGCCACCACGTCCGCGATGTCCGACGGCTGCCCGAGCCGCCGCAGCGGCGTCAGCCCGGCCACCACCTCCAGGGCGTGGGGCGGGTTGACGGCGCGCAGCAGGTCCGTCTCGACCGGACCGGGGGAGACGGTGTTGGCGGTGATGCCGCGCGGGCCGAGTTCGAGGGCGGCGGCGGCCGTCAGCTGTTCGAGGGCGCCCTTGCCGGCGAGGTAGGCGGCGATGCCGTCGGTGGGGCGGCGGGTGTTCAGGCTGGAGATGTTGACGATCCGCCCGTTGTCGCGCATCCGCCGGGCCGCGTAGCGGAGGGTCAGGAAGACGGCGCGCGCGCTGACGGCCAGGACGGCGTCGAAGTCGGCCGGGTCGGTCTCGGCGAGCGTGGCCCTGGTGAAGGTGAGCGCCGCGTTGTTGACGAGGATGTCCAGCCCGCCGAGGTGCTCCTCGGCCTCGGTCATCAGCCGCTCCGCGCCGTCGGGCTCGCCCAGGTCGACCCGTACCGCGTGCGCCCGGCCGGAACCGTTGGCCCGCACCGTGCGGACCACCTCGGCCGCGGCCGCCTCGTTGCCCGCGTACGCGAACACGACGTCCGCCCCGTCCGCGGTCAGCCGTTCGACGACGGCCCGCCCGATCCCGCGCGAGCCGCCCGTGACGACCGCCGCCTTGCCCCCGAGAGCTTTGCCCGTGAGCGCTTTGTCCGACATCGCCGACCCCCGTCTCCGGCCGGCCCCGTGCCGACCACGCGGAGTACCTACCCGTTGTGCGGGGCCGTTCGGCCGGGTCCGCGGGTCGTCTTTCGGCCGTCCGGGACACGGAGCGGGAGCACCTCGCGGACCGGTGTCCGGGACACGGGCCGGGGCCGTCCGAGCGGTTGGGTGGGCGGAGCACCTGGTCACGGGCTCTATGCTGCACGCATGCTGAACGAGACGCGACCGGCCGAGTCCGCCGCAACTGCCCGGTCGGACCGGGAGTTTGTGCGCCGGGAGACGGTGATCCGACCCGTGCCGTTCGTGCCGGAGGTGAGCCTGCACATGGCGGAGGACGCCATCGCGCTTTGGGAGACGACCGAGGACGCGCGGGGCGAGCGCGGACTGCCGCCGCCGTTCTGGGCGTTCGCCTGGGCGGGCGGGGTCGGCGTGGCCCGCTACGTGCTGGACCATCCGGAACTGGTCGACGGCCGGACGGTGTTGGACCTCGCTGCCGGCTCCGGGCTGGTCGGGATCGCGGCGGCGCTGCGCGGGGCCGCCTCGGTGCGGGCGGCCGAGATCGACGCGTACGCGGTCGCCGCGATCGGGGTCAACGCCGAGGCGAACGGCGTCCGGGTGGACGCGGCGTTCGCGGACCTGCTGGACGGCGACGGCGCCCCGGCCGAGGTGGTGCTCGCCGGGGACGTCTTCTACGAGCGGGCGATGGCGGCCCGCTTCCTGCCCTTCCTGGAGCGCGCCCGGGCCCGGGGCGCGGTGGTGATCGTGGGCGACCCGGGCCGTGCCTACCTGCCGCGCGGACGGTTCACCGAGCTGGCCGAGTACGAGGTCCCGGTGGTCGCGGACCTGGAGGACGCGGCGCTGAAGACCACCACCGTGTGGTCGCTGGCGGGCGGCTGAGGGCCGCCCCGCCCCGCCTCCCGCCCCGCCGGGGGCCTGCTGCGGCCGGCCGGGGCCGTCCCGCTCCGCGGAATTCCCGTCGGCGCGTGCGAACGCCCTGGTAGACACGGCGGCATGACCGACCACGCGCTGCGCACCGCCACCCCCGACGAGATCCCCGCCGTACTCGCCCTCTGGGCCCGCGCGGCGAAGGGCACCAGCATCACCGACGACGCGGCCGGGGTGGCCGCGCTGCTGGCCCGCGACCCGGAGTGCCTGATCGTCGCGGTACGGGCGGACGATCCGGCCGTCCTGCTCGGCACGGTGATCGCCGGGTGGGACGGCTGGCGCTGTCACCTCTACCGTCTGGCCGTCGACCCGGATCATCGTCGCCGGGGCATCGGCGCCGCCCTGCTGGCCGCCGCGGAGGAGCGCTTCGCCGCTCTCGGCGGGCGGCGGGCCGACGCGATGGTGCTGGACGAGAACCTCCTCGGCCACCGGACCTGGCAGGCCGCGGGGTACGGGCCGCAGCCGCAGTGGACCCGCTGGGCGAAGCCGCTGGCGTCGGCCTGACCTCGCCCCGACGCCGGCCTGACGTCGGCCCGACCTTCGCGCGACCTCCGCCGGGGCCGGGTCGATGCCGGGTCGGGTACGGGTCGTCCCGGCGTGACGGGTGCCGCCGGCCGCCAGCCGTCGCCGGATGGGTGCCGATCGCTGGCGGGGGTCTCGGGGGCGTGGTGCGCTGACACTATCCGTATGCGAACCATGCCGATGTCGCCACGTTCCGTGACCGGCGGGCGAATCCGGCGAATCCGGCCGACCCGGAGGAGTGCTCCCCACCATGACCACCCCCGTCACCCCCACCGGCCCGAACGAGGCCGCCGAGCTGCTCGCGCGCATCCCCGACTTCGAGCAGGCACTCGCCTTCTACCACCGCCACCTGGCGCCCGACTCCGCCGTCGACCTCTCCGTGGCGGAGAACGTCCTCGTCTACGACGACTCGATGCAGAAGGCGGTGTTCGACCACACCGCCCTGCTCCCCGAGCCGTACATCCACTACATGTCCGCGTACGGCACGCCGGAACTGCGGGGGCAGGTGGCGGCGCTGCTCGCCAAGGCGTGGGACGCCCCGGTGGCGGCGGGGGACGTCTTCGGGACGGCGGGCGTCGCCTCGGCGCTGGAGTGCCTCGCCTTCGCGCTCCAGGACGCACCGAGGCCCGGCGAGCCCGGCCCGCCGCCGCTGGTCGAGGGGGACGCCGTGCTGCTGCCGGCGCCGTACTGGCAGGGGTTCAACTGGTCGTTCGAACAGCGGCCCAGGCTCACCTGCGTCCCGGTGGACCTGCCGACGGAGGGCCCCGGGCGGTTCCGGCTGACGCTGGACCTGATCAAGGAGCGGTTCCGGGAGTACGAGCGGCAGACCGCCCGGCAGCCGAGGATGCTGGTGCTGACGAACCCGCACAACCCGCTGGGCGTCAACTACGGCAAGGAACTGCTGGAGGAGATCTACACCTGGGCGATCGACGAGACCGACCTGCACATCGTCTCCGACGAGATCTACTGCCACTCGCAGGTCGACGGCGGCCGGATCCCGTTCACCAGCGCGGTGGCCCTGGACGCCTACTGGCGGAACCCCGAGCGGATCCACGTGGTGTGGGGCTTCGCCAAGGACTTCGGGCTGTCGGGGTTCCGGACGGGCTTCCTGGTCTCCAAGTACGGGCCGGTGCAGCGGGCGATGCTGGGCACGACGGGCATCGAGGAGAAGAAGCACCCGCAGTCCTGGTTCACGCCCTTCGACTCGCTGAAGCACTACGTGATCGGCTCGCTCCTGTCGAGCACGGTGAACGGCGCCGGCTCGGAGCTGTACACCGACTACGCGATGCGGCGCTACCGCGAGCTGCTGAGCGGGAGCTTCGAGAAGGTGAAGGACCGGCTGGTCGCCAACGACATCGAGTTCGTGTACCTGGACGGTGACAACCCGGCCCAGTTCTTCTGGCTCGACCTCCAGGAGTACCTCGGCAAGCGCCCGCCGGAGGGCGCGCACGGCGACGCCCCGCTGCCGGTCACGGCCGGCAGCGGGCTGGACCGGGACGAGCTGTGGCTCTTCAACCACCTGGCCGGCCCTCCCACGGAGGTCTCCCTCCTCCCCGGCGGCACGATGCACAGCCCCGCCCCGGGGTTCTTCCGGCTCTGTTTCACCGCCCGGCAGCCCGAGGAGGTCGGTGAGGCCGTGGACCGGATCGGCCTCGCGCTGAGCAAGCTGGTCACCCCGGGGTAGCCGGCGCACGGCGGCCGGCCGGCCCCGGAGGACGGGGCCTCCGGGGCCGGCCGAAGCCCTTCGTCGACGGGACGGCGGGCGGTGCCCGGCCCGTTCCCGGGAGCCGGCGGGGGCGAGTCGCGTCAGGCGGCGGCCGACAGCCCCAGGGACCGGTGCGGATAGTCCGCCGAGCGGTGCTGGAAGGCCAGGATGCTCGGGTTCTGGACGACTCCGTCGCGGATCTCGATCGCGCGCCGCAGGGTCTCGTTGGAGCTCCACGCCCCCGGACCGGCGAGCACCGCTCGCAGGAAGGGCAGCAGCGCCTCGCTGTTCTCCCAGGTCGCCGAGTTCCACAGGTAGGACGGGCTGTGGTCGACGCCGTAGTACCGGACGTTGTCGCCGACCTGGAACGTCGGCTCCGTGAAGGACGTGGGACGGGCCCAGCTGAAGCCCATCCCCTCGTCGCAGGACACGTCGACGATGAGGGTGCCGGGTGCCAGCAGTCCGAGATCCTCCTCGTCGAGGAAGGTCAGCGGAGCGGCGGTGTCCTGCAGGACGCAGTTGATGATGATGTCGTGCTCGGCGAGGAACCCGGCCAGTGGCACCCGGCCGTCCTCGGACAGCACGAAGCTGCGCCGGTCGTCGTTCTCGTCGCGGTCGAACTGCACGATCCGCGTGGAGTGGATCGGTGAGCTGACCGCCGTCACCCCGCGCTGGGTGAGCACGTCGACGTCGTGCACGCCGAGCGCGCTGAGCGCCGTCACCGCGCCCCGGGCCGTCGCGCCGAAGCCCAGGACCACGGCCCGCAGACGGCGGCCGTAGTCACCGGTCGAGCCGGTGAGCTGGAGGGCGTGCAGCACCGAGGAGTACCCGGCAAGCTCGTTGTTCTTGTGGAAGACGTGCAGGTTGAACGAGCCGTCGTTGGTCCAGTGGTTCATCGCCTCGAAGGCGATCAGGGTCAACCGGCGGTCGATGGCGATCTGCGTGAGTTCCTCGTCCTGGACGCAGTGCGGCCAGCCCCAGAGGACCTGTCCGTCGCGGAACTCCACGAGTTCCGCCGCCTGCGGTTTGGCCAGCAGGATGACGCCGCATTCGGCGAGCAGTTGCTCGCGTGAGCGGAAGCCGGCGACCAGTGGCGCCAGTTGTTCGTCCGGGACGCCGAAACCTTCGGCGTAGCCGTGTTCAAGGAAGATGCGCCCCTGGAGGTCGGGGTCGATCCGCTCGAAGTGTGAGGGATGAATCGGCAGTCGGCGCTCGTTCTCTTTGCGCGACTGTGCCATGACTCCGAGGTTGAGCTGGTGCACGTGGGCCCCTTTGATTACCCAAGGTCTAGCACAGTTCCGCACGTCACCGGACCGGCCGGAGGGTCCGGGGGCTCGGCCGGTGCCGTGGGCACCCCCCGCGGGCGGGGCGGTCCGCCCTGCTCGGAGGCGGTCCCCTCCGCTTCGCGGCCCGGCAGCCGGGTGTTCGACCTTTTCCTTCGGCACCGCCCCTCCGGCACCGCCCGGCACCGCCCCTTCGGCACCGCACTCGTGCCCGCGACGTCCTGGACGGAGGCCGGGCCGCCGCGTGGAAAACCGGTCGATCGCCGTGCCCGGGCGCCCCTACGCTGGCGGAATGGCCCACGCGAAGACCTCCTACGTCTGCCTGCCCTGCCGGGCCTCGTACAAGCAGCCCTACGACCGCGACCGCGGTCGGGTCTGCCCGCGCTGCGCCGGCCCGATGGTCCACGCGGGCTCCGCCTTCGCGGCCCCGCGCAGGCGTGACGCCGCCGGCTGGCGGACGCTCGCGGTGCTGCTCCACGCGGGGGTCCGCTTCCACAAGAGCTGCTGCGGCGGCCCCGGTTACCGCCCCCGCACCCTCCACGAGGTGAAGGAGCGCATGACGTACGCGCGCCGCAGCGGCGAGCCGTTCGCGCGGGCCCTCGTCCGCCCGGAGGTCCCGGCCCCCCGCCCGTAGCCCGCCCGTAGCCGGGGGCCGGACTCCCCGGCCCGTCCGGCGCCGAGCCGATCGCGGCGACCGGCCGTGCGGAGCCGGGGGATAAGCGGTTGCGGGTGATCGTGATTCGGTCTTGGATGGTCCAGACCACTACGGAAGGCTCATCCATGACTGTTCCTCAGCGCACCATTGTGTTGGGCACGTTGGGCTTCGGCACGATCGTCGACGAGGAGACCTCGTTCCGGATCCTGGACCGGTTCGTCGAGGCGGGCGGGACCGTCCTCGACACCGCCAACAACTACGCCTTCTGGCTCGACGGCGCGACCGGGGACGAGAGCGAGGAGGTCATCGGCCGCTGGCTGGCCGACCGCAACGCCCGCGACCGGGTCGTCATCAGCACCAAGGTGGGCGCCCGTCCGTCCGTTCCGGGGGCCGGGCTGGAGGCCGCCGAAGGGCTCTCGGAGAAGGCGGTCCGGGCCGGTATCGAGGGCAGCCTGCGCCGCCTCGGCACCGATCACGTGGACGTGTACTGGAGCCACATCGAGGACCGGTCCGTCCCGCTCGCCGAGACCGTGGAGACCTTCGCCGACCTCGTGACGTCCGGCAAGGCGGGGGCCGTCGGCGCCAGCAACCACGCGGTCTGGCGGGTGGAGCGGGCACGGGCGCTGGCCGGCGCGCAGCCGCGGTACAGCCACCTCCAGTACCGCTACTCGTACCTCCAGCCGCGGTTCGACGTGCCGCTGCTCTCCTCGGCGCACGTCCACGTGACGTCCGAACTCCTCGACTACGTCCGCTCCGAGGGCGACCTCCGGCTCTGGGCGTACAGCCCGCTCCTCTCCGGCGGCCTCACCCGCCCCGAGGTGGAGATCGGCGCCGCCTACGACCACCCGGGCACGCCGAGGCGGCTCGCCGCCCTGCGCGAGGTCGCCGAGCAGTCCGGTGCCACCGTCAACCAGGTGGCGCTCAGCTGGCTGCTCGACCACGAGCCGCGGATCCTGCCGCTGGTCGGGGTGAGCGGGATCGCCCAGCTCGACGAGGTGCTCGGCGCCCTCGACGTGACCCTGTCCGAGGAGCAGCGCCGCCGTCTGGACGAGGCCGCGCTGTAGCCGGGGCAGCCCGGGCGGTCCGGTCGCCGCCGGGCCGCCGGGGCGGTCCGGCCACCCGGGTTCAGGCCGGGTAGCCGATCCCGGCGATGTCGTCGGCGATGTCGCCCAGGTCCGTCTCCGGATTGAGGGCGGACACGACGGCTCCGGTGAGCGGACGGAGCGCCAGGACGTGCTCGACGGCGGCGAGGTCCGGCTCGTGCTCGGGCTCGTAGTAGTCCTCGGCCCACGCCCGGTACGCGGTGGCCGTGCCGTCGGCCAGCAGTCCGAAGAGCTCCACACCGCCGGTGGGGGCGGTCTGCGGGGCCTGCCAGCGGGTGTCCCCGCTCTCCCGCCAGAAGCAGACGGTGAGGTCCGGCCGGCCCTCGGAGTCGGCGAACGCCGGCTCGTCGACGTACGACCGGAAGGACTCGGGCACCTCCGCCAGCAGGTGCGGCGCGTTGGGCGCCTCGTGGTCGAGGCCGCGGGCGTACACGCCGGCCGCCGAGAAGACCATGAACCAGTCGTCGCCCTGCCCGTTGCGCATCGAGGCCATCTCCTCGCCCTCGCCCCAGTGCGCGTCGAAGGAGTAGTACCGGTCGCCCCAGTCGGGGCTGAGGACGGCGTCGAGCATGGCCAGGGCCCGGCACCGGTCGCGGAGCGCGGGGATGTCGGGCAGACGGAGCAGGAGATCGTGCATACCGTCATTCAATCAGGTGGTATCCGCACAGCCCGCCCGAGACGGCCCCGAGACGGCCCCGAGACGGCCCCCGGGCCGGCCGGCGGGTAGGCGGACGGGCCGGTAGGACGGCGCGCCGGCCGGCCAGGTGCGCCGTCCTACCGGCGGTGACCTGTCGGGGCCCGTCAGGGATTGCTGAGCGCGTACGTGCGGAAGGTGGCGAGCAGGGGGAGGACGTCCGTCTTGCTCGGCTCCTCCGTGACCGCCCGCATCGCGTCGATCACCGCGTGCGCGATCACCTTGACCACGTCGAGGTCGTCGCCGGCGGTCTCGCCCCAGGCGCGCAGGGTCTGGGTGAGCAGGGCGCTCATCCGGGCCCCGATGTTGGAGCTGACGGCGTCGCTCAGCTCCGCCAGCTCCTCGTCGGTCATGCTCGACCGCAGTCCGAACGCCAGCGCCATCAGGGTGTCCACGGCGTGCTCGCCGTACGCCGCGACGAGCGCGGCGAGCGGTTGTTCGGCCGGTCCCCGGGTGGCCAGCGCGGCCAGTGCCTCGTCGTCGTCCTTCCACGCCGCTTCGAGCGCGGCGAGGGCCCGCAGGGCCTCGTCCACCATCAGGCCATCCGTCATGCGGAGAACGGTATTGAGGCCTGTCGCGCAGCGGACCGGGTGGTGCCGGGATCTCACCCGTTCGAGCGAATACCATCGCGTTCCCGCCCCGGCGCGCGCACGGTGGTGACGGGCCCCCGGGAGGAGGCCGGCCACGGGCGGGGCGCGAGGCCAGAGCCCTGCGCCCCGGCCCACGCCCGGCCGGCGCAAAGCCGGCGCTCAGCCGGCGCCGTGCTCCGCGGTGAACCCGGCCGCGTCCCACCGGCCGTACAGCCCGGGGGCGAGCGAGGCGGCCGCCACGGCGGGGAAGTCCTCCGCGCCGGCGGCCCGTTCGGGCAGCGCACCGAGCAGCGGGGCGGCGGCGGCGCGGGGCAGGTCGGCCAGGTTGCAGCGGTCGGCGAGGCCGGGCGAGCGGGGCCAGGCGCCGACCACCACACCGAGCAGCGGCAGGCCGCGCGCGGCGAGTGCCTCCGCCGTGAGCGCGGTGGTGTTGAGCGTGCCGAGACCGGCCGTCGCCACCAGCAGCACCTCGGCCGGCAGCCCGAGGCCGCGCACCGCCTGCGCCTGGTCGGCCAGGGTCCGGCCCTGCCCGTCGTAGCGGACCAGCAGACCGCCGGCACCCTCCACCAGCACCAGGTCGTGCCGGTCGGCCAGTTCGGCCACCGCCTTCGCGACGTCCTCCGCCGCCAGGTACGGCAGACCCGCCCGTCGAGCCGCCGTGTCCGGCGCCAACGGCTCGGGGTAGCGGCTGAGTTCACGGAGCGTCAGCGGACCGCCGGCCAGTCGGGCGACCTCCTCGACGTCGCCGGCCTCCCCGGGCGCGACGCCGGTCTGCCCGGGTTTCAGCACCGCGACCCGCAGCCCGGCCCGCAGCGCCGCCGCGGCGACGGCGGCCGTGGTCACGGTCTTGCCGACCTCGGTGCCCGTCCCGGTCACGAACACGATCCGGGCGCTCATCCCGCCACCGCCGCCGCCGTGACGGCCGCGGCGATCCGCGCCACGTCCTCGTCGCCGGTCACGTACGGCGGCATGGTGTAGATGAGGTCCCGGAACGGGCGCAGCCAGACGCCCTCCCGGGCGGCGGCCTCGGTCGCCGCCGCCATGTCCACCGGGTGGTCCAGCTGCACGACGCCGATCGCACCGAGCACCCGCACCTCGTGGACGCCCGGCAGCCCGGCGGCGTCCGCCAGGCCGTCCCGCAGTCCGGCTTCGAGGCGTTTGACCTCCGTCTGCCAGTCCTGTCCGAGCAGCAGGTCGATCGAGGCGTTCGCGACGGCCGCCGCCAGCGGGTTGCCCATGAACGTCGGGCCGTGGGCCAGCACCGGCATCTCGCCCCGGCTGATCCCGTCGGCGATCTCCGCCGTGCACAGCGCCGCCGCCATGGTGAGGTAGCCGCCCGTCATCGCCTTGCCCAGGCACATCACGTCCGGGGAGACGCCCGCGTGGTCGGCCGCGAACAGCGCACCGCTGCGGCCGAACCCGGTGGCGATCTCGTCGAAGACCAGCAACACCCCGTGCCGGTCGCAGAGTTCGCGCAGCATCCGCAGGTAGGCGGGGGAGTGGAACCGCATCCCGCCCGCGCCCTGCACCACCGGCTCGACGATCACCGCCGCGAGCTCGCCCGCGTGACGCTCCATCAGCTCGTCGAAGGCCTGCACGTAGGCGTCGTCGAGCGGGGCGTCGAAGCCGGCCGGCGGCTGCGCCGCGAAGAGCTGGCCGGGCAGCACCCCGCCCCACAGGTGGTGCATGCCGCCCTGGGGGTCGCAGACCGACATGGGGTGGAAGGTGTCGCCGTGGTAGCCGCCGCGCCAGGTGAGCAGCCGGCGCTTCTCGGGCCGGCCGACGGACTGCCAGTACTGCAGGCACATCTTCATCGCGACCTCGACGGCCACCGAGCCGGAGTCGGCGAGGAAGACGTGCTGCAGGGGTTCCGGAGTGATCTCCACCAGCGTGGCGGCCAGCCGGACGGCCGGTTCGTGGGTGAGCCCGCCGAACATGACGTGGCTCATCCGGCCCAGCTGTCCGCGCACCGCCTCGTCCAGCACCGGGTGGCCGTACCCGTGGATCGCCGCCCACCAGGACGACATGCCGTCGATCAGTTCGCGGTGGCCGCCCGCGACCGGCGCGGCCAGCGTGAGCCGGACGCCGGACGCCGACTCCACGACGTACGGGGTGGCGGTGCCGGGCATCGGTCCGTAGGGGTGCCAGACGTGCGCCCGGTCGAGCGCGAGGAGGGTGTCCGTGGACAGCTGGGCCATGAGGGGTCTACTTCCGTACCGTTCCGTTCCGTGCGGCGGGTGATCAGGCGTTGGGCGCGAGCTCGGTGCCGGCGCCACGACGGCGGACCCGGACGAGGTCGGTGCGCGACTCGTCGCCGCTCCCACCGGCCGGCCCGGCGACCTCGACGAGCTCGGCCGGCTCGTCGAGCCCGGGCGCCTCGGCCGCCGCCGCGGGCTCCGCGTCGAGCGTCCCGCCGTGTCCGGCGTGCCCGCCGTGTCCTCCGCACGGGCCGCAGCCGCCGCCCGTCCCGCACGGCCCGCCCGACGGGGCGTCCGCGGCGTCGGCCGGGGTGCCGGACGCCGCGCCGCTGCCGCAGCCTCCGCCGGTGGCCGCGCCGGTGCCGCAGCCGCCGCCCGCGAGGGCGTCCGCCCGGTGCCGGGGCAGGGTGGCCTCGCCCATGCCCTCCACCTCGAAGCCGGAGTCCCGGATCATGTCGAGGTCGGCCTGCCCGGCCTGCCCCTCGCTGGTCAGGTAGTCGCCCAGGAAGATGGAGTTCGCGACGTGCAGGCCCAGCGGCTGCAGGGTTCGCAGGTGCACCTCGCGACCGCCGGCGATCCGCACCTCGGTGTCCGGGTTGACGAACCGGACCATCGACAGGATGCGCAGGCAGCGCTGCGGGGTGAGGTTCCACTCCTTGGCCAGCGGGGTGCCCTCGAACGGGATCAGGAAGTTCACGGGCACCGAGTCCGAGCCCAGCTCGCGCAGCGCGAAGACGACGTCCACCAGGTCCTCGTCGCTCTCGCCCATGCCGGCGATCAGGCCCGAGCAGGCGGACAGGCCCGCACCGTGCGCCTTCCGCACGGTGTCGACCCGGTCGGCGTACGTGTGGGTGGTGGTGATGGCACCGTACGTGCCCTCGGAGGTGTTGAGGTTGTGGTTGTAGGCGTCGGCGCCGGCCGCCTTCAGCCGCTCGGCCTGGTTGTCGGAGAGCAGGCCCAGACAGGCGCACACCTCCACCGAGGGGTCGGCGTCCTTGATGGCGGTGATGGTGTCGGTGACCCGGTCGATGTCTCGGTCCGTCGGACCGCGCCCGCTCGCCACCAGGCAGACGCGCTTGGCGCCGCCGCTCACTCCGGCCTTCGCGGCCTCGGCGGCCTGGCCCGGCTTCAGCCAGGTGTACTTGAGGATCCCGGCCTTGGAGCCCAGCCGCTGCGAGCAGTACGAGCAGTCCTCCGGGCAGAGCCCGCTCTTGAGGTTCACCAGGTAGTTGAGCTTGACCCGGCGGCCGAACCACCGCCGGCGCACCCGCCCGGCGGCCGCGACCACGTCCAGCAGGTCGTCGTCGGTGGTGGCGAGGACGGCCAGCGCCTCCTCGCGGGTGGGGGTCTCCCCACGCAGGCCCTTGGCGGTGAGGGTATCGAGCAGATCCATGGGCCTGATCCTGCCTCCTGGCCCGCGAGAGACGCCAGAGGAAACCCACCAGAAGATCCCGGGGAGGATGTGCGAGTTGTCACAGTGTCGAAGCTCACGGTAGTGGTGCAGGTCACGTCGGGTGCGGGGCCGGGTCGGGGCGTCGCGCGACGGCCGCCGGAGCCCGCCCCAGTGATCTCCACCACGCGTGACCTGCATACAATCGGCGCCATGACCACGCAGGGGGAGCACGCCCCGTCACCCGCGGAACGACCGGCGGAACGACCGGTAGGCCAGACGTCCGAACGGCCCGTCGGGGCGTACCGGGCCAGGAGAGTGACCGCCCGCCGGGTCGTCGGCTGGGTCGTGGTGATCGGCGTGGTGGCGGCCGGAGGATGGGTCATCACCAGCCCGACGCCCGGCGACTTCATACCCGGGCTCGGTCCGTCCAGCAAGGACGCGACCAAGTCGCCACCGGTCGTCGGGGACGCGCCGCGCGCGGTCGCCGACCCCGAAGCCCTGGACGTCGACGCCTACTTCCCCGCCCAGCGGTTGATCGAGGCGGGCGGTTACAAGGGCAAGCGCTCCGGCGCCCGCCGGGGCGACAACTGCACCGAGGTGCTCCAGGACCGCACCCTGGACCTCCTGCGCGACGGCGGCTGCCGCGGCTACCTCGCCGTCAGCTTCGCCGGCCAGGAGAAGCCGGTGCTCAGCAGCGTCACCCTGCTGCGGTTCGCGGACGCCGCCTCCGCCGCCAGAGCCGCGGAGGCGCTGCGCGCCAGGCCCGGCTCGGTGGCCTTCGTCCTCCCCGACGCCTCCGCGGCGCCCGCCCAGGCCGCCGGCGCGGCCCGGCCCGGCGGCGATCCGCGGGTCGAGCTGGTCGGCCACTACGTGACGGTCACCAGCTCGCGGCCGGTCGACGCCCACGCGGCCTCGCCGACCCCCTCCGCCTCCGCCGGCACCCCGCTGCCGGTGCCGTCCACCGGCTCCCCCAGCGTCGAGCAGATGCTCGACGAGGCGACCCGGGCGCTCTCCGCCACGGCCGGCGCGCCCTTCGTCTGGATGTAGCGCCGCATGCGACGGGGCGGGCGGAGTGCACTCCGCCCGCCCCTTTCCGACGCGGTGTCAGGATGCCGCTGCCGCCGTCCTGTTCGCCGGGCCCGGCCCTGAGCGGGGCCGGACCCGCACCGGGGCCGGCGGGCCGTCAGCCGCCCAGCCGGTCCACCGAGGTGATCCGCAGCACCGCCCGGCCCTCCTCGTCGGACCCGTAGAGGTCGACCTCGGCGCTGATGCCCCAGTCGTGGTCGCCCTCCGGGTCGTCGAAGATCTGCCGGACCCGCCAGGACGAGTCCGCCTCCTCGATCAGCAGCATCTTCGGCCCGCGCGCGTTCGGCCCGGTGCCCAGGTCGTCGTACTCGTCCCAGTACCCGTCCATGGCGTCCGCCCAGCGGTCCGCGTCCCAGCCGTACTCGCCGTCCAGCTCGGCCAGCGCGTCGTAGTGCTCCAGCGCGCACAGTTCCACACGGCGGAACATCTCGTTGCGCACCAGGACCCGGAACGCCCGGGCGTTGGCCGTCACCGGCGCCGGCTTGTCGTCCAGCGCCACCTCGGCCGACTGCGGGTCGGTCGGGTTGGCCAGCTGCTCCCACTCGTCCAGCAGGCTGGAGTCGACCTGGCGGACCAGCTCGCCCAGCCAGGCGATGATGTCCTTCAGGTCGTCGGTCTTCACGTCCTCGGGGACGGTCTGCTCCAGCGCCTTGTACGCGCCCGCCAGGTACCGCAGCACGATGCCCTCGGTGCGGGCCAGCTCGTAGAAGCCGACGTAGTCCGAGAAGGTCATCGCCCGCTCGTACAGGTCGCGGACCACCGACTTCGGCTGGAGCCGGTGGTCGCCGATCCACGGGTGCGCCCGCTGGTACACCTCGTAGGCGTGGGTGAGCAGTTCCTCCAGCGGCTTCGGGTAGGTGATCTCCTGGAGCCGCTCCATCCGCTCCTCGTACTCGATGCCGTCGCGCTTCATCTCGCCGACGGCCTCCCCGCGCGCCTTGTTCTGCTGCGCGGCGAGGATCTGGCGCGGGTCGTCGAGCGTCGCCTCGACGACCGACACCACGTCCATCGCGTGCGAGGGCGAGGTCGGGTCGAGCAGCTCGAAGGACGCCAGCGCGAACGTCGAGAGCGGCTGGTTGAGCGCGAAGTTCTCCTGGAGGTCCAGGGTGAGCCGGACGATCCGGCCCTCCGAGTCCGGTTCCGGAAGCCGCTCGACCACGCCGCCCTCCAGCAGCGAGCGGTAGATGGCGATGGCGGTGCGGATGTGCCGGCGCTGGGCGGAGCGGTCCTCGTGGTTGTCGGTGAGCAGCGTGCGCATCGCCTCGAAGGCGTTGCCCGGCCGGCCGATCACCGAGAGCAGCATCGCGTGGGTCACCTTGAACCGCGAGACCAGCGGCTCGGGGTCGGCGGAGATCAGCTTCTCGAAGGTCTCCTCGGACCAGCCGACGAACCCCTCCGGCGCCTTCTTCCGGACGATCTTGCGCTTCTTCTTCGGGTCGTCGCCCGCCTTGGCGACGGCCTTGTCGTTCTCGATGACGTGCTCGGGGGCCTGCGCCACCACCTGGCCCACCGTGTCGAACCCGGCCCGCCCGGCGCGCCCGGCGATCTGGTGGAACTCCCGCGCCCGCAGCATCCGCACCCGCTGGCCGTCGTACTTGGAGAGCGCGGTGAACAGCACCGTGCGGATCGGCACGTTGACGCCCACGCCCAGCGTGTCCGTCCCGCAGATGACCTTCAACAGGCCTGCCTGGGCGAGGCGTTCGACCAGTCGCCGGTACTTCGGCAGCATGCCGGCGTGGTGCACGCCGATGCCGTGCCGTACGAACCGGGACAGGTTGCGGCCGAACTTGGTGGTGAACCGGAAGTTGCCGATCAGCGCGGCGATGGCGTCCTTCTCCGCCTTCGAGCACATGTTGATGCTCATCAGCGACTGCGCCCGCTCCACCGCCTCCTTCTGCGTGAAGTGCACGACGTAGACCGGCGCCTGGCCGGTCTTCAGCAGCTCCTCCAGCGTGTCGTGCATGGGGGTGCGCCGGTACTCGTAGAACAGCGGCACCGGGCGGGTCGTGTTGCGGACCACGGTGGTCGGGCGGCCGGTCCGGCGGTTCAGGTCCTCCTCGAAGCGCCGTACGTCGCCGAGCGTCGCCGACATCAGCAGGAACTGCGCCTGCGGCAGCTCCAGCAGGGGGATCTGCCAGGCCCAGCCGCGGTCCGGCTCCGCGTAGAAGTGGAACTCGTCCATGACCACCTGGCCGACGTCGGCCAGGCGCCCGTCGCGCAGCGCGATCTGTGCCAGCACCTCCGCGGTACAACAGATGATCGGCGCGGTCGGGTTCACCGACGCGTCGCCTGTCATCATGCCGACCTGCTCGGTGCCGAACATCTTGCACAGGTCGAAGAACTTCTCCGACACCAGTGCCTTGATCGGCGCGGTGTAGAACGTCCGCTTCCCCTCCGCCAGCGCGGCGAAGTGCGCACCCGCCGCCACCAGGCTCTTGCCCGACCCGGTCGGCGTCGCCAGGATCACGTTGTTCCCCGACACCAGCTCGATCAGCGCCTCCTCCTGCGCCGGGTACAGCGAGATCCCGCGCTCCTCCGCCCAGGCGGCGAACGTCTCGTACAGCGCGTCGGGCGTGGCGGGCTTCGGCATCAGATCTAGGAGGGTCACCCGGCTATCTTGCCTGCTCGTCGCCGCCCCCGGCAAAGGCCGCGCCCCGCGGGCTCCCGGCAGGAGCGGCCGGCCGCCTGCGGGGAGGGGGGCGGCGGCGTGTCCGGGGGCCTGCCCGTGAACGACCTCGGGCCCGGCCGGGCCGTGGCCGCCACCCTACGGGGAGAGGGCCGGGCGGCGACCGGAACGCGAAAGGACCGAGGCGGGACCACGAAGGGAACCCGGCCGGCCACCCGGCCGGTCTCGCCGCACCGTATTCCGGAATCACCGGGCAATTTCGAGGAATTCGTTTCCCGAATTCCGTCGAATCGAGGGCGAAGGAAAGGGCCGGGCGTGTGCGCAGACGCACATTGCCCGGTGCGCGCGGGGCGTGCCAGAGTGCCGACCATGGTCCACCCCTCTGCGCCCGAGGCGCCCGTCGTCGCCCCCGCCGCCGTCTTCGACTGGCTCGACGAGACGGCCGAGCAGCGCGCCCGGGCCGGGCTCACCCGGACGCTGCGCAGCCGGCCCGCCGAGGACCCGGTGCTCGACCTCGCCGGCAACGACTACCTCGGACTCACCCGGCACCCCGCCGTCACCCGGGCCGCCGCCGACGCCGCGCTGCGCTGGGGCGGCGGTGCCACCGGCTCCCGCCTGGTCACCGGCACCACCGCCCTGCACACCGAACTGGAGGGCGAGCTGGCCGACTTCTGCGGTGTCGAGGCCGCCCTCGTGTTCTCCTCCGGGTACACCGCCAATCTGGCCGCGCTCACCGCGCTCACCGACCCGGACACCCTCATCGTCTCCGACGCGTACAACCACGCCTCGCTGATCGACGGCTGCCGGCTCGCCCGGGCCGACGTCCACCGCGCCCCGCACAGCGACCCCGCCGCCGTCGCCGCCGTCCTCGCCGAACGCACCCGGCGGCGGGCCCTGGTCGTCACCGACTCCGTCTTCTCGGTCGACGGCAACGCCGCCCGGCTGCCCGAACTCGCCCTCGCGGCACGGTCGTCCGGCGCTGCGCTGCTGGTCGACGACGCCCACGGGCTCGGCGTCCTCGGGCCCGGCGGTGCCGGCGCCCTCGCCGCCGCCGATCTCGCGGGAGCCCCGGACGTGGTCGCCACCGTCACCCTCTCCAAGTCGCTCGGCTCCCAGGGCGGCGCCGTCCTCGGCCCCCGCCGGGTGATCCGCCACCTCACCGAGACGGCCCGCACCTTCATCTTCGACACCGGCCTCGCCCCCGCCGCCGTCGGCGCCGCCCTCGGCGCGCTGCGGCTGCTGCGCGCGGAACCGCACCGCGCCGACCGTGCCCGCGAGGTCGCCCGCACGCTCGCCGCCCGGCTCGCGGCCGCCGGGCTGCACGCCTCCCGCCCGGACGCCGCCGTGGTGTCCGTCCGCGCGCCCGGCCCCGAGGCCGCCGTCGCCTGGGCCGCCGACTGCCGCCGCGCCGGCCTCGCCGTCGGCTGCTTCCGCCCGCCCTCCGTCCCCGACGGGATCTCCCGGCTGCGGCTGACCGCCCGCGGCGACCTGACGGACGCTCAGATCGCCGAAGCGGTCGGGATCATCGCCTCGTGCGCCCCGGAGGGCGCCGCGCTCGCCGGCTGACCGCAACCGCCGCCACCCGACCGGCGTCCTGACCCACGGCACGGCACGGCACGGCACGGCACGGCACGGCACGGGCGGGTACGGACGGGCGCGGGACGGGCGGGGCGGATGACCACGAACGGTGAGGCGGTCCACGACGAGGACGGCACCGGGCCGGGCGGCACCGGTGCCCGCGGTGCGGAGCCGCGCGAGGCGGAGCCGAAGAGCGCCGAGGTCCGGGATGCCGTGCCGGCCGGGCCCGAGGGGCCGCGGCACCGGGCGCGCCGCTTCCTCGGAAGGCTCGCCCTGGTCGCGGTGGCCATGGGGCTCTTCTGGCTCGCCTGGCTGGCCGCCTCGGCCACCGTCCCGCACCTCGGCTACTCGGTCGGCGCCACCGGTGAGCGGGGCTGGTACATGCGCGGCGTCTGCCTGCCCGAGGCCGAACTCTCCGAGTACCAGAGGGAGCACCTCCCGCCGGGCGGCTGCGACGGGCGGTTCGACCCGGCCGACGGTGAATCCACCTACCGCTACGCCCTGAACGAGAACCCGACGGACAGCGCGGGCCCCGTCCAGGTGCGGTGCGGAGCGGGGGAGTGCCACGAGTCCGGCTTCAGGGCCACGGCGTGGTGGCTCTTCGTGCTGCTGGGCGGGCTGGCGGCGGTGCCCGCAGGTGCCTTCCTGATCGTCTGGGCCGTCGCCGAACCGCTCGCCGACCGCCTCTTCACGCCGGCCTCCGTCGGCGTCGGCGTGATGCTCGGGCTGTCCTGCCTCTGCTGCCTGCTGACCGGTAGAGGAAGCGCCTGACACGGCCGAACCGGCCGCGCCGTTCCCGCGTCCCAGCCGAGGGGCGGTGAGAACGGCTCGCCGGACCGAACGGCAGGGGGCGGGAATGGATCCGGACATCCGACGCGGGCCGGGCAGAGCGCTGGTGCCGGTCGTGGCGGTGCTGGCCCTGCTCGGACTCGGCGGCTGGGGCGCGGTGACGGCGGGGGAGGGACTGGCCTACGCCACCGCGGTCGCCGGGACGCGCGGCGAGCTGGTCGCCGACCGGTGCCTGCGCACCGATCCCGCCCGGCCCGCCCAGGGCACGACCGGTGACTGCCGGGGGACGTTCTTCCCCGACGGCGGCGGGCAGGCGAACGAGCACGCGTGGATCGACTGGAAGATCGCCACCGGTGAACGCGTCGAGGTCTCCTGCACGGGCGACGGCGAGTGCCGGCTCGTGGGCGCCGCCGGCGTGCTGTTCTGGCTGAGCATCCTGCTGCTCGCCCTGGCGGCCCTCCCGGTGGCCGGGTTCGTCGCGGTCCATCAGCTGCTGCGTCCGCTGGACCGCTCGCAGCGGCTCCGGGTCGGCCTGGGGATCGCCGCGGCCGTCCTGCTGGTCGGGGCGTTCGCGGCCTTCGTCGGCGCGCTCGTCGGCCGGTAGCGGAGGGCGCCGGGCGGGTCCGGGCCGGGCTTCGAGGTGCGGAGCCGGACGTGCCGCCGTGTCCCCCGCCGAGCGCCACCACGAGGGTCACCGGATCGGCCGCCGTGCCGGTTGCCCGGTTGCCCGGTTGCCCGGTGCCGGTTGCCCGTGCCGTCAGAGCCCGCCCAGCTCCCGCAGGAACGCCGTCCCGGCGTCCCGCCGGTCGGCGGCCGTCCGGGGGGCCGCGGTCAGCACGGCGGCCGCGCGGCACCAGGCCAGTACCCGCCCGGGGTCGGTGCCCGGGATCCGTGCGGTCAGCTCGCCGATCCGCGAGGACAGCGCGGCGGCGTCGGTGACCCCGTCCAGCGCCCAGTCGACCAGGTCGAAGTCGGGGTCGCCCAGGCAGGGACGAGGGTCGATCGCGACCGGCCCGGCCGGGCCGAGCAGCACGTTGGAGGGGTGCAGGTCCCCGTGCACCAGGCCCCGGGGGCCGGTCGCCGCCAGCTCCCGCAGGGGCTCCCAGGCCCCGGCCGGGACCACCCCGGGAGCGCGCCGCTCCGTCAGCCCGACGAGGAAGTCCACCCGTTCGGCCAGCGACGGCAGCGCCACCCCGTCCACCGGCGCCGACCGCAGGCCGGCCAGCAGCCCGGCCACCTCGGCCGGGCGCCACCCGTGCTCGCGCAGCGTCGTGCCGGGCGCGACGTCCGCGAGCAGCAACGCCCCCGTCGGGGCGTCGTACTCCAGCAGCCGCACCACCCACGGCGAGCCCGACCAGGCCCGCAGCGCCGTCGCCTCCTGCGCCGCCACCTCGGGGTCCGGCGTCAGCTTGAGCCGGACGACGGCGCCGTCCGCCGCCCGCCCGCACCGGAAGACCCGTGCCGTGCCGCCCCCGCCGGCCGCCAGCACCGTCAGGCCCCAGCGTTCCGCGAGGGCGGCGACCAGCGCCGGAAGCTCCTCGCACCACGCCTCCGCGCCGGGTCCGAACCGGACGAGCAGCCGGGCCCGCACCTCCTCCGGGAGCACCGCGAGCGCGCTCACGGGCGCCCCGGGACCGGCAGTACCTCGGCGCCGACGGGCCGTCGGCCGGCGGCCCGGAGCGCCGGGAACGCCGGGAGCGCCTGGACACGGGCCGTGACCACGCGGGGGTGTGCCCGGTCGGCCACCGGGACCGTTCCGTCCGACGGCGGGCGCAGCCCGCCCGCCGCGTCCGCCAGGATCCGCCGCAGCCCCCGCACACCCACCCCGTCCATGCCCACCCCGTCCACGCCCTTCCGCCCCGTCCGCACCCCGGCCCGCACCCGCGGGCGCAGCCGCCGGAGGCCGGGTGATCTTCGTGGCGCGACAGCCTACGCGATCACGCCGGGTGCTCCTCGTCGGCCTTCTTCCGGGCCCGGCTCGGCTGGACCCGGGTCGGCTCCCCGGCCGCCTTCGGG
Source organism: Kitasatospora sp. NPDC127035 (assembly GCF_042726075.1). NCBI lineage: Bacteria > Bacillati > Actinomycetota > Actinomycetes > Kitasatosporales > Streptomycetaceae > Kitasatospora > Kitasatospora sp. NPDC127035. The sequence goes on along the minus strand of NZ_JBHXDN010000002.1, from coordinate 160,508 downwards.
TGGTCCGGTGGATACGGCAGTTCACCCAGCCCCTCGTCCGTCACCTGCCGCTCGTACAGCTCCAGCAGGCTCTCCAGCCGGAACGCCTCCTCGTCCATCTCCGCCTGCAGGTCGCCGAGTTCGGCGAACCGGGCGGGCACCGTCCGCAGGTCGAAGTCCTCCGGCAGCGCGTCGTCCACCTCGTCCCAGCGCAGCGGTGTCGACGCCGTAGCCCGCGGCCGGGCGCGCAGCGAGTAGGCGGAGGCGATGGTGCGGTCCCGCGCCATCTGGTTGTAGTCGACGAAGATCCGCTCGCCGCGCTCCTCCTTCCACCAGGCCGTCGTCACCCGGCCGGGAAGCCGCCGTTCCAGCTCCCGGCCCAGCGCGATCACCGCGTGCCGCCCGTCCGTGAACGTCCACTCCGGCACCAGCGGCACGTACACGTGAAGCCCGCGCCCGCCCGAGGTCTTCGGCCAGCCGCGCAACCCGTGCTCCTCCAGCACCGCCCGCAGTTCGTGCGCCACCCGCGCCGCGTCCCGGAAGTCCGTCCCCGGTTGCGGGTCCAGGTCGATCCGCAGCTCGTCGACGTGTTCGGTGTCCCCGCGCCGCACCGGCCACGGGTGGAAGGTCAGACAGCCCAGATTGGCCGCCCAGAGGACGGCGGCCGGCTCGGTCGGGCAGATCTCGTCGGCCGACCGCCCGCTCGGGAAGGCGATCCGGGCGGTCGGCAGCCAGTCCGGCAGGCCCTTCGGCGCCCGCTTCTGGTAGAAGAACTCGCCCTCGACCCCGTCCGGGAACCGCTGGAGCGTGGTCGGCCGGTCCCGCAGCCCGCGCAGCGCCCCGTCCGCGACCGCCAGGTAGTACTCGGCGACGTCCAGCTTGGTAAAGCCACGCTCCGGGAAGTACACCTTGTCGGGGTTCGAGAGCCGGACACTGCGCCCGGCGACATCCAGTTCCACGGCAGAGCCCATGCCTCTCACGCTAAGCGCGCCCCGCCCGCGGCGCGCCCCGAGGCGGCCCCGGCGCGTGCCCCGCCCCGCCGTCCAGGGCCCGCCGCCGCGCGGCGGCGGGCCTTCGGCGCGAGGATCGGGACCATGGACCTGCCCGTCATGCCGCCGGTCGCGCCGATGCTCGCCAAGTCGGTCGCGAAGATCCCGCCCGGAATGCAGTACGAGGCCAAGTGGGACGGCTTCCGCACCGTTGTCTTCCGCGACGGCGACGAGATCGAGCTCGGCAGCCGCACCGGCAAGCCGCTCACCCGCTACTTCCCCGAGCTCGTCGAGGCGCTGCGCCGTGAGACACCCCCGCGCTGCGTGCTGGACGGCGAGGTGGTCATCGCCCGCGAGGGCCGGCTCCGGTTCGAGGAGCTCCTCGAACGCATCCACCCCGCCGCCAGCCGCGTCGCCCTGCTCGCCGAACGCACCCCCGCCTCCTTCGTCGCCTTCGACCTGCTCGCCCTCGGTGACCGGTCGCTGATCGACGAGCCCCTCGCCGCGCGCCGCACCGCCCTGGAGGCGGCCCTCGCCGACGCCGCCGACCCCGTCTTCACGGCCCCCGCCTCCACGGACCGCGACCTCGCCGACACCTGGTTCGCCCGGTACGAGGGCGCCGGTCTGGACGGCGTCGTCGCCAAGCCCCTCGACCAGCCCTACCGGCCGGGCGAGCGCGCCATGTACAAGATCAAGCACGAGCGAACCGCGGACTGCGTCGTCGCCGGCTACCGCGAACACAAGAGCGGCCCGATCGTCGGTTCCCTCCTGCTCGGTCTGCACGACGCCGACGGCCGCCTCCAGCACGTCGGCGTCTGTGCGGCCTTCCCGATGGCCCGCCGCCGCGAACTCGTCGAGGAGCTGGCCCCGTTGCGGATGGCCGACACCGGCGCCCACCCCTGGGGCGCCTGGGCCGACGAGGCCGCCCACGCGGACGCCCGGCTGCCCGGCGCGCAGAGCCGGTGGACCGGCGGCAAGGACCTCTCCTGGGTGCCGCTGCGCCCGGAGCGCGTCGCCGAGGTCCGCTACGACCACATGGAGGGCACCCGCTTCCGGCACACCGCCCAGTTCCGCCGCTGGCGCCCCGACCGCACCCCCGGGAGCTGTACCTACGAGCAGCTGGAGGAACCGGTCTCCTACGACCTCGCGCAGGTCCTGGGCATCTGACCGGACCTCGACGGCCCCGCCCGAAGCCGGATTCCCAGGCTTCGGGCGGGGCCGTGCGGGCCGTCGGCGCCGCGCACGGAGGACCCGCCGGTCAGGCGTTCGCGTTCGACGAGGGCGACTTCGGGGACGGCGAGGGCGACTTCGACGACGGGGACCCCGACGAGGGCGAGGGGGACTTGGAGGGGGACGCCGACGACGCCGACGACGTGGCGGACGGGGACCCCGAGCCGGCCGGCGCCGCCGGGAGCGTGTAGACGTTCGCGGGCGAGATGATCTCGGTGACGGCCTGCGCGAACAGCGTCGACGGCTCCTGACCCTGGAACGACACGTCGGTGTTCAGCAGTACCACCAGCGAGGTCTGCGCCGACGGCAGGTAGACCACCACGCTCTGGTAGCCCGGCAGTGAGCCGTTGTGCCCGATCCACCCGTGGTCGTAGAAGATCCCGAGCCCGTACCAGGTGTCGGGCACCGTCGAGGGCTGCGGCTTCAGCCGCTGCGCCTGCGTCTGCGGGGTCAGCAGCGTTCCGGTGGCCACCACCTTGGCCCACTTCTGGAGGTCCGCCTGGTCCGAGATGATCGCCCCCGCGGCCCAGGCCCAGGACGGGTCCCAGTCGGTGGCGTCCGCGATCGCCCCGTTCGGCGTCTGGTTGGTGTAGCCGCGGGCGTGCGGCTGCGGGAACTCGCTGCCGACCGGGAACACCGTCCGGCCCAGGCCCGCCGGTTCGAACACCTGCTGCTTCAGGAACGTCCCGAGCGGCTGCCCGCCGAGCTTCTCGATCACCAGGCCCAGCAGCACCGTATTGGTGTTGGAGTACTCGAACTTGGCGCCGGGCGCGAAGTTCACCGGATGCTTGAACGCGTAGGAGAGCAGCTGCTGGGGCGTGAACACCCGGTCCGGGTCGGCCTCCAGGGTCTGCACGAACTCCTCGTCCTGGGTGTACGAGAAGAGGCCGCTCTGCATGGCCGCGAGCTGGCGCAGCGTGATCGTGTCGCCGTTGGGCACGTCCGACACGTACGTGCCGATCGGGTCGTCCAGGCCCGCCTTGCCCTGGTCGACCAGCTTGAGCAGTCCGGTGACCGTGAAGGTCTTCGTCTCGCTGCCGATCCGCATGTTGAGACCGGTCACCATCGGCGTGCCCGCGACCTTGTCGGAGACGCCGAAGGCCTTGAGGTAGTTGCCGCCCGGGGACGACACGCTGACGATCACACCGGGGATCGAGGCCTCCCGCAGCACCCGCTGCACGGCCGTGTCCAGCCGCGCCGTGACGTCCGAGGTGATCGGCACCACCGCCCCGCCGGAGCTCGCCGACGCCGACGGCCCGGAGGAGGAGGCCGTCGCCGACGGGCTCAGCGCCGCCGGGACGGCGGTCACCGCCCCCGCGGCGGGCGGATCGGACGCCGCCCCGCCCGAGCAGCCGGCCGCGCCCAGCAGCCCGGCCAGCGCCAGCACCGCCGGGGCCGACCGGGTGCGCCGCCGCTGGGGGGCGGGGCGCGGGGGGCGGGGATTCGCCGCGGAATTCGTCGTCATCTTCGAGGCGCCTCTCTGGGCCGGACGGACCCGGAGCAGCGCTCCACGGGCCCCTGGGGGGAGCGATCGCCACCGTATGCGCGCCGCCGCGGGCCCGCGCGCCGGCGGTCGTCCCGCTGGCCCGAACGGACCCAAGGCTCAGCCGCACGCCCCAGTCCCGCTCGCGGACGGGCGCCGTCTCCCCATCCCGCCGGCCGCCGCCCTCCCCGCGGCCCCGGCCCGCGCGCACCCACGCCGCCGGCCACCGCCACCGCCGGCCGACGCGACCCCGGCGGGACACCCCGCGACCCCGCAGGACCACCCCGTGCGCTCCGCCGTACGAGTGGCCACCGGCATGCCGCGAGGGCCCCCGACCCCAGCTCGGGCACGATCGTTTAGCCCAGCTGTGGCGGCCCTTAAGAATTCCTCGATGGACCGCACCCCCTCTCACCAGGCAGATTGCTGCCTGCCCGGAATGCGGACACCAGGACCTCCTGGAAGCCTGCAAGGAACCGCCACTCCCCGCCGGGCCCCGTCGGCCTGCCCACACCGGGCCGCCACCCACCGTGCGTCAGGAGCCACCGCCGTGAAGGCACTCGTCAAGCAGAAGGCCGAGCCCGGACTCTGGCTGGTGGACGTCCCCACCCCGGTGATCGGCCCCGGTGAGGTGCTCATCAAGGTGCTGCGCACCGGCATCTGCGGTACCGACCTGCACATCCGCAAGTGGGACGGCTGGGCGCAGCAGACCATCAGGACCCCGCTGGTGCTCGGCCACGAGTTCGTTGGCGAGGTCGCCGAGATCGGCTCGGCCGTCGCGGACATCGCCGTCGGTGACCTGGTCAGCGGCGAGGGCCACCTGGTCTGCGGCAAGTGCCGCAACTGCCTGGCCGGCCGCCGCCACCTCTGCCGCAACACCGTGGGCCTGGGCGTCGGCCGCGACGGCGCCTTCGCCGAGTACGTGGCGCTGCCCGCCTCCAACGTCTGGGTGCACCGGGTGCCGGTCGACCTCGACGTCGCCGCGATCTTCGACCCGTTCGGCAACGCCGTCCACACCGCGCTCTCGTTCCCGCTGGTCGGCGAGGACGTGCTGATCACCGGAGCCGGTCCGATCGGCATCATGGCCGCCGCCGTCGCCAAGCACGCCGGCGCCCGCAACGTGATGATCACCGACGTCTCGCCCTACCGGCTCGACCTCGCCCGCAAGGTCGGTGTCTCGCTGGCGCTCAACGTCGCCGAGCACACCATCGAGGAGGGCCAGCAGAAGCTCGGCCTGCGCGAGGGCTTCGACGTCGGCCTGGAGATGTCCGGCCGCCCCGAGGCGCTCCAGTCGATGATCGCCAACATGACGCACGGCGGGAAGATCGCCGTGCTCGGCCTGCCCGCCGAGGAGTTCCCGGTCGACTGGGCCTCCGTCGTGACCTCGATGATCACCATCAAGGGCATCTACGGCCGCGAGATGTTCGAGACCTGGTACGCGATGTCCGTCCTGCTGGAGGGCGGGCTGGACCTCAGCCCCGTGATCACCGGCCGGTACCCCGCCGCCGACTTCGAGGCCGCGTTCGACGAGGCGGCCGGCGGCCGCTGCGGCAAGATCATCCTCGACTGGACCGTCTGACCACCGGACGAGCCCGCCCGGGAACGGACGAGACCGTCCGCGACCCCCTTCGCCCTCGCTCACTCGTGTAGGAGTCTGCTGTGATCGACAACGTGCGTGACGACCTGGCCGCCACCCTCGACGAGATCCGCGAGGCGGGCCTCTTCAAGCCGGAGCGGGTGATCGGCAGCCCGCAGAGCGCCGCCGTCACCGTCACCGGCGGCGGCACTCCCGGCGAGGTGCTCAACTTCTGCGCCAACAACTACCTCGGTCTCGCCGACCACCCGGACGTGATCGCCGCCGCCAAGGACGCGCTCGACCGCTGGGGCTACGGCATGGCGTCCGTCCGCTTCATCTGCGGCACCCAGGACGTCCACAAGGAGTTGGAGGAGCGCCTCTCCGCGTTCCTCGGCCAGGAGGACACCATCCTCTACTCCTCCTGCTTCGACGCCAACGGCGGCGTCTTCGAGACCCTGCTCGACGAGCGCGACGCGGTCATCTCGGACGCCCTCAACCACGCGAGCATCATCGACGGCATCCGCCTCTGCAAGGCGCGCCGCCACCGCTACGCCAACCGTGACCTGGCCGACCTGGAGCAGCAGCTCAAGGAGGCCCAGGGCGCGCGCCGCCGCCTCATCGTCACCGACGGCGTGTTCTCGATGGACGGCTACGTCGCCCCGCTGCGGGAGATCTGCGACCTGGCCGACCGCTACGACGCGATGGTCATGGTCGACGACTCGCACGCGGTCGGCTTCGTCGGCCCGGGCGGGCGCGGCACCCCCGAGCTGCACGGCGTGATGGACCGCGTCGACATCATCACCGGCACCCTCGGCAAGGCGCTCGGCGGAGCGTCGGGCGGTTACGTGGCCGCACGCCGCGAGATCGTCGCCCTGCTGCGCCAGCGCTCGCGGCCGTACCTGTTCTCCAACTCGCTCGCGCCGGTCATCGCCGCCGCCTCGCTGAAGGTGCTCGACCTGGTCGAGCAGTCCACCGACCTGCGGGAGCGGCTGGTGGCCAACACCGCGCTGTTCCGGTCGAAGATGACCGAGGCCGGCTTCGAGATCCTGCCCGGCGACCACCCGATCGCCCCGGTGATGATCGGCGACGCGGCCGAGGCAGGCCGGCTCGCCGAGCTGCTGCTGGAGCGCGGCGTGTACGTGATCGGGTTCTCGTACCCGGTCGTGCCGCACGGCCAGGCCCGGATCCGGGTGCAGCTCTCGGCCGCGCACTCCACCGAGGACGTCGAGCGCGCCGTCGCCGCCTTCGTCGACGCGCGCGCCGCGCTGGGGAAGTAGCCCGGCAGCGGGGGAGGACCCCGCGGAGCCGGCCCCCGTCCGGGCCGGCTCCCCGCTGACCGCCCGTGGCACGTCCGCTCGGAACCGGACGTGCCACGGGCTCCGAAAGCCGCCGCGCGGCGGGGCCCGGACCGGCCCGCCCCGCCACGCGGCACCCGAAGACCACCTGCCCCACCCTCCCGCACGGGAGTGGGGGGGGGGGGGCGCCCGGGGCGCCCCGCCCCCGCGGCGGGGGGGCCGCCCCCCACGCCGGCAGGCCACCGGGGCGGGACCGTCCGCCGGTGTTGTCCGAGGCCACCGCTACGGTCCTGCCCATGGAACAGGAACGTGCCGAGCGCGTGGACCCGCTGCCCGACCGGGTCGGCCACGTGGCCGGCGTCGAGTCGCTCACGCTGGACGGCCACCGCTACTACTTCGGCTTCGACCACCGGAGCGACCTGGTCGTCTCGCCGCTGGTCGACGACCCGGGCACGATGGCGGCCTTCGCGGCCGAGCACATGAGGCAGACCGACGGCCGGCACGACGAGGCCTTCTGGGCGGAGCTCGTCGCCCACGCGGTCGAGACGTCGGCCCTGGTGCCGGAGGACACGGACCGGGAGTTCACCACGGCGGGTCTGCGCGCCGGCCTGCCCGACCCGGGGAGTCACCTGCTCTGTCTGCTGGGCGCGACGGGCGAGTGGGACGACGCGTCCACGTCGCCGGAGGTCCAGCGGGCCTGCGCACGGCTGGGGTTCGACGAGGACGACGTCGCCGAGGCGCTGGACGCATGTCTGCGGGCCGTCCTGGAGGACGGCGCGGGCGGCCGGCCCGACGAGTGGGCGGTCGTGCGCGGCGTCCTCACGTCGGCGCTGAGGGACCTGCCCGGCAACTGGGCCCTGCTCTTCTCCCCGCTGGCAGAGGCCGTCGCCGGTCACGCCTGAGCGCCCGGTCACGCCGCAGGGGGCGGCGGTCGGGAACGCCGTGGCCGTCCCGGGTGAGGGGAGCGCCCACCCGGGACGGCCGTCCGCCGCAGGGCCGGAGCCCGGGCGCGCCCGTCAGCGCGCTCCGCCGTTGACGTACAGGGTCTGCCCGCTGACGTAGGAGGCGTCCTCGCTCGCCAGGAACGCGACCACCGAGGCGACCTCCTCGGGCTGCCCGACCCGCCGGAGCGGCGTCCGGGCGGCCACCTCCGTCCGGTGGTCCTCCGCCGTGGCGCCGACCCGCTCGGCGGTGGCGGCGGTCATCGGGGTCGCGATGTAGCCGGGGGCGACGGCGTTGACGTTGATGTTGAACGGGCCCAGCTCGATCGCCAGGGTCGCGGTCAGGCCCTGGATCCCGGCCTTGGCGGCGGCGTAGTTGGCCTGGCCGCGGTTGCCGAGGGCGGAGCGCGAACTGAGCGAGACGATCTTGCCGTACTTCTGCGCCACCATGTACTTCTGGGCGACGTGGCTGCAGTTGTAGGCACTCGTGAGGTTGACCGTCAGCACCGCGTCCCAGTCGGCCCTGGGCATCTTGAAGAAGAGGTTGTCCCGGGTGATCCCGGCGTTGTTCACCAGGATGTGCAGGCCGCCGAGATCCTGCGCCACCTGCGCGAAGACCGCCTCGACGGCGTCGTAGTCGGCCACGTCGCAGCCGTACGCCCGGGCGGTGCCGCCCTTGGCGGTGATCTCCTCGACCGTGCCGGCCGTCCGCCCGGCGTCGAGGTCGACCACGGCGACCGCCGCGCCCTCCGCGGCCAGCAGCCGGGCGGTGGCCGCTCCGATGCCCTGCGCCGCGCCGGTGACGACGGCGACCTTGCCTGCAAAACGAGTCACAACGGTTCCTTCGGTAGCTCTTCGGGAGGGGGTCGGGAAGCCGGCGGACGGGCTGCCGACAGCTTCCCGTCGTCTGTCGTCTGCCGCCTGTCGTCAGGCGCCAGGTGTCGTCCGAGTCCGCGCGGCAGGCCGTCAGGCCGACTCGACGAGGACCGCCGTCCCCTGGCCGACGCCCACGCACATGGCCGCGAGCCCGCGGCGCCCGCCGGTGCGGCGCATCCGGTGCAGCAGGGTGGTGAGGATGCGGGCGCCGGAGCCGCCGAGCGGATGGCCGAGCGCGATGGCGCCGCCGGTCGGGTTGACCAGCTCCGGGTCGAGGCCCAACTGGTCGACCGAGGCCAGGACCTGGGCCGCGAAGGCCTCGTTCAGCTCGGCCTCCTCGATCTCGCCGAGCGACCAGCCGGCCCGGGCGAGTGCCTTGCGGGTGGCGGGCACGGGGCCGATGCCCATGACGTCCGGGTGCACGCCGGCCGAGGCGCCGGCCACGTACCGGCCGAGCGGCCGGAGGCCGAACTCGTGCAGCGCCTCCTCGCTGACCAGGACGAGCCCGGCCGCGCCGTCGTTCATCGGCGAGGCGTTGCCCGCCGTCACCGTGCCCTCGGGGCGGAAGGCGGGCTTGAGCCGGGCGAGCTTCTCCGGACCGGTGTCCTCGCGGATCGACTCGTCCGCATCGACGATCACCCCGTTCGGCCGCTCGACCGGGATCAGCTCGGCGTCGAAGTGCCCGTCCTTACGGGCGGCGGCGGCTCGTCGGTGGCTGCGGAGCGCGAAGGCGTCCTGGCGCTCACGGCTGATGCCGTAGCGGGTGGCGACCTCCTCGGCGGTCTCGCCCATCGACAGCACACCGTGCAGTTCGGGCATCCGCGGGTTGGTGAGCCGCCAGCCGAGCCGGGTGTCGTAGGTCTCGATCCGGTGCGGCAGCGCCTCGTCGGGGCGGGGGAGGACGAACGGTGCCCGGGTCATCGACTCGCAGCCGCCGGCCAGCACGACGTCCGCCTCGCCGGAGCCGATCGCCCGGGCGGCCATGGTGACCGCCTCCAGGCCGGAGGCGCAGAGCCGGTTGACGGTGGCGCCGGGGACGCTGTCCGGCAGGCCGGCGAGCAGCACGGCCATCCGGGCGGCGTTCCGGTTGTCCTCGCCGGCCTGGTTGGCGGCGCCCCAGTAGACGTCGTCGATCCGGGCCGGGTCGAGGGCGGGCAGATCGGCGAGCAGGGCGCGCAGCACGGTCGCCGAGAGGTCGTCGGGGCGGACCGTGGCGAGCGCTCCGCGCAGCCGGCCGATGGGGGTGCGGCGGGCGGCGGCGAAGTAGACAGGACGCACGACGTCGGGCTCCTTGTCGGGAGGGAGGGGGCAGCCGGCCGGAGTGGTCGTCAGGCCGGGAGGTGTGGTCGGAGGGATCGGGTCGGAGGGATCGGGCCGGAGGGGCGGTCAGAAGGCGTTGACGCCGGTGAGCGCGCGGCCGATGAGCAGTTGGTGGATCTGACTGGTGCCCTCGTAGAGGGTCATCACCCGGGCGTCGCGCAGGTACTTGCCGACGGGGTACTCGTCGATGAACCCGTAGCCCCCGAAGACCTGGAGCGCGTTGTTGGCGGCCCGGACGGCGGCCTCACTGGCGAAGAGCTTGGCGACGGAGGACTCGGTGGCGAACGGCAGTCCGCGGTCGATGTGGTCGGCGACCTTCCAGGTGAGCAGCCTGGCGGCCTCGACGTCCACGGCGATGCCGGCGAGCAACTGCTGCACCAGCTGGTGGGAGGCGATCGGCGCACCGAACTGCTCGCGTTCGCCCGCGTACCGGACGGCGGCGTCCAGGCAGGCCCGGGCGATGCCGACGCAGCCGGCGGCGACCGACATGCGTCCCTTGGCGAGCGCGGCCATGGCGACGGTGAAGCCCTTGCCGGTCTCGCCGAGCCGGGCGCTGTCGGGCACCCGGACGGCGTCGAAGGCCAGTTCCGCGGTGGTCTGGCCGCGCAGGCCGAGCTTGCCGTGGATCTCGGTGCGGGTGAAGCCGGGCAGGTCGGTGGGGACGAGGAAGGCGGTGATGCCCCGGTGTCCCCGCCGGTCGGGGTCGTCGCCGCCGGTGCGGGCGAAGACGAGGGCGACGTCGGCCCAGGTTCCGTTGGTGATGAACATCTTGGCGCCGCTGATCAGCCAGTCGTCGCCGTCGCGGACGGCACGGGTGGTGAGGTTGGCGGCGTCCGAGCCGGTGCCGGGTTCGGTGAGGGCGAAGCAGCCGAGCGCCTCGCCGGCGGTGAGCCGGGGCAGCCAGTGCCGCTTCTGTTCCTCGGTTCCGAAGGAGTTGATCGACTTGCCGACCAGGCCGAGCGAGACCGAGACGATGCCGCGTACGGCGGAGTCGCCGCGGCCCAGTTCCTCCAGGACCAGGCAGTAGGCGAGGTGGTCGCCGCCGCTGCCCCCGTACTCCTCCGGGAGGGTCAGGCCGAGGAAGCCGAGCGCGCCGAGTCTGGCGATGATCGCGCGGTCGACGGACTCGGCGCGGTCCCACGCGGCGGCGTGCGGCGCGATCTCGCGGTCGGTGAAGGAGGCCGCGAGGTCGCGGACGGCGGCCTGCTCCTCGGTGAGCTCCAGGTTCATGGCGACCCCGATAAACTAGCGCTGCAAGTTTTACGAGGGGACTGTAGCCCCGACCGGGCGCGCTGGGAAGGGGCACCTGCCAGAATCGGTCCCCACACCCACCCGACCGGAGGAACCGCGCCGATGGCCCGCCCCCGAACCCCGCTGCTCAGCCGCGAGCGCATCGTCGCCGCCGCTCTGCGGCTGGTCGACGAGGAGGGGCTGGCCGCCCTCTCGACCCGCCGCCTGGCCACCGAGCTGTCCGTGAGCGGGCCGTCCCTCTACAACCACTTCGCCACCAAGGACGAGTTGCTGGACGCGGTGGTGGACGGGGTCATCGGCGAGGTCGACCTGTCGATGTTCGGCGCGGGTGCGCCCTGGCCGGAGGCGCTGCGCGACTGGGCCCGCTCCTACCGCGCCGCGCTGGCCGCCCACCCCCACATCGTCCCCGTGCTCGCCCAGGGCCCCGGGCGCCGGCCGAACGCGCTGCGACTGGCCGACGCCGTCTTCGGGTGCCTGGTCGAGGCGGGCTGGCCGCGCGGGCAGGCGACCCGGATCGGCGCGCTGATGCGGTACTTCGTCACCGGCTCGGCGCTGGCCTCGTTCGCGGCCGGGTTCCCCGAGGACGCCGGGCTGTACGACGCCGCCGACTACCCGCACCTCGGCGAGGCCCACCGGCTGGCCGAGCACCGGACGGCGATCGACGAGGGCGCCTTCGAGACCGGCCTGGAGGCGCTGCTCGACGGGCTCGCCCTGCGCTACGAGCGTGGTCCGGCCGCCGTGGCCGCCGCGGGCGCTGCGGGCGCCGCGGGCGGACCGGGTGCGGCCGGTCGCCCGGACGCCTCCGACGGCCGGGCCGGTTCCGACGGTTCCGACGGTCCGGGTGGTTCCGCCGCACCCGACCGTGCTCACCAGGCCGCGCGGGTCACGAACGCGGGCCGCAACGAGGAGTCCACCGGGTCGTAGTACCGGTGGTAGACGGGGGTCAGCCCGCCCGAGACCGGTGGCACGATCCAGCTCCAGTCGGCCGGGGTGGGCCGGCCGAGCCGTCGCTCCTGCGCGACGTGCCGGAGGAACCGCTCCGATTCGGTGTGGTGGTCGGCGATGGCCACCCCGGCCTCCTGGAACGAGTGCAGCACCGCCACGTTGAGCTCCACCAGCGCGCGGTCCCGCCACAGGGTGCGGTCGTGGGAGGTGTCCAGCCCGAGCCGCCCGGCGACAGTGGCGAGCATGTCGTAGCGGTCGGCGTCGGCCAGGTTGCGGGCGCCGATCTCGGTGCCCATGTACCAGCCGTTGAACGGGGCGGTGGGGTAGCGGACACCACCGATCTCCAGCGTCATGTCACTGATCGCCGGGACGGCGTACCAGCGCAGGCCCAGCTCGGCGAACCACGCGTGGTCGGGGTGGACGAGGTCGACCTCGAGCGTGGTGTCGTCCGGCAGTTCGTACCACTCGGGCCGCTCGCCGGGCCGCTCCTGCACCAGCAGCGGCAGCACCTCGAACCGATCCTCGCCGCACTTCCACCCGAGGTCCCGGGCCCGGGCGGCGAGCCGGGCCCCGGCCGGGTCGCCCGTCCACCCGCCGTCCGCCGTCGGGTGGCCGGCGTACCGGACGAGCTGCTGGTTGAGGATGCGGGCCGCCGGACGGCCGGGCCGGTCGGGGGCGAACACCGAGACCACCGGGCGGATCCGCCCGCCGTTGGTGGCGGTGCGCAGGTGCTCGAAGGACTCGGCGGCGATGTCGTCGGCGGAGCTCAGGTGCCGCAGGTCGCGGACCACGAGGCTGCGCCAGTACAGCCGGCCGATGCAGCGGGCGGCGTTGCGCCAGGCGAGCCGGGCGCCGTGGGCCAGCTCGGCGGGCGTGTGCTCGTAGGTGCCGGTCCGGTCGATCTCGTCGAGGACGGCGCGGACGCGCGGCTCCGGGTCCCCGGCGGCGGGCTGCTCGCGGTGGAACTGCCGGACGAAGTCGGCGGCCTGCCGGGGGTCGGTGAAGTGGTCCGCGAGGTCCGCCGGGCTCGCGGGGTCGGCCTGGCTCGCGGGGTCGGCCGGGTCCGCGGGGTCGGCCGGGTCCGCCTGGTCCGCGGACCAGGCGGCGTCGGGGCCTTCAGGTCCTTCCGGGCCCTCGGCGTCGGCCGACGGGGGCGCCCCGCCGGGAGCCGCCGCCTCCTCGGGCACCAGGTGGCCGTGGACGTGGGCGTGCGAGTACGGGCAGGTCCCGCCGTTCGCGGCGGTGGGTCTGCGGGCGCTGCGGGTGCGAAGCCGGTCGAAGATCAAGGACATCCCTCCTGCCGTCCAGGGATACCGGAGGTGTCCGGTGCGCCGCAGAGAGTGAACGATTCGGCCCCCGCACCCGGGCTCTTGGCGCTAGGGTGCGGGGGCCGGGGAGGTTCGGCGGGGGCTCAGCCCATGTCCTCCAGTCGCACGCCCTTGGTCTCCTTCATGAACTTCGCCACGAAGACGATCGACAGCGCCGCGAAGACCGCGTAGGCGAGGTACGTCGCGGAGAGGTTCCAGCGCGAGAGCGCCGGGAACGAGACGGTGACGGCCCAGTTGGCGAGCCACTGCGCCGAGGCGGCCACCGAGAGCGCGGCGGCGCGGATCCGGTTGGGGAACATCTCGCCGAGCATGACCCAGACCACCACGCCCCAGGAGAGCGCGAAGAACAGCACGAAGGCGTTGGCGGCGATCAGCGCGACGGTGCCCTGGAGGTCGGGCAGCGTGACGTCGTCGCCGGTGCCGGTGGCGGAGGAGAACGCCCAGGCGCAGGCGCCCAGTGCGACGGCCATGCCGGCCGAGCCGATCAGCGCGAGCGGCTTGCGGCCGATCCGGTCGACCAGAAGGATCGCGACGGCGGTGCCGAGGATGTTGATGACCGATCCGATGAAGCTGATCAGCAGCGAGTTGGTCTGGTCGATGCCCACCGACTGCCAGAGGATCGACGAGTAGTAGAAGATCACGTTGATGCCGACGAGCTGCTGGAAGACCGAGAGCCCGATGCCGACCCAGACGATCGGCAGCAGACCGAACCGTCCGCCGAGCAGGTCGCGGAAGCGCGGACGGTGGTCCGTGTCGATCAGTCCCCGGATCTCGGCGATCCGGGCGTCGGTGTCGGAGTCCTTGCCCTCGACCTCGGCGAGCACGGTGCGGGCCTCGTCCAGGCGGCCGGCCGAGATCAGGAAGCGCGGGGACTCGGGGATGGTGGAGGCGAGCACGAAGTAGACCGCGGCGGGCACGACGCAGATCCCGAGCATCCACTGCCAGGCCTCCAGGCCGAGCAGGTGGCCGCGGGTCTCACCGCCGGCCGCGTCCGCCAGCACCCAGTTGACCAGCTGGGAGACGGCGATGCCGAGGACGATCGCCGCCTGCTGGAACGAGGCCAGCCGGCCGCGGTACTTCGTCGGCGCGACCTCGGCGATGTAGGTCGGGGCGATCACCGAGGCGATGCCGATGGCCGCTCCGCCCAGGACCCGCCAGAAGGCGAGGTCCCAGGCGGAGAACGGCAGCATCGAGCCGACGGCGCTGACCGCGAAGAGCAGCGCTCCCGCCTTCATCACGGTGATCCGGCCGTACCGGTCGGCGAACCGCCCGGCCAGCGCGGCGCCGACCGCCGAGCCCAGCAGCGCGGAGGAGACGATCAGCCCGGTCACGCCGTCACCGACGCCGAACTTCTCCTGGATCCCGGAGACGGCCCCGTTGATCACGGAGCTGTCGTAGCCGAACAGGAAGCCGCCGAGGGCCGCGGCGGCGGTGATGAAGACGACGAAGCCGAGCCGGCCGGACGACGGCCCGGTCTCGGCCGCCGAGGGCCCCGCGGGCTGCTGGGTGACGCTCACGATCTTGACTCCTGGTACTCAACGCTGAGCTTGGTAGCCGAGATCGTAACCCCTCAATGTTCAAGTGTTGTACGTGGGATGCCCGTAGCCCCCGGCCTGGATTAGTAAGGTGAACGATCAAATCGGAGGGGACGGCAGGGCTCCACCGATCAGGCGGGCCGGGCCAGCGAGAGCCCGAACCGGCCCTCGTCGTCGGTCCACCACTCGGTGAGCCGCATGCCCGCCGCCGCCAGCTCCTCGGCCACCCGCTCCCGGCGGAACTTGGCCGACACCTCGGTGCGCAGCTCCTCGCCCTCGTCGAAGTGGACCGGCAGGTCCAGCTCCGGGATCTTCACGGTCTGGTCCCGCAGTGACCGCAGCCGCATCTCGATCCACTCCCGCTCCGGGTCCCAGAGCGCCACGTGCTCGAAGGCCTCCGGGTCGAAGTCGGCGGCCAGCTCCCGGTTGAGCACGTTCAGCACGTTCCGGTTGAACTCCGCCGTCACCCCGGCCGCGTCGTCGTAGGCGGCGACCAGGACCGCCGGGTCCTTGACCAGGTCGGTGCCGAGCAGCAGGAAGTCACCCGGGTCGAGGGCGGCGCGCAGCCCGCGCAGGAAGGCGGCGCGCTCCGCGGGCAGCAGGTTGCCGAGGGTGCCGCCGAGGAACGCGACCAGGCGGGGTCCGCCGTCCGGCGGCAGGCCGAGCCGGGCGGTGAAGTCGGCCAGCACGCCGTGCACCGCCAGCCCCGGGTACTCGGTGGCGAGCGCCGCGCCGGCCGCGCCCAGCGCGCTCTCGCTGACGTCCACCGGCACGTACGCGTCCAGCGTGCCCAGGTCGCGCAGTGCGTCCAGCAGCAGCCGGGTCTTCTCGGAGGAGCCCGAACCCAGCTCGACCAGGGTGCGGGCCCGGGTGACGGCGGCGATCTCGCCGGCCCGGGCGGTCAGGATGGCCCGCTCGGCACGGGTCGGGTAGTACTCGGGCAGCCGGGTGATCTCCTCGAACAGCTCGCTGCCCCGGGCGTCGTAGAACCACTTGGGCGGCAGCGACTTGGGCTCGGAGGTCAGGCCGTGCTGCACGTCGTACCGCAGGGCGGTGCTGAAGTGGTCGGCGGGCAGCAGTCGGGTGAGATCGAAGGTGCTCATGGCAGATGGATCCTCTGTTCAGGAAGTGAAGAAAGGAGGAGATCTTCAGGAGAGAAGGCTTCGGGAGGGAAGGATTCAGGAGGCCCGGGCGAGAGGGGTGACGGTGACCCCGGCCGGGCCGGCCAGCAGCAGCGACCGGTCCGGGACGGCCGTCCAGTCCGGGTGGTCGTCGGAGGGCTCGGAGGCCACCAGCACGCCGAGGCCGGGCACCGTTCGGTGGTGCAGGGTGTCGCCCCAGGCCGTCGCGGCGACGGCCCGCCCGTCGGTGAGCAGCAGGTTGAGCCGCCCGTCCGTGTGGGCGGTCACGTCCGCGACGGTGCCCGCCAGCGCCTCGCCCAGGCCCGCGCCCGCGCGCAACCGGTGCAGGGTCAGTGCCCAGAGCAGTGCCGAGTCGGTCCGCGCCACCAGCCCCAGCAGCTCGGCGGGCGGCAGCAGCGACGCCACCGCGCCCAGCCGCTCCGGCCAGCCGGCCACGGCGCCGTTGTGGCTGAACAGCCAGGGTCCGGCGGCGAACGGCGCGGCGGCCTCCTCGCCCGCCGCGCAGCCCTCGGTGGCCGAGCGGACGGCCGCCAGCAGCGCCCGGGTGCGCAGGACCCGGGCGAGATCGGCGAAGGAGGCGTCCGCCCAGACCGGCCCGGCCCGCCGGTAGCGGGCCGGGACGTCGTCGCCCTCCGCGTACCAGCCGAGGCCGAAGCCGTCCGCGTTGACCGTGCCGTACTGCTGGACGCGCGGTGCCCAGGACTGCCGGTAGAGCCCGAACGGCGGTGCCACCAGCAGCTCCCGGGGCGCCACCGGCTCTCCCAGGTAGGCGAGGTGACGGCACATCAGCCGGAATCCACGTCGGCGGCGGTGCGGAACCCGGCGAAGATCTGGCGCCGGATCGGGTAGTCCCAGTTGCGGAAGGTGCCCCGGCAGGCGACCGGAGCCACGGCGAAGCAGCCGCCGCGCAGCACCTTGTGCTCCGGCCCGAAGAAGACCTCCGAGTACTCCCGGTACGGCCAGGCGCGGAAGCCCGGGTACGGCCGGAAGTCGCTGGACGTCCACTCCCAGACGTCGCCCATCAGCTGCCGCACCCCGTACGGGGACTGCCCGGCGGGGTAGCTGCCGGCCGGGGCCGGGCGCAGGTGCCGCTGGCCGAGGTTGGCGTGCTGCGGGGCCGGTGACGCGTCGCCCCAGGGGTGGCGGCGCGAGCGGCCGGTGGCCGGGTCGTGCCGTGCGGCCTTCTCCCACTCGGCCTCGGTCGGCAGCCGCCGCCCGGCCCACCGTGCGTAGGCGTCCGCCTCGTACCAGCTGACGTGCAGCACCGGCTCGTCGTGCGGTACGGCCTCCAGCACGCCGAAGCGCCGGCGCAGCCACTGGTCGCCGTCCCGGCGCCAGAACAGCGGGGCGGTGAGTCCGGCCTGCTGCCGGTGCTCCCAGCCCTCGGGCGTCCACCAGCGCGGTTCGTCGTAGCCGCCGTCGGCCAGGAACCGCAGGTAGGCGCCGTTGGTGACCGGCGTGGTGTCCAGCCGGAAGGCGGGCAGGTCGACCCGGTGGGCGGGGCGTTCGTTGTCCAGTGCCCACGGTTCGGTGTCGGTGCCCATGGTGAACGGCCCGGCCGGGACCAGCACGTCGGCGGGCAGCCCGGCCGCGTCCGCCGGGGCGGGCGGCGGCGGGGGAGCGGCCAGGGCGGGCTCGCCCCGGCGGAGCTGATGGGTGATCAGCATCGTCTCGTCGTGCTGCTGTTCGTGCTGGGCGATCATGCCGAAGGCGAAACCGGCGTCCAGTAGGGGTGCGCCCTCCAGCGGGCTGGCGGCGAGCAGGTCGAGCACCCGGCCGCGGACGTCGTGCGCGTACGCGCGGGCCTCCCCGGGCGGGAGCAGCGGCAGCCTGGGCCGCTCGGCCCGCGGGTGCTCGAACGCGTCGTAGAGCGGGTCGATCTCGGGGTGCATCGGGTCGCGGCCGCCGATGTTGCGCAGCAGCCAGAGCTCCTCCTGGTTCCCGATGTGCGCGAGGTCCCAGACCAGCGGGGACATCAGGGGGGAGTGCTGGGCGGTGAGGTCGTGCTCCCCGACGCAGTCGGTCAGTGCGGCGGTGCGGGCGCGGGCGGCCAGCAACTCGGAGGCGATCGTCTCGCGCAGGGTCTCCAACGGCAGCGAGTCCAACGGCAGCGAGTCCAACGGCAGAGCGTCCAACAGCAGCGCGTTCGTCGGCAGCGCGCCCGGCGACAGGGGGGTCGGGGAGGGAGCGGTCGGCTGTCCCGGTGCGGGCGTGCCGGCCGGGCGGGCGTCGCGCACGGTCCGTGCCGCGTGCGCGTCAGCGGCGGTGCGGGCGTCGTCGGTCATGGTGCGGCCTCCTCCGGGGGAGTGCGTAGGCTGCCGGAGCGCAGGGCGTCCAGCTGGTCGTCGGCCGGGCAGCGGCCGCGCGCGGGGTAGCGCTCGGCGAACTCGGCGACGACGGCGCGCAGCCGTTCGGCCCCGGGCATCCGGCCCAGCGCGGCGTCGGCGGCGGCGAAGCAGGTCAGGGTGGCGCGGCGCAGCTCGGGGTCGGCCACGGCCAGGGTGGCGGCCCGGCGCCAGACGTCGCTGCGCGGCGGGCGCGGTCCGTCCGGGCACTCCAGCGGCTCCAGCGCGGCGAGCGCGGCGTCGGCGGCCACCGGGTCGTCCAGCAGGGCGGTGGCCAGGGCGGCGGGGACGATCCAGCCGTCGCCGGGCTGGGCGTCGATCATCCGCAGCTCCAGGTAGCCGTGCGGGCGGACCGGCGGGAAGAGCGTGGTGCGGTGGTAGTCGAGGTCGGCCAGGGTGGGCGGGCGCTCGCCGCGGCCGCGCAGCCAGTCGCGGAAGGTCAGCCCGGCCGGCGCGGTCCACGGGAGGCCGTCGTGACGGCGGACGCAGAGGACCTCGGCGTCCAGCACGTAGCGGGTCCAGGCCTCGCGCGGGTCGCCGTGGTCCGGTGACGGGGCGAGCGTGCGGCTGGGGTCCATCCGGGACCAGACGGTCTGGCGGGTGGACCGGTGGCCGGTGGGCCGGCCGTCCAGCAGCGGAGAGTTGGCGAAGGCGGCGACCAGGACGGGGCCGAGCCGGTGGGCGAGGCGCCATCGTCGGTCGAGCGAGTGCGGGCCGCTCTCCGCGCCGGAGTCCAGGCAGACCTGGAGGGAGGCGGTGCCGGTCATCATGATGCGGCCCCAGGGACCGGCCGAATTGAAGAACCGTTCCATCGCCACGTAGCGCGGGTGGTCCAGCACCATCTGGCGGGGTCGGGCCAGGGGGTCGGTGCCGGTACCGGTGAGCCGCAGGCCCTGTGCCGCGAAGGCGGCCCGCAGGGCGGCGAGGTCGCGCCGGGTGTCGGCGACGCAGCCGGTGAGGCTGTCGGCGGGCGGGGAGCTGAGCTCTACCTGGCCGCCGGGTTCGAGGGTGAGACGGGAACCGGAGGGGAGCGAGGTCCCGTCGGGGCCGCCGAGCGGCAGTGCGTTCAGTGCGGCGTGCAGTCGTTCCGGAAGGACGGGGTGGGTCGGACATCGGTCGTCGTGGACGAACCACTCCAGCTCGACGCCGACCAGGCGGGGCGGCCCGATCTTGAAGCAGACGCCGGCCATGTGGCCGCGCGCCTCGGACTCGGTGAGCGGTGTCACCGTGGTGGGGCTCCCACCGGGGCGGAGTGCGCCTCCGGGGGGTCCGGCGGCGGACGGCCCGCCGCTCTGCCGGTCGGGCGGGCTGGTCGGTCGAACGGGTATCACCGGACTCACCATCCTCGGGATCACGATTGCGGCCCGGTCTACTCTGCCCAGTCTGCTACGGACCATGCGGAGTCGCCCCACAAACATCTGCTGCAGAGGATTCACCGCAGGTCAGAAGGGGTACGAGAGGGTGAATCAGGCCCGGTGCCGGGCCTTCGGCGGCTCCCCGAAGCAGCCGTTCGGCAGTCGTTCCGCCGCCGTTCGGCCGCCGTGCGCGGCCGTCCGCCGACCTCGGCCGCCGTGCCTCGCCGTCAGGCCCCGTCCGCCGGACCGGCCCCGAGGTGGGCGGCCAGGCCGCGCCGGCCGCGGTGCATCATCACGGCGTGGTTGGCCCGGAACAGCAGGTGGGCGGGGACGGCGAGGCGGCGCAGCAGGGCACTGGCCGGGCGGGCGTCCTCCTCGAAGAGGACCTCGGAGCCGCCGGCGCCGTCCGCCGTGACCGTCCAGCGCGACCAGCCGATCAGGTCGGCGTCCATGGCGGCCTCCAGCACGCCGGCCCCGTGGTCCCGTCGGGTCGTCGTGAGCCGGATCACCAGCCGGTACGGGAGCAGGGCGCGGACCAGCACCTCCCCGCTGTCCGGGCCGGTCTGCCGGACGTCACGGATGTCGGGCCACCAGCGGGGGTAGCCCGGTACGTCCTCCAGGGCCGCGTACACGGCGCCCGGCGGTGCGGCCAGGCGCCACGTCCCGCGGAACCGGTAGTGGTTGAGATCCACGGGCGCACTCTAGTCCGGGCGGGTCCCGGCCCGGTCCGGGTTCGGCAGGTTCGCCGGGTCCGGCGGGTCCGGCGCGAACTCGACCGGGAGGACCACGGCACTCCGCTTGCACGCATTCGGCGTGCGGAGGAGGATCTTTTGTGCTTGTAGTCTCATCAGTCACAGCCGCCCCTCCAGGCGGCCGGTCCACCGGAAGACGAAGCGAAGGAGTTCCGAGGATGCGGCGACCGAACTGGGTACCGGAAGGCACGGACCTGGACAAACCGAACGCCGCGCGGGTCTACGACTACTACCTCGGAGGCTCGCACAACTTCGAGGTCGACCGGGAGATGGCCCGCAAGGCGATCGCCCTCTGGCCCGAGCTGCCGCAGATCATGCGCTCCAACCGCGCCTTCCTGCGCCGCGCCGTGCAGTTCACCGCCGAACGCGGCATCACCCGCTTCCTGGACATCGGTTCCGGCATCCCCACCTTCGGCGCGGTCCACGAGATCGCCCGCGCGATCCGCCCCGAGGCCCAGGTGGTGTACGTGGACCGCGACCCGGTCGCCGTCGCGCACAGCCGCCTGCTCCTGGAGGGCGACGAGGGCTGCTCGGCCGTCCAGGCCGACGTCCGCGACATCGACGACCTGATGTCCCGCCCCGAGGTGACCGACCTGCTGGCGGCGGGGGAACCGGTGGCCGTCCTGCTGGTCGCGGTCATGCACTTCGTCGAGGACCAGGACAACCCCTGGAAGCTGATCGAGGTGATCCGCGACGCCCTCCCGCCGGGCAGCGCCCTCGTCCTCTCGCACGCCTCCCTGGAAGGCCGGCCCGACCAGGCCGAGGACCACCAGCGGCTGTACAAGATGACGCCCACTCCGCTCACCATGCGCACCCACGAACAGATCACCACCATGTTCACCGGCTTCGACCTGGTCGAGCCGGGCGTGGTCTACCTGCCGCAGTGGCGCCCCGAGCAGCCGGAGGCCGTCGGCCGCAACCCCGAGCGGATGACCGGAGTGGCAGGCGTGGGGTTCCGCCCGTGATCGGAGCACCGGAGCCGAGCAGCAGCGCCGAACGGTTCCACGCGGACTGGGCGCGCCTGCTCTCCGGTGACCACGGCACGGCGGTCCATCCCGGCCTGGTCGGCCGGCTCGTCTCCCGGACCGCCGCGCTGCTCCACCGCGCCCAGCTGGAGGAGCCGTTCGAGCCCCAGCTGGCCGCCGAGGCCGGGGCCCACCTGGTCGAGGCGCACTTCATCGACCCGGTGGTGCTGGCCCGGGCGGTGGAACTGCTCCAGCAGCAGCCGACCCCCGACGGCCGCGGACCCGCCCTCAGCGGTGCGTTCGCGGCCGGCTGGGCCGCCGCCCTGCGCGAGCGCACGCTGCGCGAGCAGGAGGCCATCCGCACCGCCGCCGACGTGGCCCGCAAGGAGGCCGAACGGGCCCTGCGGGCCTCCGAGGCCCGGTTCCGGGCGCTGTTCGAGAGCGCCGCGATCGGCATCGGCATCGGCGACACCGACGGCAACATCCTGGCCGTCAACAAGGCGCTCCAGGAGCTGTTCGGCGCCGGCCCGGAGGACATGACCGGCCGCCGCGTCGGCGACCTCGTCCACCCCGAGGACGCCCCGGGCGTCTGGGAGGCGTACGAGGACCTGATCAGCGGCAAGCGCGAGTACTTCCAGTTCGACAAGCCGTACTACCGGCAGGACGGCGAGGTGGTCTGGACCCACCTGACCGTCTCGCTGATCCGGGACGACGACGGCGTCCCGCAGTACCAGGTGGCGATGCTGGAGGACGTCACCGACCGCTACCGGCTCCAGGAGCGGCTGCGCCACCAGGCCACCCACGACCCGCTGACCGGCCTGCCCAACCGCGCCGCCTTCTTCGAACGGCTGGAGAAGCTCTTCGAGGACCCGGACCCGGGCGCCCGGTTCGGCCTCTGCTACGTCGACCTCGACGGCTTCAAGGTGGTCAACGACAGCCTCGGCCACGACACCGGCGACCAGCTGCTCGCCGCCGTCGCGGCCCGGCTGAAGGCCGCCCTCAGCCCGCTCGGCCACCTGGTCGCCCGGCTCGGCGGGGACGAGTTCGTCGTCCTGCTGGAGAACAGCCGCGGCGAGCAGGAGGCGGTGGCCGCCGCCAAGACCGTGCTCAAGGCGCTCGCCGGGCCGGTGCTGATCGGCGACCACAAGCTCGCCGTCGGCGCCAGCGTCGGCGTGCTGGAGCGGAGGGTCTCCACCACCACCCCCGGCGCCGCCGTCCGCGCCGCCGACCTGACCCTCTACCGCGCCAAGGAGGCCGGCCGGGGCCGCTGGACCCTCTTCGACCCCAAGGAGAACGCCCGCGCCGTCTCCCGGTACGCGGTCTCGGTGCGGATGCCCGCGGCCCTCGACCGGGGCGAGTTCTTCATCGACTACCAGCCGCTGTACGCGCTGGCCGACGGCCGGCTGGCCGCCGTCGAGGCACTGGTCCGCTGGCGCCACCCGCAGCTCGGCGTGCTCGGCCCGGACGAGTTCGTCACCACCGCCGAGGAGACCGGGCTGATCATGCCGCTCGGCCGCTGGGTGCTGGAGCAGGCCTGCGGCCAGGCGGCCGAATGGATCAAGCGGTTCGGCGACGCCGCTCCGCAGCTCAACGTCAACCTGGCGGTCCGCCAGGCCCGCAGCGCGGCCCTGGTCACCGACCTCGGCCGGATCCTCGACACCACCGGCCTCGACCCGGCCCGGCTCCAGCTGGAGATCACCGAGTCCACCGTGGTCGGCCCGGAGGACGAGGCGCTGCGCACCCTGCACGGGCTGGTCGGCCTCGGCGTCTCGCTCGCCGTCGACGACTTCGGCACCGGCTGGTCGAACCTCGCCTACCTGCGCGACCTGCCCGTCTCCGGCCTGAAGATCGCCGGCTCCTTCGTCGGGGACCTGCACGACCCGGCCAAGGACGAGTCGACCGGCTGGCGGATCGTCAGCGGTCTGGTCTCGATGGCGCACGCCCTCGGGCTGACCGTCACCGCCGAGGGCGTGGAGACCCGGCGGGACGCCGAGCGGCTGCGCCGGATCGGCTGCGACTGGGCGCAGGGCTGGCACTTCGGCCGCCCGGTCCGCCCCGCCGAGATCGCCCGCCGTATCGTCGAGGAGCCGCGGGGCCGCCCGGTCCCGCCCGCCTGAGGCGGCGTCCGGCGCAGCTCCGGGCGTCGAGCTGCGGACGTCCCGTCCTGCCCGGCCCGGCCCTGCCCGGCCGGCCGACTGTGCGCGGCCCGACCCCGCCCGGCTGCCAGGCCCCGTCGTGGTCCTCAGCCCACCAGGCGGGAGAGCTCGATCGAGTGTCCCGTCCGCTCCACCTTGGCCCGCAGGTAGCGGACGTTGGAGGGGGACAGGTGGACGCCGGTGGGCACCCGGTCGTGGACCGTGACGCCCAGGCGGGTCAGCTGGGCGGCCTTGTCCGGGTTGTTGCTCAGCAGGTCGATCCCGGTGACGCCCAGCGCGCCGAGCATCTGGGCGGCCGCGGTGTAGTCGCGGCCGTCCTCGGGCAGACCGAGCGCGGTGTTGGCGTCGTACGTGTCCAGGCCGGCATCCTGCAGGGCGTACGCGTCGAGCTTGTTGTACAGCCCGATGCCCCGGCCCTCCTGCCGCAGGTAGAGCAGGTACCCGCCGGCCGTCGTGATCCGCTCCACCGACTCGCGCAACTGCGGGCCGCAGTCGCAGCGGTCCGAGCCGAACACGTCCCCGGTGAGGCACTCCGAGTGCAGCCGCACGAGCGGCGTGCCGCCCGCCGGCACCTCGCCGAGGGCCAGGGCGAGGTGCTCCGCGCCGTCCGCCAGCCCGTGGAAGGTGGACACCTCCGCGTCGGCCCGGTACCCGTCCGGGAACGTCAGCGGGATCCGGACGCGGGACCGCACGGTGGCGGCACCGGTCTGCGGCGGGACGTGCTGCGGCATGGGGGCCTCCGTGACAGAAGTGGTGATCGGATCCCGACCGTACTAGGTAGTTCCAATTTGAACAACATGGTTCGGGTGCCCCGCGTACTCCGGCGCACGGCGACGCAGCCTCGCAACACCGCTCCCACCACGCCTGTTCCCGGCCGCCCGGCCCTGCCCGGCCCCGCCCGGCGACGCCGGCCCGCACGGCCGCCGGCGTGCCCGCTCGCCGGGAGCGGGGCGGGTTCCTCCGGGGCGTGAGTTCTTCCTCGGTCTCGGGCGGAATCCTTTCCGGTGGCGCCGTTCTCCCGGTCGGTGCCGTGCGGTACCGGGCCGGTGGCGGACCCTCGGACCCCTTGGTCGCCGAATGGGGAAATGCGTGAACGAGGATCGGGGGTGCGGCCCTGTCCGTAGGGGCTCGGCGGAATGATCCGGTGCGCCGCGGAACGTGCCCGGTGGCACCGCGCCGGATCGGAAAGACCGGGCCGAACCGGGGGGATCGCGCTTCGAAGGTGTTCGTCCACGCAGCACGGGCGGCTGTGGCGTTACATGTCCAGAAATGTGCGCGGCCATTTCTCGCTGTGTGTGCGTGCGGAATATGACTCGATTTCGTTCGTGCCCGTGGAAATCCGATGCGGGACATCGTCGGCGCTGGTGACGGTGCCCCCGGCCCGGGGTCGGGTGAATTCCTTTCGGAGGAATCCCGGGCGCCGGTCGAAGGCCCGGTCGCGGCGGTGGGGGCGGACGGGTCGGTGCTTCGTGTGGTTCCGGTGCGTCTGCGACCGGTCGACCGGGTTGCCCGGAATGCGGAAGGCGGCGGACAAATGCGGCCGACGGTGGGAGACTGACCCCCGTGTGAGCGGTCCGAGCTTGCCGCACCGGTGCGTGTCGCACCGTGACGCCCTCAATGGCGAGGGGGACCGCCGGCGCTTCCCCGGAGCGGGAGCGCCCTGTCTGTCGACCACGGAAGGTCCTGAGAGATGCCGGCTACCCCTGTGTCCGTGGCGTCGCATGACGCCGGGAACCCTGTCATCGAGTCGCTCTACGCCGAGGTGCTGCGGCGGAACCCGGGAGAGCCGGAGTTCCACCAGGCGGTGCGGGAGGTGGTCGAGACCCTCGGACCGGTGCTGGAGCGGAGGCCCGAGCTGGTCGACGCCCGGATCGTCGAGCGGATCGTGGAGCCGGAGCGGCAGCTGATGTTCCGGGTGCCGTGGACGGACGACCAGGGGCGGATCCACGTCAACCGCGGGTTCCGGGTGGAGTTCAACAGCGCGCTCGGGCCGTACAAGGGCGGGCTGCGGTTCCACCCGTCGGTCAACCTCGGGATCGTCAAGTTCCTCGGCTTCGAGCAGATCTTCAAGAACGCGCTCACCGGGCTGGGCATCGGCGGCGGCAAGGGCGGTTCGGACTTCGACCCCAAGGGTCGGTCCGACGCGGAGATCATGCGGTTCTGTCAGTCCTTCATGACCGAGCTGTACCGGCACCTGGGCGAGCACACCGACGTCCCGGCCGGGGACATCGGCGTCGGCGGCCGGGAGATCGGCTACCTGTTCGGGCAGTACAAGCGGATCACCAACCGCTACGAGTCGGGCGTGCTGACCGGCAAGGGCATCGGCTGGGGCGGTTCGCAGGCGCGCACGGAGGCGACCGGCTACGGGTGCGTGCTGTTCACCGCCGAGATGCTGCGGGCCCGGGGCGAGGACCTGGACGGCCTGCGGGTGGCGGTCTCCGGCTCCGGGAACGTCGCCGTGTACGCGGTCGAGAAGGCCCAGCAGCTCGGGGCCACGGTGGTCACGGTCTCGGACTCCGCCGGCTACGTGGTGGACGAGAAGGGCATCGACCTCGCGCTGCTCAAGGAGGTCAAGGAGGTCCGCCGCGGCCGGCTCACCGAGTACGCGGAGCTGCGCGGCAGCCACGTCCGGTACGCCGAGGGCACCGGTGTGTGGAGCGTGCCGGTGGACGTGGCACTGCCGTGCGCGACGCAGAACGAGCTGACCGGTGCGGACGCGCTGGCGCTGGTCCGCAACGGGGTGCGGGCGGTCGCCGAGGGGGCCAACATGCCGACCACGCCCGAGGCGGTCCGGGTGTTCCAGGACGCCGGGGTGGCCTTCGGCCCGGGCAAGGCGGCCAACGCGGGCGGGGTCGCCACCAGCGCGCTGGAGATGCAGCAGAACGCCTCGCGTGACTCCTGGTCCTTCGCGCGGACGGAGGAGCAGCTGGCCGGGATCATGCGGCACATCCACGACTCCTGCCACACCACGGCCGAGACGTACGGCCGACCCGGCGACTACGTGCTGGGCGCCAACATCGCCGGCTTCGAGCTGGTGGCGGACGCGATGCTGGCGCAGGGCCTGATCTGACGCGTCGCCGTAGCCGTACCCGCACCTCCCCGACCGGTCCCCGCGGCCGGTCGGGGAGGTGTTCGTCGTCGTGTCGCCGTGTCGCCGTGCCGCCGTTCCCGGGCCGCGGTGACGCGGCGGCCGACCCGACCGGAGCGGGCACAGGATGTCGGGTGCGGCCCGCGGGCGCTGCCTACGGTGGAACGCAGTAAGGGAAGGACGGGGCGCGGATGCTGGAACGGCTGAACCAGGCCATGGAGTACATCGAGGAACACCTCGACGGGCCGGTCGAGGTGGCGGAGCTGGCGCGGATCGCGACGACGTCGGAGTACCACTTCCGGCGGCTGTTCTCGGCGCTGGCCGGGATGCCGCTGTCGGAGTACCTCCGGCGCCGGCGGCTCACCCTCGCCGGGGCCGAAGTGCTCTCCGGCGAACGGACGTTGCTCGATGTCGCGGTCCGGTACGGCTACACCTCCGGCGAGGCGTTCGCCCGGGCGTTCCGTGCGATGCACGGGGTCGGCCCGGGGGAGGCGCGGCGCGGCGGTGCGGTGCTCGTCTCGCAGCCCCGGATGTCCTTCCGGCTCGTCATCGAAGGGAGCAGCAGCATGCGGTACCGCATCGTGGAGAAGCCGGCGTTCCGGGTGGTCGGCAGACGGGCCCGGGTCCCGCTGGTCCACGTGGGGGTCAACCCGGCCATCGCCTCGTTCATCAGGGGGCTCGGCCGGGAGACCGTCGACCGGATCGCGGCCCTCTCGGACCAGGAGCCGGACGGCGTCGTCTCGGTCACCGAGTTCTTCTCGGACAGCCGGGAGGAGGGCGTCGAACTCGACTACTACCACGCGGTGGTGGCCGGCACGGAGGTCGAGGTGCCGGAGGACCTGGACGTGCGCGAGGTCCCGGCCGGCACCTGGGCCGTCTTCTCCAACACCGGGACGTTCCCGCAGGCGTTGCAGGAGATGTGGCGGGACGTCTACACCCAGTGGTTCCCGTCCAACCCGTACGAGTCGCGGCCCGGCCCGGACATCCTCCGCACCCGCTTCCCCGCGGAGGCGGGGCAGGCCGAGGCGGAGATCTGGGTCCCGGTGGCCCGCGCGGGGCGGTGACGGACGACGGCTGACGGTGCCCGCCGGGCAGCGGGCGGCGGGCGCCGTCCGTCCGCGCCCGTCCGCCGGCCCGGCCCTCCGCCCGTTCGGCCCAGCACCACCGGCCCGCCCGACGCCCCGCCCGCATGCTGGGCGGGGAAGCACCGAGGCGGCCGGGGGCCGGCGAGCGAGGAGTGGATCGAGGATGGCCGAGGCGTTCGGGTTCGTCGACTACGGCGGGCCGGAGAAGCAGGAGTTCCTGGACCGGCCCGTGCTGGAGCCGGGACCGGGACAGCTCGGGATCGCGGTGCGGGCGGCCGGGGTGAACCCCGTGGACTGGAAGGTCCGCCGGGGTCTGCTCGGCCGGGACCGGGAGCTGCCGGCCGTCATGGGCCAGGAGGCGGCGGGCGTGGTGGAGCGGGTCGGGCCCGGGGTGACCGGCTTCACGCCCGGCGACGAGGTGTTCGGGATCGCGGCGGCCGGGGCGTTCGCGGCCCAGACGCTGCTGCTCGCGCGGATGAGCGCGCCGAAACCGGCGAAGGTCGGCTTCGACCAGGCCGCCACCCTGCCGGTGGCGGCGGCGACGGCCGACGACGCGGTCCGGGACGTCGGGGTGGGCGCCGGGCAGACGCTGCTGATCCTCGGTGTCTCCGGCGGTGTGGGCAGCGCGGCCGCCCAGATCGCCCGCAGCCGGGGCATCCGCGTCATCGGCACGGCGAGCGACGCCAACCGCGGCTACGTGGAGTCCCTGGGGGCGGTGCAGGTCCGGTACGGCGCCGGGGTCGCCGAGCGGATCCGGGCGGTGGCCCCGGACGGGGTCGACGGGATCCTCGACCTGGTCGGCGGCGACGACGTGCGGGCCGCCGCGACCACGCTGGCGGACCGTTCCCGGCTGGTCGCCACCTCCGACCCGGCCGCCGCGGCCGAACTCGGCGGCCGGTTCGTCACCCGCTCCACCACGCCGGAGACGCTCGCTGCGCTGGCCGGGCTGGTGGCCGCAGGCGAGCTGGACCCGCAGATCAGCGCCCGCTACCCGCTGGCCCGCGCCGCCGAGGCGCTCGCCCTGGTCGAGTCGGGCCACGCGCGCGGGAAGCTCGTCCTCGAAGTCGCCTGAGCGGCGTCCCCGGCCACCGATCCACCCCGGTCCGCCCGGACCGCCGAACAGTCCTGAGGAACGCGGATGAAGATCGACGAGGTAGCGGTCGGCGGCCCGTGCTGGGTGGAGCACGGCAGCACCGACCCCGTGGCGGCCCAACGGTTCTACGGCGAGCTGTTCGGCTGGCGGCCCGAGACGGACGAGCGGCCCGAGGCCGGCGGGTACACCTTCATGAGGCTGGACCGCGCGATCGCCGCCTCCGTCTCCCCGCTGTACGGCGAGGGGCAGCCCACCGCGTGGACCGTCTCGTTCCTGGTGGCCGACGTCGACGCCGCCGCCGCCCGGATCACCGGGGCGGGCGGCAGTGTCGTCGTCCAGCCGATGGACGCACTCGACTTCGGCCGGTTCGCGATCGTCGCGGACCCGTCCGGTGCGGTGTTCGGGCTCTGGCAGGCGGGACGCCTGGTCGGCGCCGAGGTGCTCAACGCCCCCGGCGCGCTCGGCTGGGTGGAGCTGCTCACCCGGGACCGGGAGGGCGCCGCGGCGTTCTACCCGGCGGTGTTCGGCTGGACGGTCGGCCCGTCCGGGCAGTACACCCAGTGGGGCCTGGCCGGCGACGACTTCGGCGGCATGCTGGTGATGGGCGAGAACTTCCCCCCGCAGGTGCCGCCGCACTGGCTGCCGTACTTCGCGGTCGCCGACGTGGACGTGTCGGCGTTCCGGGCGGGCAACCTCGGCGCGGACGTGCTGATGGCCCCGACCGCGGTGCCGGACGGCCCGCGGATCGCCGTCCTGCGCGATCCGCAGGGCGCGGCGTTCGGCATCTACCTGGCGGGCTCCGAGGGCTGACCGTCCGCCGCCGGGGCCGGCCGGCCCTGCGCGGACCGGCCCGTACCGCGTCCGCGCAGGGCGCCGACCGCGGCGCCCGCCGTCACCAGCAGGGCCGCCGGCGGCACCACGTCCCCGACCCGGTCGTACCAGGTGAGCGCGGACGGCGCGGTCAGCGGCAGCCGGACGACCAGCGTGCCCGTCCCGTCCGTGCCGAGCCGGGCGAGCTCGCGCCCCTGCGCGTCGAAGGCGGCCGACACCCCCGTGAGCGAGGCCTGGACGGCCGGCCGGCCGGTCTCGGCGGCCCGGATCGCGGCCAGCGACACGTGCTGCTCGGGCGCCCAGGTGCGTTGGAACGTCGAGGTCGAGGACTGGTAGACGAGCACCCGTGCACCCGCCCGTGCGGCCGTCCGGGAGAGGTCGGGGAACGCCGACTCGAAGCAGATCAGCGCGCCGACCGGCAGCGCGCCGCCCGCGCGGTCGACGGCCGGCAGGAGGTGGAAGGCGCTGCCGGGGGCCCGGTTCTCGCCGGCCGCCCGGCTGACCCCGGCCACCCAGCCGAGCACCGGCCGCAGCGGTACGTACTCGCCGAACGGCACCAGCCGGATCTTGCGGTACCGGTCGACGATCCCGTCCGGCGAGATCAGCACCGCGTCCTTGGAGATCCGTCCGTCGGCCTTGCGCGCGTCCTCGCCGGCCAGCACCCGGGCGCCGGTCGTGGCGGCCAGCCCGCGCAGCCGGTCGAGCGCCGCCGGGTCACGGTCGAGGTCGGCGGTGGTGCTGGACTCGCCCCAGACGACCAGGTCGACGGGCCGTCCGCCGAGGGCCTCGGTGGCGCGGACACCCGCCTCGAAGCGGGCCTGCGGTTCGTCGACGATGCCGGGCTGGACCAGGGCGAGGGTGATCGCGCCACCGGCCCCGCCCGCCCCGGCCCCGCCCGCCCCGGCCGGTTCGGGCGCGGGTCGCAGGGCGAAGAGCAGCGGCCCGGCGGCGAGCAGACCGGCCACCACGAGGGCGGCCACCGTCCGGGGCCGCCGTTCGGCGGCGGTCAGCACCACCAGGACGGCGGTGTTGACCGCGACCACGGCCGCGCTGACCAGCCAGATCCCGCCGATCGAGGCCAGCGCGAGGACGGTCGGGTGCTGCCACTGGGTGGCGCCGATCAGGGCCCACGGCCCGCCGAGGGCGTGCCAGGACCGCGCGTACTCGGTGGTCAGCCAGACCGCGGCGACGACCACCGGTGCGAGCAGCGCCCGCCGGGTGGTCGGCGGCGGGTGCAGCAGCCCCCACACCGCCGCGCCGACCCCGGCCTGGAGCGCGCCGAACAGCACGGCGAGCAGCGGCAGCGCGGGCCCGACGGACGGCACCAGCCAGTACATGCCGGTGAGGATGAAGCCGGCGCCGAACCACCACCCCCGCACCGCCGCCTCGCGCATCCCGGGTGCCCGCTGCATCAGCAGCAGCCCGGGGACGAGCGCGACCCACGCCAGCGTGGCCAGCCCGGGCGCCGGGAAGGCGAACACCGGCACCGCCCCGGCGGCCAGCGCGGCCAGCCGTGGCCGGTACCGGGCGGCCCGGTCCGGGCGGCCGGGAGCGGCGACGGCCGCGGGACCGGCGGGACCGGCGGGACCGGTGAGCAGGGAGCGTCGCGACATGCCCCGTATTGTCCGCTCGGCGCGGCCCGGTCACCAGCCCTGTGATCACCCGAACGGGTCCGGCGTGTCGCGGGACGGCCGTGCGGGTCCGTACGGACCCGCACGATCCCGGAGGGGCGTGCGACCGCCGTGCGCCGCCCGCGTGGGATCGCGGGCGGCGCACGGGGGACACCACCGGACGGTGGGGCGACGGGCGGGAACCGCCCGGGGCGGCTCAGCCGTCCTCGCCCTCCAGGTCACCCTCGGTCTCCAGGAACGCCGCCTGCAACTGCTCGATCAGCTCCGGGTCCGGCTTCTCCCAGAGCCCGCGGCTCGCCGCCTCCAGCAGGCGCTCGCTGATGCCGTGCAGCGCCCACGGGTTGGCGTCCGCCAGGAACTCCCGGTTGACCGGGTCCAGCACGTACTCCTGGGTGAGCTTCTCGTACATCCAGTCCGCGACCACGCCGGTCGTGGCGTCGTACCCGAACAGGTAGTCGACGGTGGCCGCCATCTCGAAGGCGCCCTTGTAGCCGTGGCGGCGCATCGCCTCGATCCAGCGCGGGTTGACCACCCGGGCGCGGAACACCCGGGCCGCCTCCTCGGTGAGGGTCCGGGTGCGGACCGTCTCCGGCCGGGTCGAGTCGCCGATGTACGCGGTCGGCGCCTTGCCGGTGAGGGCGCGCACGGTGGCCACCATGCCGCCGTGGTACTGGAAGTAGTCGTCCGAGTCGGCGATGTCGTGCTCGCGGGTGTCGGTGTTCTTGGCGGCGACGGTGATCCGCTTGTACGCGGTCTCCATCTCCTCGCGGGCCGGCCGCCCGTCCAGCCCGCGCCCGTACGCGTAGCCGCCCCAGACCGTGTACACCTCGGCGAGGTCGGCGTCGGTGCGCCAGTCGCGGCTGTCGATCAGCTGGAGCAGGCCCGCGCCGTACGTCCCCGGACGGGAGCCGAAGACGCGGACGGTGGCCTTGCGCTCGTCGCCGTGGACGGCGAGGTCGGCCTGGACGTGCGCGCGGACGTAGTTGTCGGCCTCCGCCTCCTCCTGGGCGGCGGCGAGCCGGACGGCGTCGTCCAGCAGGGCGACCACGTGCGGGAAGGCGTCCCGGAAGAAGCCGGAGATGCGCAGCGTGACGTCGATGCGCGGGCGGCCCAGCTCCTCCAGGGAGATCGGCTCCAGGCCGGTGACCCGGCGCGAGGCGTCGTCCCAGACGGGGCGGACGCCGAGGAGCGCGAAGGCCTCGGCGATGTCGTCGCCGGCGGTGCGCATCGCGCTGGTGCCCCAGAGCGAGAGCCCGACCGACGGCGGGCAGGCGCCGTCGTTGTCGGCCCGGTAGCGCTCGACCAGCGAGGCGGCCAGGGCCTGCCCGGTCTCCCAGGCGAGCTTGCTGGGTACGGCCTTCGGGTCGACGGAGTAGAAGTTGCGGCCGGTCGGCAGCACGTTGACCAGCCCGCGCAGCGGCGAGCCGGACGGCCCGGCCGGGACGAAGCCGCCGCGCAGCGCGTGCAGCACGGCGTCCAGCTCGCCGGTGGTGGCGGCCAGCCGCGGCACCACCTGGGCGGCCGCGAAGTCCAGCACCTCGCGGACCGCCGTACGGACCTGCTCCGGCAGCTCGGCGGTGACCTTCTCGACCGCCTCCGGGGCCCAGTCCTCGGCCTCCATCGCCTCGACCAGCTCGCGCGCCGCGGCCTCGGCCGCGTCGGTGGCACCGAGGGTGAGCGCGGACTCGTCCAGGCCGAGCGCCTCGCGCAGGCCGGGCAGGGCGTTGACGCCGCCCCAGATCTGCCGGGCGCGCAGGATGGCGAGCACGATGTTGACCCGGTCGGTGCCGGCCGGGGCCTGGCCCAGGACGTGCAGGCCGTCCCGGATCTGGGCGTCCTTGATCTCGCAGAGCCAGCCGTCGACGTGCAGCAGGAAGTCGTCGAAGCCGTCGTCCTCGGGGCGCTCGTCCAGGCCGAGGTCGTGGTCGAGCTTGGCGGCCTGGATCAGCGTCCAGATCTGGGCGCGGATCGCGGGCAGCTTGGCCGGGTCCATCGCGGCGATGTTGGCGTGCTCGTCGAGCAGCTGCTCCAGGCGCGCGATGTCGCCGTAGGAGTCGGCGCGGGCCATGGGCGGGACGAGGTGGTCGACCAGGGTGGCGTGGGCGCGACGCTTGGCCTGGGTGCCCTCGCCCGGGTCGTTGACCAGGAAGGGGTAGACCAGCGGCAGGTCGCCGAGGGCGGCGTCGGGGCCGCACTCGGCGGAGAGCGCGGCGGTCTTGCCGGGCAGCCACTCCAGGTTGCCGTGCTTGCCGAGGTGGACCACCGCGTGGGCGCCGAAGCCGCCGTCGGCCTGCTCGGCCGCGATCCAGCGGTAGGCGGCCAGGTAGTGGTGGGACGGCGGGAGGTCCGGGTCGTGGTAGATCGCGACCGGGTTCTCGCCGAACCCGCGCGGGGGCTGGATGAGGACGAGCAGGTTGCCGGAGCGGACGGCGGCGAGCACGATGTCGCCGTCCGGGTTCTGCGAGCGGTCGACGTACAGCTCGCCGGGGGCCGGGCCCCAGTGCTCCTCGACCCGGGTGCGCAGCGCCTCGGGCAGGCCCGCGTACCAGCGGCGGTAGTCGGCGGCCGGGATACGGACGGGGTTGCGGGCCAGCTGGTCCTCGGTGAGCCAGTCCTGGTCGTAACCGCCGGCGGCGATCAGCGCGTGGATGAGGGCGTCGCCCTCGTGCTGGCCCTCGGCCGACTCGTCGAGCCCGGGCAGGCCGGTGCCCAGGTCCATGCCCTCCTCGCGCAGCGCGGTCAGCAGCCGCACCGCGCTGGCCGGGGTGTCCAGGCCGACCGCGTTGCCGACCCGGGCGTGCTTGGTCGGGTAGGCGGAGAGGACGAGCGCGAGCCGGCGCTCGGCGGCCGGGATGTGCCGCAGGCGGGCGTGGGAGACGGCGATGCCGGCGACCCGGGCGGCGCGCTCGGGGTCGGCGGCGTAGACGGTGAGGCCGTCCTCGTCCAGCTCCTTGAAGGAGAACGGGACGGTGATCAGGCGGCCGTCGAACTCGGGCACGGCGATCTGGGTGGCGGTGTCCAGCGGCGAGAGGCCGTCGTCGCTGGCCTCCCACTGGGCGCGCGACCAGGTCAGGCAGAGCGCCTGGAGGATCGGCCGGTCCAGGGCGGCGAGCGCGCCGGCGTCCCAGGCCTCCTCGTCGCCGCCGGCCTGCGCGTCGGCCGGGCGGGTGCCGCCGGCGGCCAGCACGGTGGTGACGAGGGCGTCGGCCTCGCCGAGGGCGGCCAGCAGGTCGTCCTCGGCGCCGCGCAGCGAGGCGCAGTAGTACGCCCGGGCCTGCGCGCCCCGGTCCTCGATCGCCCGGCAGAGCGTCTCGACGAAGGCGGTGTTCCCGCTCATGTGGTGGGCGCGGTAGTAGAGCACGGCGATGACCGGGCCGCCGTCGGTGCGGGCGGTGCGCTCCAGCGGTCCCCAGGCGGGGGCGGAGGCGGGCGGCGCGAAGCCGTGGCCGGTGAGCAGCACGGTGTCGGAGAGGAAGGCGGCCAGCTCGGCGAGGTTGGCCGCGCCGCCGTGCGCCAGGTAGGCGTGGGCCTTGGCGGCGATGCCGGCCGGCACGGTGGACAGCTCCATCAGCTGGGCGTCGGGCGCCTGTTCGCCGGTCAGGACGACGACGGGGCGGGGGCCGGCCAGCAGCGCGTCCAGGCCCTCCTGCCAGGCACGGCGTCCGCCGAGCAGGCGGACCACGACCAGGTCGGTGCCGTCGACCAGGGCGGGCAGGTCCTCGGGCGTGAGCCGGGCCGGGTTGCCGAGCCGGTAGCGCACCGGTCCTTCGGCGGAGCGGGCGCTGAGCAGGTCGGTGTCGGACGTCGACAGCAGCAGGATCATGCGAAGGCCCTCCCGGCCTCGGAGGCGCCCCGAGCCGAAGGGCACGCCGGCGTGGAATGTGACGAGTGACGAGCGACTGGCGAAGGACGGCGGAACACCGGAGCGGGGGCCCCTCCGGCCCGGCGGCGGGCAGGGAGGGCGTGCGTCAACGGCGGGTCCGGGAGCCCGGCGGATCCCTCCGGCCCGCCTGGGGCAGGGAGGGGGAGCGGCCGAGTCACGGTGGACCGGACCGCGGGAGCGGGCATGCGGCGGCGCATGGCTTTTCGAGCCTTCCTCGGGGTCCGCGCCCCGGGCCGGTGGAGGACGGCAGGAGTTCCTGGCTCCCGCGGTCTCCCGGCGTTCCGGTGGACCGCGGTCACAGTGGCGGGACCGCACCGGGCTCGCACCGGTTTCCTCCCCTGCGCCGTCGCTGGCGTGTGGGCGGCCTGCGGGGACCGCCCGCCAGCATCGTACGGGGTGTGGCTGACCTGGGGGAGTGCCCTTCGGCAAGGCGCTCTTCCGGCACCGGGTCCGGCTCGGTGCTGTGACCTTCGGTACGGCGGCATCCGATCGGATCATCGGTATGCTCGCCGCCATGCCACCGACATCCGACGCCGTCACGCCGGGCGCCGCCGCGCCCGACCGGGGGCGTGCGGACGTCTGTCCGGGGGCGCTTCGTCTGCACACCGCCGACGACGGCGCCCTGGCCAGGGTCCGCCTGCCGGGCGGACTTCTGACGGTCCGTCAGGCCGTGGCGCTGGCCGACGCCGCGGAGGCGCTCGGCGACGGCGCGCTGGAGACCACCTCGCGCGGCAACGTCCAGCTGCGCGGACTGGCTCCGGACTGCGGCGGCGAACTCGGCGAACGGCTGCGCGCCGCCGGCCTGTTGCCCTCGGACACCCACGAGCGGGTGCGCAACATCGTGGCCTCGCCCGGCCCGTCGGACGGCGGTCGCACCGGCGTCGACGTGCACGCCTGGGCCCGCGCGCTGGACGCCGGCCTCTGCGCGAGCCCGTGGGCGACCGGCCTCTCCGGCAAGTTCCTGTTCGCGCTGGACGACGGCCGCGGCGACGTCGCCGCGCTGGACGCCGATGTGACATTGATCGCAGGCCGGGACGGGACCGCCCTGCTGCGCCTCGGCAGGGCCGCCACCGCGCGCGCCGTCCCCGCCGCCCGGGCGGTGGAGGCGGCGCTGGACGCCGCCCGTTCCTTCCTGGAGGCCCTGCGCGTCTCCGGGGCAGGGGCCTGGCACCTGCGCGAGGTCCCCGGCCTGCTGCCGCCCGGCGACGTCCCGCTGCCCGACCTGCCCGGACTGCCGGTGCCGCTCGGCGCGCTGCCCGGCGGGCTCTCCGTCGGACTCCGGTTCGGCCGGGCCACCGCCGCGCAGTGGCGCGTCCTGGCCGCCGCCGCCGAGGGGGAGCTCCGGCTCACCCCGTGGCGCGGTGCCGTCCTGCCGGGTGCCCCGGCCGACCGGCTGCCCGCCCTGACGGCGGCCGGGTACCGTACCGAACCGGGCTCGGCCTGGGACCGGGCCACGGCCTGCACCGGGCTGCCGGGCTGCGCCAAGTCGCTCGCGGACGTCCGGACGGACGCGGCGCGGGCGCTGGACGCGACGGCGGCTCCGGTCGTCGTGGTGCCGGGCCCCGCGGTGGCGGGCCCCGTGGCGCCGGCCGCCCCGGCCGGTACCGGCGTCCTGCCGGTGCACTGGTCCGGCTGCGAGCGGCGCTGCGGCCACCCGGCGGGACGCTGGGTGGACGTGCTGGCGACCGGGCGGGGCTACCGGGTGAGGGTGTCCGGCACCGCTCCGGAACCGCCCGGCGGTCCCGCGGG
Source organism: Kitasatospora sp. NPDC127035 (assembly GCF_042726075.1). Lineage (NCBI taxonomy): Bacteria > Bacillati > Actinomycetota > Actinomycetes > Kitasatosporales > Streptomycetaceae > Kitasatospora > Kitasatospora sp. NPDC127035. Next base: position 123,688 of record NZ_JBHXDN010000002.1, on the reverse strand, counting down.
CAGCGCGACGGGCAGCCCTGCGAGCAGTCCCACGAACGACCCGGTGAACGACCCGGTGAACGATCTGACGAACGAGGAGACGGCCGTGGCGGTCGCCGCGGCCAGGAGGACCACCAAGTGATCGAGTACGAGAAGGACGGCGCGTCCATCTACCGCCAGTCCTTTGCCACCATCCGGGCCGAGGCCGACCTCGCCGCGCTCCCCGCGGACGTCTCCCAGGTCGCCGTGCGGATGATCCACGCCTGCGGCATGGTCGACCTGGTCGAGGACCTGGTGTACTCGCCCGGCGTGGTCGCCTCCGCCCGTGCCGCCCTGCGCGCCGGCGCGCCGATCCTCTGCGACGTCAACATGGTCGCCAGCGGCGTCACCCGCAAGCGGCTGCCCGCCGACAACGAGGTGGTCTGCACCCTCACCGACCCGTCCGTGCCCGAGCTGGCACGGGCGATGGGCAACACCCGCAGCGCCGCCGCGATGGAGCTGTGGCTGCCCCGGCTGGAGGGTGCGGTGGTCGCCGTCGGCAACGCGCCGACCTCGCTCTTCCGCCTGCTGGAGATGATCGAGGCCGGCGCCCCGCGCCCGGCGGCGGTGATCGGTGTGCCGGTCGGATTCATCGGCGCGGCCGAGTCCAAGGAGGCCCTGGCCGTGCACCCCGCCGGCCTGGAGCACCTGGTGGTGCGCGGCCGGCGCGGCGGCAGCGCGATGGCCGCCGCTGCGATCAACGCGATTGCGAGCGAAGAAGAGTGACGAACCATCAGGACGACAGCGTGACGACCGGCCGGCTCTACGGGGTCGGCCTGGGCCCCGGTGACCCGTCGCTGGTGACCGTCCGCGCCGCCGAACTCATCGGCAAGGCCGACGTCGTGGCCTACCACAGCGCGCGGCACGGCCGTTCGATCGCCCGGTCCATCGCCGAGCGGTACCTGACGGCCGGTCAGATCGAGGAGAAGCTGGTCTACCCGCTCACGGTGGAGACCACCGACCACCCCGGCGGCTACCGGGGTGCCCTGGACGACTTCTACACGGAGGCCGCCGACCGGCTGGCCGCCCACCTGGACGCCGGCCGCGACGTCGTGGTGCTGGCCGAGGGGGACCCGTTCTTCTACGGCTCCTACCAGCACATGCACAAGCGCCTCGCGGACCGCTACCCGACCGAGGTGGTGCCCGGCGTGACGTCGGTCAGCGCCGCGGCCGCCCGGCTGGGCATGCCGCTCACCGAGGCCGACGAGACGCTCACCGTCATCCCGGGCACGCTGCCCGAGGAGGAGCTGACCGCGCGGATCGCCGCCGCCGACTCCGCCGTCGTCATGAAGCTCGGCCGCACCTTCCCGGCCGTGCGCCGCGCCCTGGAGCGGGCCGGCCGCCTCGACGACGCCCAGTACGTCGAGCGCGCCTTCATGGAGGGCGAGCGGACCGCCCCGCTGGCCTCGGTCGACGCCGAGACCGTCCCCTACTTCGCGGTCGCCGTGCTGCCCAGCAGGGTCGCGCCGCTGGAGCCCCCGGCGCCGGCCCTGGAGGGCCCGGGCAGTGTGACCGTGATCGGCACCGGCCCGGCGGGCCCGCTCTGGCTCACCCCCGAGGCGCGCGGCGCCCTGTCGGCCGCCACCGACCTGGTCGGCTACACCACCTACCTGGACCGGGTGCCGGTGCGCCCCGGTCAGGCGCGGCACGGCTCCGACAACAAGGTGGAGTCCGAGCGCGCCGAGTTCGCCCTCGACCTGGCCCGCCGCGGCCACCGGGTCGCGGTCGTCTCCTCCGGCGACCCGGGCGTCTTCGCGATGGCCACCGCCGTCCTGGAGGTCGCCTGCGAGGAGGCCTACCGCGAGGTGCCGGTCCGGATCGTCCCCGGCATGACCGCCGCGCACGCCGCCGCCTCCCGGGCGGGCGCCCCGCTCGGCCACGACTACGCGGTGGTCTCCCTCTCCGACCGCCTCAAGCCCTGGGACGTCGTCGCCCGTCGTCTGCGGGCCGCCGCCGAGGCCGATCTCGTCCTCGCGCTCTACAACCCCGGCTCGCAGTCCCGCACCACCCAGGTCGGCCGTGCCCGCGACCTCCTGCTGGAGTACCGGGCCCCGGAGACCCCGGTGGTCATGGCCCGCGACGTCGGCGGCCCCACCGAGCGCGTCCGCACCGTACGCCTCGCCGACCTGGACCCGGCCGAGGTCGACATGCGCACCGTCCTCCTCGTCGGCTCCTCCCAGACCCGGCACGTCACCCGGTCCCCCCACCCCGACGTCACCTGGACCCCCCGCCGCTACCCCGAGGCCTGACCTCCCGGCCGCGGCCCCTCGGGGTCCGACCCCCGGGCACCCCGCTCCGGCGGGGTGCCCGTCAGTCGCGGTAGATCTCGGAGCGGTGGCCGACCCTGACCGCGAGGACGAGGAGCAGGCCACCGTCGACGGTGGAGATCACCCTCGTCCCGGCGCTCCTCGACGAGGTGCATCAGCTCGCGCTCCTCCCACTGCCGGTGCTCGCGCAGGAGCCCTGTCGGGACGACGGCGGCCACTTCCCGCCCGCGGCGGCCACCGACCGGCGCGCGTTCCCGAATTCCGCGCTGATCGCGTCGGTGCGGGAGCGGCGGTCCGGTTCCACGGTGCGGGTCCGGGGTCGAGCCGGGTCGCGCCGCCGTCGGTGAGCCGTCGGGTCTGCTGACGGCTCCTTCTGTCTCGGTCGTGTCATAAGAACTTCGCTGTGATGTGAAGATCTGACGCCCATACGGGGAGGGAAACGGACAAATGTAGCGTCACATGGGAGCCCGATCCTGGCGCTATCTCAGTCATGAGATATGGTCTGGCAGGTGACAGGCGACTATCTCACCCGTATCGGCACCCTCATCCGCACCGCGCGTCAGCACCGCGGTTGGTCCCAGGCTCAGCTCGGCGAGGCCCTCGGCACCAGCCAGAGCGCGGTCAACCGCATCGAACAGGGCAAGCAGAACGTCAGCCTTGAGATGATCGCCCGCATCGGCGAAGCGCTCGACAGCGAGATCGTCTCCCTCGGCTACGCCGGCCCGATGCACCTGCGGGTCGCCGGCGGCACCCGGCTCTCCGGCGCGATCGACGTCCGCAGCAGCAAGAACGCCTGCGTGGCCATCCTCTGCGCCTCGCTGCTCACCACCGGCCGCACCACCCTGCGCAGCGTCGCCCGCATCGAGGAGGTCTACCGCATCCTCGAAGTGCTCAACAGCATCGGCGTCAAGAGCCGCTGGACCAACGACGGCCGCGACCTCGAACTCACCCCGCCCGTCGAGCTCGACCTCGACGGCATGGACGTCGAGGCCGCCCGCCGCACCCGCAGCGTGCTGATGTTCCTCGGACCGCTGATGCACCGCGCCGACCGGTTCGCCATCCCCTACGCCGGCGGCTGCGACCTCGGCACCCGTACCGTCCAGCCCCACCTGACCGCGCTGCGCCGCTTCGGCCTGGAGGTCGCCACCACCGGCGGCGCCTACCACGCCTCCGTCCAGCCCGGCACTCCGCTGGACCGGCCGATCGTGCTGACCGAGCGCGGGGACACGGTCACCGAGAACGCCCTGCTCGCCGCCGCCCGCCACGACGGCGTCAGCGTCATCCGCAACGCCTCGCCCAACTACATGGTCCAGGACCTCTGCTTCTTCCTGGAGAAGCTGGGCGTCAGGATCGACGGCGTCGGCACCACCACCCTCACCGTCCACGGGGTCCCTGAGATCACCTGCGACGTCGACTACACCCCCGCCGAGGACCCGGTGGAGGCGATGAGCCTGCTGGCCGCCGCCGTCGTGACCGGCTCCGAGCTGACCATCCGCCGGGTGCCGATCGAGTTCCTGGAGATCGAGCTCGCGGTGCTGGAGGGCATGGGCCTCGACTACGACCGCACCGCCGAGTACCCGGCCCACAACGGCCGTACCCGGCTGGTCGACCTCACCGTCCGCCCGTCCAAGCTGACCGCGCCGGTCGACACCATCCACCCGATGCCGTTCCCCGGCATCAACATCGACAACGTGCCGTTCTTCGCCGCGATCGCCGCGGCCGCCCACGGCACCACGATGATCCACGACTGGGTCTACGACAACCGCGCCATCTACCTCACCGAACTCACCCGTCTCGGTGCGGACATCAAGCTGCTCGACCCGCACCGCGTCCTCGTCCAGGGCCCGACCCGCTGGCGCGCCGCCGAGATGGTCTGCCCGCCGGCCCTGCGCCCCGCGGTCGTCATCCTGCTGGCGATGCTCGCCGCCAAGGGCACCTCGGTGCTGCGCAACGTCTACGTCATCAACCGCGGCTACGAGGACCTCGCCGAGCGCCTCAACTCCATCGGCGCGCAGATCGAGACCTTCCGCGACATCTGACGGAGCGCGTCCGTCGGCACGTCGGTTCGGTGCCCGGCCCGGGATCGGAGGATCCCGGGCCGGGCACCGGCGTGTTCACTCGCCGGTGCGGCCGTCGAGGTGTTCGCGGAGGAGGTCGGCGTGGCCGTTGTGGCGGGCGTACTCCTCGATCATGTGGGTGAGGATCCAGCGGAGCGAGTAGGCGTCGTCGCCGTCGGCCCCGGCGCTCCCCCGGTAGTGCCCGACGAAGTCCAACGACTCCGTGGCGGCGACGAGTTGCCGGGCGTGCTCGCACTCGCCGCGCCAGACGGCGAAGGCCTCCTCCGGATCGGCGTCCTCGACGTCGAACTCGCTGAAGCTCCCGTCGGGGCGCTTCCAGTAGCCGGGCACGGCCTCGTCGGCGAGGACGTTGCGGAACCAGCCGCGCTCGACCTCGGCGAGGTGGCGGGCCAGGCCGAGCAGCGAGAGGTCGGAGGGCGCGAGGGGGCGGGCGCGGAGCTGTTCGGTGGTCAGTCCGGCGCACTTCATCACGAACGTGGCCCGCTGGTGGTCCAGGAAGGTGACCAGGGTGGCACGCTCGTCGGCGGTGCGGAGGGGTTCGGTCCGCGCGGCGTCGGCGCGATCGTAGGCGTCCATCGGATCATGCTCGCAGGGCGGTCGGCCCACGGCACCGGGTTTTCGAGGGGCGGACGCGGGCCTAGGCCCTCGGGTCGAGCCCGGCGATCCACTCCTGCGCGGCTCCGACGGTCTCCACGACCGGGACGCCGGCCGGGAGCGGCGGACGCTCCACGACCACCACGGGCAGGGCCAGTTCACGGGCGGCCGTGAGCTTGGGGGCGGTGGCCGCGCCGCCGCTGTCCTTGGTGACCACGACGTCGATGCGGTGCTCGCGGAGCAGCGCGCGTTCGCCCTCCAGCGTGAACGGGCCGCGGTCCAGCAGGACGTGGAGCGAGGCGGGCACCGGCGGCTCGGGCGGATCGACCGACCGGGCCGTGAAGTGCAGACCGTCGAGGTGGGCGAACGCGCCGATGCCCTGCCGTCCGGTGGTGAGCAGGATCCGCCGGCCGAGCGGGGGAAGCAGCTCCGCCGCGGCGGCGAGGGAGGCGGCCGGGTGCCAGCGGTCGCCCTCCACCGGCGTCCAGCCGGGGCGGCGCAGTGCGAGCAGCGGCACGCCGGTCGCGGCGGCGGCCTCGGCGGCGTTGCGGGACATGACGGCGGCGAACGGGTGGGTGGCGTCGACCACGGCGTCCACCCGTTCGGCGCGCAGCCACGCGGCGAGGCCGTCCGGACCGCCGAAACCGCCGATCCGGACCTCGCCGACGGGCAGCCGCGGGTCCGCGACCCGCCCGGCGAGGGAACTGGTGACCCTGAGCGGCGAGCCGGCCAGGGCGGCGGCGAGCGTCCGCGCCTCGGTCGTCCCGCCGAGGACGAGCAGGTGGGGCGCCACTACGACCCGCAGGGCTCGTGCGGGCGCTCGCGGTCCGCCGAGTAGAGGTGGCTGTCGCGGAACTGCTCGGCGGCGAGGGTCCGGCCGACGATGATCACCGCGGTGCGGACCACGCCCGTCTCCTTCAGCTGTCCGGCGATCGAGCCGACGGTGCCGCGCAGCACCAGCTCGTCCGGCCGGCTGGCCATCGCGACGACGGCGGCCGGGCAGTCGGCGCCGTAGTGCGGCAGCAGCTGCTCCACCACGTCGTCGACGTACCCGGCGGCCAGGTGCAGGACGAGCAGGGCGCCGCTGCGGCCGAGGGTGGCGAGGTCCTCGCCCTCCGGCATGGGGGTGGCGCGCTTGGCGATCCGGGTGAGGATGACGGTCTGGCCGACGGTCGGCACCGTCAGCTCGCGCTTGAGGGCGGCGGCCGCGGCGGCGAAGGCCGGCACGCCGGGTACGACCTCGTACGGGACGCCGGCCGCGTCGAGCCGGCGCATCTGCTCGGCGACGGCGCTGAACACGGACGGGTCGCCGGAGTGCAGGCGGGCCACGTCCTGTCCGGCCCGGTGGGCGCGGACCAGCTCCTCGACGATCTGGTCGAGGTTGAGGTTGGCGGTGTCGACCAGGCGGGCGCCCGGCGGGCACTCGTCCAGCAGCTCGCGAGGCACCAGACTGCCCGCGTAGAGGCAGACCTCGGCGCGGGCCAGGATCCGCTGGCCGCGCAGGGTGATCAGGTCGGCGGCGCCGGGGCCGGCCCCGATGAAGTGGACGGTCACGAGGCGTTCTCCCGGGGGGTGAGGGACTGGGCGGCAGGCTTGGCGGCGGACCACTGGGTGACCGGCATGGCCTGGCGCCAGCCGGTGAAGCCGCCGACCGGGACGGCGTGGGCGACGGCGAGCCGCAGCAGCTCGCCGCCGTGCCGCCGGTACCACTCGGTGAGCAGTGCCTCCGACTCCAGGGTCACGGTGTTGGCGACCAGCCGCCCGCCCGGCGCCAGCGCGGTCCAGCAGGCGTCCAGCAGGCCGGGCGCGGTGAGCCCGCCGCCGACGAACACGGCGTCGGGGGCGGGCAGCCCGGCGAGCGCGGCGGGTGCGGCGCCGGTGACGACGCGCAGCCGGGGGACACCGAGCGCGGCGGCGTTGCGGGCGATCCGCCCGGCCCGGACGGGGTCGCGTTCGACGGTGACGGCCCGGTTGTCGCGGTGCGCGCGCAGCCACTCGATCGCGATCGACCCGGAGCCGCCGCCGACGTCCCAGAGCAGTTCGCCGGGGACGGGCGCGAGGGTGGCCAGGGTGGCGGCACGGACGTGGCGTTTGGTCAGCTGGCCGTCGTTCTCGTACGCGCCGTCGGGCAGGCCGGGGACGACCGGGGTGCGGGGGCCGGTGTCGCCGAGGTCGACCGCGATCAGGTTGAGCCGGTCGCCGGGCGGGTGCGGCCAGCCGTCGGCGGGGCCGTCGAGCTGCCGTTCGGCGGGGCCGCCGAGCTGTTCCAGCACCCGCAGCCGGGCGGCGCCGAAGCCGCTCGCGGTGAGCAGCGCGGCGACGGCACCGGGCCCGTCGGCGTCGGCGCTGAGGACGAGCAGGCGGCGCCCGGGGTTGAGGGCGAGGCGCAGGGCGTCCAGGGGGCGGCCGACCAGGCTGACGACCTCGGTGGACTCCAGCGGCCAGCCGAGCCGGGCACAGGCGTACGTCACGGAGGAGGGGTGCGGCAGGACGCGCAGCCGGTCGGGGCCGGCGATCTCCGCGAGGGTGCGGCCGATGCCGTAGAACATCGGGTCGCCGCTGGCCAGGACGGCGACGCGGCGGTCCGCGTACCGGGCGAGCAGCCCCGGGACGGCCGGGCGCAGCGGGGTCGGCCACGGCACCCGTTCGGCGGAGACCTCGTCCGCGGGGAGGAGGTCGAGCTGCCGGGGGCCGCCGATCACCACCTCGGCCGTCCGCAGCGAGGCCCGCGCGGTGCCGGCGAGGCCGGGCCAGCCGTCCGCCCCGATCCCGACGACGGTGAGCGGGGGTGGCTGCTGGGGCACCGGGGGGCTCCTTGTGGATCTGCGGGGGTGGCTCGGGGCCCGCCGGCCGGGTTTGCGGTTTCGGCCCCGGGGCAGCCTACCTGGCGCTGTCCGTCCGGGGGGTGGCCAGGGTGCATGCCCTGCCGGGCGGGGTTAGCGTCGACCGGGGGGACCTCAGCACGCAACGGAGGGCACCATGTCCGAGTCAGCGGTCCCGTACACCACCAACAACGCCGGGATCCCGGTGCCGAGCGACGACAACTCGCTCACGGTGGGGAGGGACGGCCCGATCCTGCTCCACGACCACTACCTGATCGAGAAGATGGCCCAGTTCAACCGTGAACGGGTGCCGGAGCGGGTGGTGCACGCGAAGGGGTCCGGGGCGTACGGCGTCTTCGAGACGACGGAGGACGTCAGCCGCTACACGAAGGCGACGTTGTTCCAGCCGGGCAAGCGGACGGAGATGCTGGCCCGGTTCTCGACCGTCGCCGGTGAGCAGGGCAGCCCGGACACCTGGCGCGACCCGCGCGGCTTCGCGCTGAAGTTCTACACCGAGGACGGCAACTACGACCTGGTCGGCAACAACACGCCGGTCTTCTTCGTCCGCGACACGATCAAGTTCCAGGACTTCATCCGCTCGCAGAAGCGGCGCACGGACAACGGCCTGCGCGACCACGACATGCAGTGGGACTTCTGGACGCTCTCGCCGGAGTCCGCCCACATGGTCACCTGGCTGATGGGGGACCGCGGCCTTCCGAAGTCGTACCGGCACATGAACGGGTACGGCTCGCACACCTACATGTGGATCAACTCCGGTGGCGAGCGGTTCTGGGTGAAGTACCACTTCAAGACCGACCAGGGCGTCGAGTTCCTCACCCAGGCCGATGCCGACCGGCTGGCCGGCTCCGACCCGGACCTGCACCGCGAGGACCTCTGGCAGGCGATCGACGGGGGCAACCCGCCGTCCTGGACGCTGTACGTGCAGGTGATGCCGTTCGACGATGCGCCCGGTTACCGGTTCAACCCCTTCGACCTCACCAAGGTCTGGCCGCACGGCGACTACCCCCTGGTCAAGGTCGGCACGATGACCCTGAACCGCAACCCCGAGGACTACTTCGTCCACATCGAGCAGTCCGCCTTCGAACCGGCCAACCTGGTGCCCGGGATCAGCGTCTCGCCGGACAAGATGCTGCTCGGCCGGATCTTCTCCTACCCCGACACCCACCGGTACCGGATCGGTCCCAACTACGCGCAGCTGCCGCCGAACCGGCCGCACGTCCCGGTGCACTCGTACGCCAAGGACGGCCCGATGCGGTTCGACCCGGCCCGTACCGCGGCGCCGTACGCGCCCAACTCCAAGGGCGGGCCGGCCGCGGACCCGAAGGTGTACGACGATCCGTCCGCCGGCTGGCAGACCTCCGGCGACATGGTGCGCGAGGCCTACTCGCTGCACGCCGAGGACGACGACTGGGGTCAGGCGGGCACGATGGTCCGCAAGGTGCTGGACGACGCGGAGCGCGACCGGCTGGTCTCCAACATCGTCGGGCACCTCAAGGGCGGGGTGAGCGATCCGGTGCTGGACCGGGCGGTGCAGTACTGGCGCAACGTCGACAAGGCGCTCGGCGACCGGGTCGCCTCGGGCGTGGGCAAGGACTGACGCCCGAGGTGCGAGGGCGTGACGACCTGAGCGCGTGACGACCTGAGGGCGTGACGGCGAGGGAGGGCGCGGGCCGAGGACGGGGCCCGCGCCCTCAGCGTGCCCGCAGCCAGTCCCCGGACACGATCAGCGCGGGGTGCGCGCGCAGCCGGGCGGCGACGTCCGGGCCGGCCAGGTACACCCACGCCTCCGCCGTGCCGCCGTCGGCGGTCCGGACGGTCAGCCGCTCCCGGACGTACTCCCCGGTGCCGTCCGTCCGGCAGTCCTCCAGGCGGTCCAGGGCGGTGAGCGCCTCCGGGTACGCGCCCCGGCGGACCGTGACGAGTTCGCCGACGATCCGCCGCCCGGGCGCGGCGTCCGGTACCGCGTAGGGGAACCCCGGTCCCTCGTGCAGGGCCGCTCCTTCCAGGACCGCGCCGCGGACCTCGGCGCACCGGCCCGCCAGGTACACGGCGTGGTTGCGCCCGCCGGGGCGGAGCGTGCCGTAGACGAAGAAGGGGAGGTCGGGGGCGGGCGGGGTGGTGGGCATGGGGCTCTCCTGCGGGACCGGGCGGCCGACGGACGGCATCGGCGGGTGACAGATTCCAGCACTCGTCGTCCGCCGGGCGCCACCCCCCGGCCGTCGTTCGTGGTCCGGAGTCCGCGCGCCGCCCGTCGGCCTCCGTCCGCTGCGTCGTCCGCAGCCTCGTCCGCTGCTCTGCCGTCACCCCGCCGCCGGCTGCCGTCCGGTGCCGGGTTTGTCCGGATGGGGCTGCTTTCGGTGCCCGGTGGCCGATCGTCCGGTGATACCCACTGGCGTCCAGGTCGGCTGATGAGGTGTCATGGCGGGTGAACGCCAGTACCGTCTTAGGGGGACACCCATGACAGCACCCGTCGCAGGCAAGCCGGGCGCGGCCTCTGCCGCCGCACCCGCCGGTGCCGCACCCGCACCCGCCGATGCCCGTCCCGCCGGCGCCGGCCCCGTCGACGCGGGCCCCGCCGGTGCCGGTCCCGCGGCGGCGCGGTTGGGAGGGCAGGTGTGGGTGGCCCTCGGGATCGTGTACGTGGTGTGGGGATCGACGTACCTGGCGATCCGGATCGCGCTGGAGACGATGCCGTCCTTCCTCTCCGCCGCGGCGCGGTTCCTGACCGCCGGCCTGCTGCTCGTCGGGTTCGTCGCGCTCCGCCACGGGCGCGAGGGGCTCCGGGTGGACCTGCGGCAGCTGGGGTCCTCCGCGCTGGTCGGCGGGCTGCTGCTGACCGGCGGGAACGGCCTGGTGGTGCTCGGCGAGAACTCGATCCCGTCCGGTCTGGCCGCGCTGGTGGTGGCCGTGGTGCCGCTGTGGATGGTCCTGTTGACGGCGGCGGACGGCCACCGGCCCAAGCCGGTGGAACTGGCCGGCGTCCTGTTCGGACTGGTCGGGCTGGGGGTGCTCTCGGCGCCCGCGATCGGCGGCGACATCGCGATCGGCGGCGTGATCGCGGTGGTCTGCGGCACGGTCACCTGGGCGTTCGGGTCGTTCGCCGCGAAGCGGATCCGGATGCCCGGCAACGTCTTCGCCGCGAGTGCCTACCAGATGCTCGCCGGCGGGCTCGGCAACCTGCTGATAGGACTGGTGCGCGGTGAGCAGCACGGGCTCGACCTGGGCGAGGTCTCCGGGCGGTCCTGGCTGGCACTCGGGTTCCTGGTCGTGTTCGGCTCGCTGGTCGCCTACACCGCGTACGCGTGGCTGTTGCGCTCGGCGCCGCTGACCCTGGTCGCCACCTACGCCTACGTGAACCCGGTGGTGGCGGTGCTGCTCGGCTGGCTGGTGCTGGCCGAGCCACTGACCGGCCCCACCCTGCTGGGTGGGGCGATCGTGGTCGTGGGTGTCTGCCTGGTGGTGAGCGTCAGTCGGACTTCGCGTAAGTGAGGACGGCGACCCCGTTGTCGAAGGTGCGGGACGCTTCGAGTCGGAAGGTGTGCGGCGCGAAGCCCGCGCGGAACATCGGAATGCCCGAGCCGGTCACGACCGGGTACTGCTTGACGATCAACTCGTCGATCTCGGGGAGGAGTTGTCCGGCCAGATCGGCGCCCCCGCACAGCCATATGCCGAGGCCGTCCTCCTGCTTGAGTGCGCGGACCCGGGCCAGCGGGTCGGCGGCCGTGACCTCGACCGCGGGGTCGGGGCTCTGCGTCAGGGAGCGGGAGAAGACCAGCTGTCGCAGGTGGGCGTAGGGGTTGGCGAGCCCGAGGGGCAGCCCCGGTTCGTACGTGCCGCGACCCATGAGCACGGTGTCGAAGCGCCTGTTGGGAGCGTCCGCCGCGCCCAGTGCGGTGCGGCCCGGCGTGGGCAGGGTCTCGGGGAACTCGCCGACCATGAAGGAGAGGAAGTCGCCGGAGACGTACTGCATGAGGACCTCGAAGTCGCCGTCCGGCGCGGCGATGAAGCCGTCGAGGGTGGCGCCGACGTAGTAGGTGAGCTTGCGCATGCACGTCCTTGGGTTTCGGTGAGGGCCTCGCGCCCTGACCACGACAGTTATAGTACTCCGGCCGTAGTGGTTGCAAGGGGGATCCGGGAAGGAGCTGGTCTCCGACCCGTGACCGCGTCCGCCGTCCCCTCCCTCACCTCGTCCCGTGGCTCGCCCTCACCGGTGCGGCGCGGTGCGCGCGAGGACCGCCTCGATCAGGTCCGCCCGCTCGGCCACCCCGGCTGCCGGGACGTCGATCAGCCGGTAGCCGTGCGCCCGGTAGGCCCGCTCGTGCAGCCGCTCGAAGGTCAGCGCGTCCTCGAAGGAGATCCGCCGGGCGGCCGTCGGCTCGACGAAGCCGAGGTTGCGGACGAAGAACACCTCGCTCCGGTAGACGTGTTCGTCGCCGATGCGCCGCAGCTCGGCGGTGAGCGCGGGGGACGCGGGGCGGCCGAGGAAGGTGCGCAAGGCCTCGGTGCAGACCGGGGACCGGTCGTGGAACCGGACCTCCCCGGGCGCCGTCGCCGTCGCCGCCCGCTCGCGCTGCAGGGTGACGACCTCGTCGACGAAACCGGCCCGCGTCCACGGCTCCGGATCCCCGGCGGCCTGCCGGCGGGCGATCACGTCGGTGGCGGCCTCCGCCGTGACGGAGTAGCCGCGGCGGGCCAACTCTGCCAGCAGGGTGGTCTTTCCGGCGCCCGGTGTGCCGGTGAGGATGTAACGACGCACGTCTTCCCCCGTCTTTCCTTCTCTTCCCCTGTTCGCTCCGTCCGTTCCGTCCGTGCCGCCGGTGCCGTCCGTGGGGCTCGTGCCGCCGGTCGACCGGTCGCCGCTGCCGGGCCGCCGTCCGCTCAGACGAACCGGATGTGCCGGACCCCGACCAGGGCGCGTCGAAGGCGCCCGCGCAGCGGGCCGTCGGTGTTCGGCGTGAGTGTCAACCCGGCTGCCGCGGCGAGGTGTTCGGCCACCTGGGGCACGGTGAGGCGGTCGGTCCGGACGTGTTCGCCGAACTCGTCGCGGCTGAGGCGGTCCAGGCAGTGGTCGAGCCGCGACACCGCGAAGCTCTCCCGGCGCAGTGGCGCGTCCTTCCCGGCGACCAGCCGCACGGCGTGCCCGGCCCCGCGTTCGCGCAGCCGTCGCAGCACCTCCTCCCGTTCGGCCAGGAGGGCGAAGTGCCGGACGTCGTGGCCTCGTTCGCGCAGCCGGCCCACGGTCTCGGCGAGGTAGGCGGGCTCGGTGACCGTCATCGGCGCGATCACCGTGCCCCGGTGGTGGCCGAGCGTGCGGTCGAGCACCTCGTACACGCCCTGGCGCCAGGCGGGCAGGTCCTGGAAGTCTCCCCGCAGTGGCCGGGGGGTCATCCGGTGCAGCCCGAAGCCGACCTCCTCGGGGTCGCAGACCACGCTGCCGGGCAGCCGTCGCCGCAGCTCGTGCGACACCTGGGTCTTGCCGCCGCCGAACGGGCCGTTGATCCACAGGAGCATGCCGACCAGCCTACGCCGGGACGCCCGCGCCCCCGGCCGACCCGCCCGGGTCGGTCAGAACAGTGCGGACGGCTTGCCGGCCCACCAGTTGCCGGGCGCGTCGGGGTCGCGACTGGTCCAGAACTCGACGATGCCGGAGACGAATTCGGCGGCGGAGAGCCGCCCGTCACCGTCCAGGTCGAGCCGGCGGAACGCCTCGTCCGCGTCGTCGCGGGAGAGCGCGGAGAAGTGGCCCCGCTGGAAGACGAAGAACTCGCCGGCGTCGACGGTCCCGCTGCCGTCCACGTCGGCGACGGCCAGGAACGCCTCGGCCAGCGTCCCGAAGACGGCCCGTGCGGCGGCCGGGTCGTCGGCGACCGAGAGGGTCGAGGCGGTGAACTGCTCCCGGGTGACCGCCGTGGTGCCCTCCGGTAGGTGGGCGAGGTGCAGGTCGCGCCAGATGGCCAGGTAGGCGCCGACGATCCGTTCCTCCGTCGCCGACCCCTCGGCGTGGCCGAGCGACCGGGCCACCGCATGCCCCATCAGGACGTGGTCGCGCTCGGTCAGCAGGCCGTCCCCGTCGGCGTCCAGATGGTCGAAGCCGTGGTTGATCTTGGCGACCAGCAGTTCCTCCGACACGGTGCCCCCTCGGTTGGTGATCGCTCCGAAGTCTGCACGCTAACCCGCCGCCGCGCCGTCGCGCAGCCGAAGCCGGCAACCGCCTCCCGCCCCCGCCTCCCGTCCCGGCCGCCCCTGCCGGACCCGCCGCCCCTGCCGGCCCGGTGGCGGCCGTCGGCGGCGAGCGGCGCGACACGGGTGTGCCGCACGCTCCTCGCCGCCGACCGTCCCGGGCGGGAGCGCGTCCTCAGCCCGCGCTCCGGAGCGCCGCGTCCGCCAGTCGTTCCGCCAGGTCGCCGAAGGCGGAGCCGAGTTCCTCGTCGGCGACGCCCCCGGCGTAGGACTGGAAGGCCAGCGCGGCCTGGGCCTGGACGGCCGGGGTGGCGTACGCGGGGTCGATCGGGTAGGGCTCCCCGGGCGGCCAGGGCAGCGGCCAGTGCTTCGGCCACGGGATCCTGCCGTGCGGGGTGCCGCACCAGTCGTCACCGACCTCGGTGAGGATGTTCCGCACGTTGCCACCGGAGAGGCGGGCGGTGATGGCGGCGTTGGCCACCGCGTTGACGGTGCCGGAGACGGCGAGCCGCAGCTCGGCGGCGCCCGGCGGGATCGGTTGCGGGTTGAGGGTCACGGGCCCGCCGCCGCTGTTGGCGAGGTGCACGTGCCGGGTGGGGCCCAGGACGGGCAGGTGCGGGGTGATGCCGTCGATCGCCTCGGGATGGAGGCGGCCCAACAGGTAGAGGAGGGTGGCGGATTGGCGGACTAGGCTCATCGGAACCCCTTCTTGGGGACGCGCGGGTCACTGCCGGTGATCGATCGTAGACGGAGCGGTACCGGGGTGCCGGAACCGACACGGCGGGAAGGGGCGCCGGCCGGGCCTCAGTGCGCGGCTGCCAGCAGCTCCCGGGTGTACTCGGTGTGCGGGGCGGCGAACAGCTGGTCCCGGTCGGTGGACTCGACCAGCCGGCCCCGGTGCATCACGGCCACCCGGTCGCAGAAGTGCCGGACCACCGCGAGGTCGTGGGAGACGAACAGGAAGGCGACGTCGAGCCGTTCGCGCAGCTCCATCAGCAGGTTGAGCACCTGGGCCTGGACCGAGACGTCCAGTGCGGAGACCGGTTCGTCGGCGATGATCAGCCGGGGTTCGGGGGCGAGCGCGCGGGCGATGCCGATCCGCTGGCGCTGGCCGCCGGAGAACTCGTGCGGGTAGCGGTCCAGGTGCGAGGACGGCAGGCCGACCTGTTCCAGCAGTTCGGCGGACCGGTCGCGGCGTTCCGCCGGGGTCAGCGCGGTGTGCAGGCTCAGCGGGGTGTCCAGGGTCTGGGCGATCGTACGGCGCGGGTTGAGCGAGGCGTACGGATCCTGGAAGACCAGCTGGATCTCCTTGCTGAGGCGCCGTCGGAGTGCCCGGTCCGGGGCGGTGGCGTCCACGCCGTCGTACCGCACGGTCCCGCCGGTGACGGGCTGGAGGCCGGCCAGGACGCGGGAGGTGGTGGACTTGCCGGAGCCGGACTCGCCGACCAGTCCGAGGGTCTCGCCGGGGGCGATCCGCAGGCTGACCCCCTCGACCGCCCGGACGGGTTCGGCCCGGCGGCCGGGGAAGCGGCGGCGGCCGGGGAAGTGCACGGCGAGGTCCTCGACCTCGACCAGCCATCGACCGTCCCGCGCGGCCCCGCCGGGTGAACCGCCGGGAGCGTCCTGGGGAGCACCGGCTCCGGCACGGGCACGGGCTCCGGTGTCGGCGCCGGAACCGTCGCGCCCGGCGAAGGAGAACGAGGGCGACGGGTCGTCGACCGTCGGCAGCGGCGTGCCCGGCACCGTGTCCAGCGTGAGCGCGGCGCCCACCAGGGCCCGGGTGTAGGGCTGCCGGGGGGAGGCGAGCAGCGACGCGGTCGGGGCGGTCTCCACCTGCTCGCCCCCGCGCAGCACCAGGGTCCGGTCCGTCGTGCCCGCGACCACACCCAGGTCGTGGCTGACCAGCAGCACCGCCGTGCCGTGTTCGCGCTGCAACTCCCCGAGCAGGTCGAGGACCTGGCGCTGGACGCGGGCGTCGAGGGCGGTGGTCGGCTCGTCGGCGATCAGCACGTCGGGGTCGTTCATCAGCGCCATCGCGATCATCACGCGCTGTCGCATGCCGCCCGAGAACTGGTGCGGGTAGTCGCGGACCCGGGTGCCCGGGATGCCGACCCGGTCCAGCATCTCGGCCGCCCGCCGCCCGGACTCGGCGCGCCCGGCACCGGGGTGGTGCAGCCGGTACATCTCGGCGAGCTGCGCACCGACCCCGTGGAACGGGCTGAGCGAGGTGAGCGCGTCCTGGAAGACGAGCGCCACCCGGCCGCCGCGCACCTCGCGCAGCACGGACTCCTCGGCGCCCACCAGCTCCTGCCCGCCCAGCCGGATCGAGCCGGTGACGGTGGTGGTGCGCGGGTCGTGCAGGCCGAGCACGGCGAGTCCGGTCACGGACTTGCCGGAGCCCGACTCGCCCACCAGACCGAGCACTTCGCCCCGGGCCAGGTCGAAGGAGAGGCCGCGTACGGCGGCCACGGGGGCGCCGCCGCGCGGGTCGGCGAAGGAGACGGACAGGTCGCGGACGCGGAGCACGGGCTCCTCGGCGGGGGCGGATGCCGACGCGGACGCGGCCGCGGCGGCGGGGTCCGGGGTGGTGGCGGGCTCGGTCATCGGGACAGGCTCCAGGAACGGCGGGGCGGGGTCAGCTGAGGCGGATGCGCGGGTCGAGCCAGGCCACCACGAGGTCGGCCAGCGCGACGAAGAGCACGACGAAGCAGGCGGCCAGCAGCACCGCACCGACCACGGCCG
Source organism: Kitasatospora sp. NPDC127035 (assembly GCF_042726075.1). NCBI lineage: Bacteria > Bacillati > Actinomycetota > Actinomycetes > Kitasatosporales > Streptomycetaceae > Kitasatospora > Kitasatospora sp. NPDC127035. The sequence goes on along the minus strand of NZ_JBHXDN010000002.1, from coordinate 106,966 downwards.
GCAGGTCCTGCCCCTCGACGGCCTCGATGGCGAACCGGCCGATGCCGTTCAGCCCGAACACCGTCTCGGTGATCACCGCACCGCCGAGCAGCGCGCCCGCCTCCAGGCCGAGCAGCTGCACCAGCGGTCCGGCCGCGCCGCGCGAGGTGTACTTGAGGTGGGCGCGGAGCCGGCCGAGGCCCTTGCCGCGCGCCGTCCGGACGTACTCCTCGTTCATCGTCTCCAGCAGCTGGGAGCGCGAGAGCCGGGCGAACACGGCCGAGTTGACGAAGCCGAGGACGAGCCAGGGGAGCAGCATCCCGCCGGCCCAGGCGGCCGGGTCGGTGGCCGGCGGGGTGTAGGAGGGCAGCGGCAGCAGCCCGCTGGTGTAGACCAGCCCCCACTGTGCGACGTACCCGAGGAAGTAGATCTGCACGCTGGCGCCGACCAGGGTGAAGCCGGAGAGGAGCTTGTCCGTCCGGGTGCCGTGGCGCAGGGCGGCGACGAAGCCGGTGCCGAGCCCGAACAGCAGCAGGAACGCGAAGGCGCCGACGGCCAGCGAGACGGTGACGGGCAGGTGGTCGACCAGAGCCTCGGTGACCGGCTGGTGCAGCCGGTAGGAGTAGCCGAGGCATGGCGCGTCGCAGTGGATGACCGAACCGTCGACGTCCTTGATGTCCCGGCCGGCGACGACCCCGGCCAGGTAGTCGGTGTACTGGGCGAGGAGCGGCTGGTCCAGGCCCATGCTCGAACGGACCGCCGCGACCTGGCCGGTGTCGCAGCGCGGACCGCAGGCGGCGCGGGCCGGGTCGGCGGGGGCGGCGTAGAAGAGGACGAAGGCGGCGGCGGAGACCGCGGCCAGGACGGCGATCGCCTGGAGGATCCGCCGCAGGGCGAAGGAGAGCATGGTGGCCGGTCCGAATCAGAGGGCGTCGGGGTGGGCGGCCCCGCCCGCGCGTGCGGTGCACGGCGCGGCGGGCGGGGCCGCCGGGGACTTCGGGGCGTCAGGACTTCAGGTAGACCCAGGCCAGGCTGACCGAGCCGTAGATCGGGTGGATGAACGTCCCGCCGACGTTGGCGCCGCGCAGCTGGTTCATGTTCGGGTAGGCGAACGGCAGGACCGGCAGCTCCTTCATCACGGTCTGCTCCAGCGCGTACAGCTCCTTGGCCTTCTGGCGCGGCTCGCCGATCTGGTTGATCCGGTCGATCTCCTTGTCGACCTCGGCGTTGCGGTAGCGGGCGGAGTTGAGGTCGCTGTTGGCGCGGCCGTCGAAGGAGAACGGGATCAGCGTGGAGGGCGTCGGCCAGTCGACCGAGCTGGTCTCCTCCCACAGGTCGTAGGGGGAGTCGGCGCGGTGCGTCTCGTCCAGCAGCGCCTTGGGGTCGATCGGCTTGGGCACGACGGTGATGCCGGCCTTGGCGAAGCCGTCGACCAGGACCTGGGCGACCCGCTGCCCGTTGGGCGTGTTGGCGTACGCGTAGGTGAGCGAGGCGGGGGCCTGCTTGGCCTTGGCGAGGGTGGCCTTGGCGGCGTCCGGGTCGCCCTCCGGCTTGGCCGGGTCCAGGTCGTACTTCTGCCAGTCGACGAGCGCGGGGGAGCTGAGCGTGGTGGCGAGTTCGCCGGCCCGGGTGCCGCCCTGCACCTGGCGGGCCTGCTGGCGCGGGTAGGCGAGGTGGAGGGCCCTGCGGACCTCGACGTCGGCCACCCGCTCGTTGTTGATCACGAGCTGGGTGACGAAGGCGCCCTGCCGGCCCGAGACGACCAGTTCCTTGGCCTTCGGGTCGGTGTCCACGGTCTGGTACAGCTCGGGGGAGAGCTGGGTGGCGACCGTGGTCGCGTCCGCTCCGCCGTCGCGCCCGGAGAGGATCTCCTGGTTGATGTTGAGCGCTTCCTTGCCGAACGTGAAGACGAACTTCTCCGGGTACTGGTTGCGGATCGGGTCGCTCTCCGGCTTCCAGTGCGGGTTGCGCTCCAGGACCAGGCGGGTGTTCTGGACGTGCTCGACGATCCGGTACGGGCCGCTGGAGTACGGCAGCCGGTCGTAGTCCGTGCCGGTGTCCTTGTCCTTGCGCACCGGGGACGAGGAGGACTGGGCGGCCATGTAGGGCACGTCGGCCTGCGGCTGCGGGAAGTGGAAGACGATGGTGCGGTCGTCCGGCGTCTCGATCGCGGCGAGGTCGCCGTCCTGCGGGCCGCCGTACTTCTTGCGGGCGTCGTCGTAGCTCGCCTCGCCGGTGAGCCACTGCGGCCAGTACGGCGGGCCGACCTCGTAGCCCTTGCCGAAGCTGCGCTGGATGCCGTACTTGACCTGCTGGGAGGTGATCGGCTGGCCGTCCTCCCAGGCCACGCCCTCCTTCAGCCTGTACGTCCAGGTGCGGCCGCCGTCGGCGGGGGTGCCGGTGTCGGTGGCGAGGTCGCCGACCAGCTTCGCCTTGCCGTCCACCACCTGGTACTGGGTGAGCTGGCGGCCCCAGAGCAGCGAGGTGTTGTAGGCGGCGCCCGCGTACACCTTCTGCGGGTCGAGGTGGCGGAAGTCGGTCGCGTTGTAGACGTTCACCGTGCCGCCCGCGCGGGCACCGGGCACGGCGGGGGCCGGTCCGGCGCTCTCCTTCTCGGTGCCGAGCGCGGCGGTCAGCGGCGAGGTGTCCTTCGGCGAGGCGGCGGTGCCGGTGGAGGTGGAGCCCGCGCCGGCCGAGCAGGAGGTCGCCAGCAGGGCGGTCGCGACGACGGCGAGGGACGGTCTGATCCAGCGCATGGCGAATCTCTCCTTGCCCCGGGGGCCCGGGGCGGATAGGTGAACGGCGAAAGAAGGGAGGAAGGTCGGGGAGGGCCGGACGGCCGGCGGCGAGCGGTCGGGGACCGGCCGCCTCAGCGGGCGCTGCGCGGGTCCAGCGCGTCCCGGACGGCGTCGCCGAGCAGGTTGAAGGCGAGGACGAACAGCAGCAGCGCGATGCCGGGGAAGAACATGTACGTCGGATCGGCCTGGAAGACCTCGGAGCCGCGGGAGATCATCCGGCCCCAGTCCGGGATCGGCTCGTTGATCCCGACGCCGAGGAACGACAGCACCGCCTCGGAGGCGACGAACGTCGGCACCGCCATGGTGGCGTGCACCAGCAGCTGCGCCCGGACATTCGGCAGGAGTTCACGGAAGACGATATGGAATCCGCTCGCTCCCATCGCCCGTGCGGACTGCACGAAATCCCTTTCCCGGAGCGACCTGACGGTGGCGCGAAGGGAAAGCGCCAGCGGAATCCAGCCGAACGCGGAGAACACCAGGATGAGGACGAGGAACTGCATCCAGTCGGGTTCCGCGGTGCCGGGATCGACCAGCCGGGACTGGATCACCGGGCTGATCGCGAGCAGCAGGAGCAGCGTCGGGAACGCCAGCAGGACGTTGGAGAGGAAGCCGAACAGCCGGTCGGTGATCCCGCCGAGGTAGCCCACCGCGACCCCGGCCAGCACCCCGAGGGTGGTGGTGACGGCGGCCGCGACGAAGGCGATCAGCAGCGAGGTGCGGATGCCGTAGAGCAGCTGGGTGAGCACGTCGCGGCCGAGACCGGGCTCCAGGCCGAACCAGAACTCCCCGGAGATGCCGCCGTTGGGCGCGACCGGCAGGCCACCGTCGCTGAGCAGGCCGGGAGTGTTCTGGCCGTAGTGCTCGGTCGGGTTCTTGCCGTACAGCGCGGCGATCAGCGGGGCCGCGACGGCGAGCAGGAGGAAGAGGAGGACGACGGCGAGGGAGACGGCTCCCGTGCGGTCGCGGCAGACGCGCCGCAGCAGGCTCGCGGGGGCGGGCGCCCGGTCCGGCGCCGGACCGGGATCCTGGGAGCCCGACCGGGTGGGCGCCGTGGGTGGCGTCCGGGGGGCCGGCTCCGCGGCGGGCCCTGCGACTGGTTCGACCACTGCCATGAGAGGCGTACTCCCCGAATTCTCCGCCGCCCCGTGGGTGAGGGTGCGCTGACGTGCATTTCCGGGCGGCCGGTCCGGGGGTTTCCCGGTGGGCCGCCGAGCGCCATCAGATCGGATACCGAGGGAGTTCCGCAAATCATTCCCCGGGCCTGTCGTCGGCTTTGTTGCGGGAATGACGGCGGCTTCATTCCGCCGCAATACTGCCGTAGCAGTAGAACGGACATACGTGGACAAAAGTCATGTCATGTCCGCTGTCGTCCCGCATTTTGAGATCTCCGACACAGGAGCGGCGGCGTTGATACGATTCCGGCGGGCCGCGACTGGCGCGCACGGATGGAATCGACCATCGGGAAGCGGCCCCGTGCCGAATCACGTCAAGTCGCCGAGCGCCTGGGCCCCCCGAACCTCCTTCCAGGAGACCGTCATGGCCCAGCAGCCCCACACGGCCGCCACCCCCTCCGCCAACACGGCGTTCCGATCGGCCCTCGACGTCGTCCGCGAGGTCGAACCGCGGATCGCCGCCGCCGTCGGCCAGGAGATCGACGACCAGCGCGCCTCGCTCAAGCTCATCGCCAGCGAGAACTACGCCTCCCCGGCCGTCCTGCTCGCGATGGGCAACTGGCTCAGCGACAAGTACGCCGAGGGCACGGTCGGCCGGCGTTTCTACGCGGGCTGCCGCAACGTCGACACCGTCGAGAGCATCGCCGCCGAGCACGCCCGCGCCCTGTTCGGCGCCGAGCACGCCTACGTCCAGCCGCACTCGGGCATCGACGCCAACCTGACCGCGTTCTGGGCCGTCCTCTCCCAGCGGGTGGAGAGCCCCGCCCTCCGGCGTGCCCGGGTCCGCAACGTCAACGACCTCACCGAGCAGGACTGGGCCCTGCTGCGCCAGGAGCTCGGCAACCAGCGGATGCTCGGCATGTCCCTGGACACCGGCGGTCACCTCACCCACGGCTTCCGCCCCAACATCTCCGGCAAGATGTTCGACCAGCGCAGCTACGGCACCGACCCGGTCACCGGCCTGATCGACTACGACGCGCTGCGCGCCACCGCCCGCGAGTTCCGCCCGCTGATCCTGGTGGCGGGCTACTCCGCCTACCCGCGGCTGGTCAACTTCCGCGTGATGCGCGAGATCGCGGACGAGGTCGGCGCGACCCTGATGGTCGACATGGCGCACTTCGCCGGCCTGGTCGCGGGCAAGGTGCTCACCGGCGACCACGACCCGGTCCCGCACGCCCAGATCGTCACCACCACCACCCACAAGTCGCTGCGGGGCCCGCGCGGCGGCATGGTGCTCTGCACCGCCGAGCTGGCCGAGCACGTCGACCGCGGCTGCCCGCTGGTCCTCGGCGGCCCGCTCTCGCACGTCATGGCGGCCAAGGCGGTCGCGTTCGCCGAGGCCCGCCGCCCGGAGTTCCGGACCTACGCCCGCCAGGTCGTCGACAACGCCCAGGCGCTCGCCGAGGGCCTGCTGCGGCGCGGCGGCACGCTGGTCACCGGCGGCACCGACAACCACCTCGTCCTCGCCGACGTCTCCGGCCACGGCCTGACGGGCCGCCAGGCCGAGGCGGCGCTCCTCGACTCCGGCATCGTCACCAACCGCAACTCCGTTCCGCAGGACCCGAACGGCGCCTGGTACACCTCCGGCGTCCGGATCGGCACGCCCGCGCTCACCACGCGCGGCCTGGGTGTCGCCGAGATGGACGAGATCGCCGCCCTGATCGACACCGTGCTGCGGTCGACCACCCCGGCCACCACCGCCGCGGGCGCCCCCTCCAAGGCCCAGTACGTCCTGGACCCCGCCGTCGCCGACGGCATCGCCAAGCGCGCCGCCGACCTCCTCGCCGGCTTCCCGCTCTACCCGGGCGTCGACCTGGCGTAGTCGCCCCCGCGGGGTGCGGGGGCGACCCCCGCACCCCGCCGCCGCACCCCGCCCCTGGCGCCGCGGGCGGAGATCATCTCCGTGATGATGACAAATCGGACACCTGGGCGGCAGTATGGATGAACGCTCCTCCGCCCCCCGAACATCTCCGATCAGGTCCTTCCACAGAATCGCCGGGCGGCGAAATACTTTGCTCCGGGCTCTCTCCAACTCCGTTCGGTGACCGGTAGATTGCAGCGAGCTCGGGTACCGGGGCTACCGTTTGCGGCAGGTTGAGCCGCGTTCGCGCGCCCGGTCCGCCGTCCGTCCCGGGCGGTGAACCGGCGGAGACCCGTCACCGACCGGCAGCAGCGCGCCCGGAGACGGGGAGCGGCCGACGGTCGGTCGTACCGTGTAAGGAGCCACCTCGTGACCGACACCGCACTCGGCACCGAGCAGCACCCGCTCACCGAGCCCGCCGTGCTCGACGACGTCCCCGGCTGGTTCTGGGACCATGACCGTCATCTCTTCGAGTGGTTCCTCGGCCGGCAGGAAGCCGCAGGTCTCACCGGCGACCTGCTGGAAATGGGCGCCTACCTGGGGCGCAGCGCGATCGTGATCGGCTCCCACCTGCAACCCGGCGAGACGTTCACGGTCTGTGACCTCTTCGATTCGGACGCCCCGGACGTCGAGAACGCCGCCGAGATGGACATGTCCTACCGGCGGTCGCTCACCCGGACCGCGTTCGAGACCAACTACCTGTCCTTCCACGACAGGCTGCCGGAGATCGTCCAGGCGTCCACCTCCGTGCTGGCCGGCGGCCGCCTCCCGGCCGGCACCTTCCGCTTCGTCCACATCGACGCCTCGCACCTCTACGAGCACGCGGCCTCCGACCTCGACGTGGCCCGTACGGCGCTGGCCCCGCAAGGGGTGGTGGCCGTCGACGACTACCGCTCGGCGCACACCCCCGGCGTCGCGGCCGCCACCTGGGAGGCCCTGTTCAACCACGGCCTCAAGCCGATCGTGCTCACCGACAGCAAGTTCTACGGCACCTGGGGCGACCCGGAGCCCGCCCGGCTCGACCTGCTCGCCCGGCGCGGCACCCTCCCGCACTGCGCCATCACCAGCGAGGCGCTCGCCGGGCACCGGCTGGTGCGGATAGGCGGCAGCGCGGAGGGCGCCGCCCCGTCCCCGGTCTCGCGCCACCACGCCCGACTCACCGTCGAGGCCGAACGCCGCGAGGCCGAACGGGCCGCGCACCAGGCCCTCCACGAGGCGGAACTGGAGCGCCGGGCGGCCGTGCTGGACCTGACCGAACGCCGGGCCCTCGCCGCCGAACGCCGCCGCCCGGCCAACGTGGCCAAGCGCGTCGCGGGCGACCTCCTCCCGCCGGTCGTCACCTCCGCCATCCGCCGCGCCCGCCGCGGCTGACCGCCGCACTCCGCCGCAGGACCACCCCGACGAACCCGGCGCCCCCCGCACAGCGGAGCGCGAAAGCGCCGGCCGGAAAGAATCCCGGCCGGCGCTTCGCCGGCCCGTTCGGGGGCGAGGTTCGGGGCGTACCCGCGTGCGGCGCGATTACGGCACGAGGAAGAAACCTTCGAGCAGACCGTCCGGGGTGCCGCCCAGGGCTGTACGGTCGAGCAGGATGTTGTTGTTCTCGCAACTCGTCTCCGGAAGCAGGAGACAGGCGTGACAGGCGGCCAGGTTGAGGCTGTCCGCCCCACTTGCCTCGGCCTCCGTGCACAGAGGGTCGTTCGAGCACCAACTCGCACGGTGCAGGGCCGTGCGGAGGCCACCGGCGAGACGGTCCGGCTCTCCTTGGGCAACGATTCCGCCGAGGCTCCCGGCCGAGTCGCTCGTAGCCGTGTAGATCAGTACCCCTGCCATGTCCTCGTCGACGTAGAGCCGTTCGCGAAGTGCGGCCGTCGGGTAGCCGCCGTCCAGGCTCCATTCGTTGATCAGTACGTGAGCGAGCGAGTGCAGCAGCAGGTAGCGGGGCGTGGCGGGGGAGCGGGGAACGGAACCGATGGTGGTGCCGGCACGCTCGCGGAGAAGCCGGTCGTGGTTCTCGCGGATTTTCCTCGCTCGGGTTGCCGGTCCCGATTGCTGCTCCCAGGAGCGGAGCCGTTCCTCGTCGAGCCGGAGGAAGACTCCCTCGCCGCTCACCTCGACGGCGGGCAGCCAGTTCTGCGGGGTGCGTGAGATCCGTGCCCGTCGAACGGGGGCATCGGCCGCACTGGGCTCCTCCACTCGGGTGAACGATTGCAGGGCGCGCACCTCCCGCAGTCGTTTGACCAGCATGACCTGCTCGATGCCGAACGAGTCGGCGAGCGGAAGGACAGGTGCGGCCGGAGGCTCACAGACGAAGTCCTGGCTGCCGGCGTCGTCCTGCTCGGGATACGTTCGGCACAGAGTGTCGTACTCGTCGCGGTAGAGCTTCGCCCGCAGGTTGCGCCGGCCCTGCTCTCCGGCCTCGCCCGCTCCTTCGTCCGGGGGCTGGTGCGCTCGCCACTGTTCGATCACGTCGACGACCTGGTCCGGTGTGTACTCGGGGTGGTTCCGCAGGATCTTCTCGACACGCAGATAGGCGCGGATCTCGTCGGCGTCGGAGTCCTTGAGCTTGTCGTAGTAGCGGGAGACGAGTTTGGCGAGCCCCTCGCTCCACGGAGGGATCGACAGGGCGGAGTGCATGACCGGGAACCAGACGGAGGACGAACCTCGCTGGAGGGTACGTGGTCGGAGGCCGCACGTCTCGGCCTCCTCGTCCTTCAGCCAAGGGAGTCGGCCGGAGCAGCGGATGCCCAATTCCTTGAGTGTCTGCCGGCGGAAGGCGCCTTCCATGGACGCCTTGACTCCGCAGCTGCATCCGACCACCACAGCTCGGAGCGAAGCCGTGGAACCCTCCGTCCGCAGGGACAGCGTTCCGCCGCAGGAGGTGCCCGCCGCGCGCGCGGCTCCGCGGTGGACCCACTGCCAATAGGGGAAGTCGTCCAGGTGTCCGTTCTCGCACGCGACGACAAAGCGGGACGGCACCAGGTCCTCCTGGCACGTGGAGCATTCTGCCTTGCCCGCAGGGGAGTTGAATTTGCGAAAGGTGTCCAGCGCGCCGCACTGCGGACACGAGTACATGAGCGGGAACCGAGTGGCCCGCACGCCGTCCTTCGCCCGTTCGGGGTCGGGCGCCGGCGGCAGGCGGAACTCGTTGACACCCAGTTGCCGGGCCAGCCTCGGCTCCAGCACTGTGACGGCCTCGGAGGTGTCCCACGAGTCGATGCCCCGGATCATGAACGACTCGTTCTCGACCGCGATCATGGCGCCCACACCGTAGGTGGTGACCAGTTGGCTCCGTCGGATCTCACCGAGCCGACGCGCGGCACGCACGGGCGCGGACAGGGGTCCTCGACGACGGGTTCGGGGCGGCAAAGGGCTCACGGGTTCAGCGCTCCTCGAAGAAGGTGGACGAGGCGTCTACGTCACGCAGGCTCCACAAGGTGGGCCAACCTGTCGCATTGCGGCTCTCGTCGTCGTAGCTGCTCAGCAGAGCCGGATTCCGGCTGCCGCGGGCTGCTTCGTAGACGAGGTTCGGCTCGAAGTGGGCCACGTCCCGCCACTGTTCGACGAAGTGGTCGAAGGCCCTGGCGGTCGCGTCGAGTTCGTGCGGTTCGACCCGTGCGACGCGGTCGAGCACCGCCGGTCGGACGAGTCCCTTCAGGTCGGGGAGGAAGTCCTCGATCCGGGAGGCCCGGTCGTTCTCCCGCGCCCCCGGCAGCATCAGGCGGGCGAGTGCCACCACCACGGCGTGCATGCCGCGGTCCCGAGCGCGGGCCGAGAAGGGTGTGACGCTGCTCGACTCCACCTCCCGGTACAGCGCCGAGTGGAAGTGGTGGAAGTCCTCGTAGTGCGAACGATCCCTGGAACGTGACGAGTTCAGCATGACGGCAACGAACCCCGGGTGGCGTCGACCGACCCGGCTCGTTGCCTGGATGTATTCGGCGGTGGTCTGGGGCTGGCCCATGACCGCCATCAGACCGAGTCGGTCGATGTCCACACCCACCGAGATCATGTTGGTGGCCAGCAGGACGTCGAGCACGTCGTCCAGGGGAAGCGCGCGCTCGACCTCCTTCAGCCGTCGGGAAATGTCGCTCGCGTTCGCCCGGCTGCTCAGTTCCGTCATGCTGTTGACGGCACGGGGTTTCAGGCCCTCGCGGGCCGCGACGTACTCCAGGCGGTCCTGCACGTCGTCGAGGACCTGGAGCTCCGCTGCGGACAGCAGACGGAGACTGTTGAAGTAGCCGACCAGTGTCCAGTAGGCATCCCTCACCTCCGGCGGTGTGTCGTCCGCGGCCGCGCGGTGCAGCAGGGCGGCGTAGACGCGGATCAGCAGTGTCGACTGACTGGTGCTGGAGGTCAGAAGTCCGACATAGCGCCGAGCCGCCTTCTGTTCGGCCGGCGTCTCGACGGCGAACCAGGAGTCGCGGGCGTCCAGCCCGGCGGGCGGGAACTGCTCGACCGCACGCGCGAAAAGACGTGCGCCCTGTTCGTCCGCCCGTCGGATGGTGGCGGTCGAAGCGATGACTTTCGGTCGGCTCGCCAGGGTGTCCACGGCGGTCTCGTACAGTCCGGTCAGGCTGCCCAGAGGTCCGGAGATCAGATGGAGCTCGTCCTGGACGATCAGGTCCGGCGGCCGCGTGTGGTCGGATCGGTCGCGGTTGAAGAGTGCCGCAGACCTGGGGCGCCAGGGCATGGACGCGAACTTGTCGACGGTGGCGATCACCAGGGTCGGGCGGGCCCGATAGACGGCCTGGTCCACCAGGTGCACCGGCAGCCCGGACCTGAACTCGCAGGCCGTCGAGGGGCAGCGGATGGTCATCCGTTCGGCCTCCTCGTCGACGGCGTAGTCGCGTGCCACGAGCGACTCCCCGCACCACGGGCAGTTCCGCAGCTGGACGGGGTTCTCGGTCTGCACGGACCGGTGCGGGTTCGCCGCCAGCTCGGCCAGCTTCTCCGCGGCGACGTCCAAGGTGTTGGGCGTCGCGGAGCGTCCCACCCACATACCGATGGAGATCTCTTCGGTGCCCAGGGCGGCGCTGTCCGCCGACCTGAGCCTCTCCATGGCGCAGATGAGCGCTGCGGCCCGCTCGAACTGTTGCAGGGTCAGCAGGCGCAGGGTGTAGCGCATCAGCACCGTCACGCCCGCGCCGTTCGCTCCGTCACGGAGCCTGCGGAGGAACGTGGTGAAGGCGATCAGCCCGAGGTAGGCCTCCGTCTTGCCACCACCGGTGGGGAACCACAGCAGATCGGCGATGCCCCGGTCCTCGTGTTCGGGGTCGACGATCCCCTCCAGACAGAGAAGGACGAAGGAGATCTGGAACGGTCGCCACCGGCCTGCCGTCGGATCCGGAGAACCTGCCCGACCCCCCTTGATCCAGGCGGTACGGGCCCGCTGGTCGGCCATCGCGAGGTTGGCCAGCCGGAATGCCTTCAGGATCTCGGGCTGTTCCCGGTCCGTCAGGAGATCGACACCGGCGTGCATACGGCGCAGGGCCCTCCGGCAGCGCTCCACCTGTTCGGCAGCGACCTCCCGATGTTCTCCGAGCTCCGCCGACCGGGCCTGCTGCTCCTGGCCGTCGATCCACTGCTCGTACCCGGAGAGCAACCGGCGCAGCGCTGCCACGATCTCCTCGGCCGCGGCTGTGCCGAGGCCTTGCATGGTCAGTGCCCCGGCGTCGATCCGCGGATTCGACTCCGTCAGCAGGACCTCGTGGGCGGGGACGAACTCGGTGCGCACCGCACCCACGGCCGCAGGTCCCGTCGAAGGTTCACCGGCCGGCGGGGGGGACCAGTTCCACTGGGCCGCGCAGCCGTGTCCGGTTGCGAAGCTCGGTGCGTGGCGGTACAGCAGGCGGCTGAGCGCATGTTCGGAGTCGACCGCCCCGAGGACGGCCCGACGCTCGACGAACGGTGCGGTTCCCTCCTGCCCGCCGGTCACCTCCAGCACCGGCTGGTAGAAGCAGTGGGCGTCACGCAGGTCGTACTGACCGATCTCCAGACTGTTCATCACTGTGGCGGTCACCGTCACGGTTCCACCCGGGCCCGAGGCAGGTCGGACCAGAACACGCAGCTCAAGACCGGGGTGCAGGACGATCGGGGGGAGGACCCCCGGCCGTGACACATCGACGTCCACAGGCTCGGGGTGAAGGGCGACGCGCCGCCAGTTCTCCTGTTGGGCGTCGGTCGTGCGGGCCTGTGTCCGCTTGGCAGGCACAGCCTTCCCCTGCGCGTCCTCCGGGACGTAGACGGCGGCGCGGACGGTGAAACGGATGTAGTGCGAGACTGAGGGATCGACGGCGAGGGTGAGGCCGATGGACGAGGGCATCCGAACATTGGCGAGCGAGACACCGAGGTCCCCGGTCGACTCCTCGACGTCCCGGCGTGTCGGAAGCGGTGTGGAGTCGAGCCCGTCGCGCACTGCCTCCAGGTCCCCCGGCTCCGGGTGGGACTCGTCGGTCCGCGTGCGTGGGAACAGTACCCCGACCGGATACACGGTGATCGGCGCATCGTCGGTGAGCACCTCGCCCTCGCCACCCACTGGGCCGAGCAGGTCGGCGCGAAGCGCGTCGAGCAGAGAGTCGCACATCCTGTAGTGGGCACTGTGCGTCGAGTCGGTCATACCGCGTTCCTCTCGCTCTCTTCGGTCTTCGATCCCTGCTCGTCGTACCAACGGAACCGCCCGAGACCGCAGAGGCGCGGGGCCAGCCACACACCTCGGTCGCCGAGGCCGGCCCGCTCGCTCACGGCTCCGTCGCCGGCCACGCTCTCGACGGAGTCGACCCGCAGGCCTGTGATCAGCGGTGGCCAGTTCGCGACCTCGGTGCGCGCGTTGCGCCGAAGCATGCGGTGCAGGTCCGTGCGGAATCGCTGTGACACGACGCCGGTCCGTCGTCCCGCGACGGACACCGCGTACGGGGGCGACTGGTCGGCGGCGACCGGGATGCCGTGCAGGAGCTCCAGCTCCGCCGGCGCTCCTGGGGTGACCCCGGCCCGCAGATGCTCCAACAGCTCGGAAGGGCTCTCGTGCAGGTCGGTGCTCCCGGGCGGCGACTCGTGCGAGACGTCCTCGCCCAAAAGTTCGATTCCGTTGCGCGCCCAGGTGCTCCGCCCTCCCAGATACCAACGGTCGAGCCGCCGGTCCTTGCGGACCTGCCACGTGCTGGGGGCGTCCAGGACGTACAGGTCGTCCCGGGCACGTGTCATGGCGACGTACAGGAGGCGGGCCTCGGCGGCGGGGTCGTAGTCGTACTTCTTCCTCTCGACACGCCGCGGCTCCTTGAGAACCCGAGGTTCGACGACCAGGACCCGGTCGAACTCGAGGCCCTTCGCCCGGTGGACGGTCGAGATCACGAGCGATGCAGGCTGCGGGGCGGTGAGCTCGTCCGGAAGTCGCCGCTCGGCCAGGGCGCGGTGCAGCGCGGCGACGTCCGCTGCCCCGCGGGTGCCCCGCGCGACCTTGCGGACCGCCCGCCACAGCATCTCGGGGCTGCTACCGGCCGGCAGCTCGATCTCGGCCAGCAGCTCCACGAACCGGTCCTGCCGGAGCGTCGAGGTGTTGGTGGCCGCCAGCAGTTCGGCGACCCAGGACGGCGCCGAGCGCTCGCGCGCGGACCGCTGCAACACGTGCGGCACTTCGGCCTCCGACAGCCGGCCGGAGATAGTCAACGCTTGCCCGTTGTCCCGACACAGGACCGCGGTGCTCCCCGGGAAGTCCCGCAGGGCGGCCTGCACGAACTCCGAGTCGAGGCTGCCGAAGTTCGGCGTGGCGAGCAGGAGGGAGCGCAGCTCTCCGTGGATCCGTTCGGCCTCCGCGGCGGCCGGACCCGGGTCGCGGGGCAGACGCTGGAGCTGAGCCCCGAACGGAAGGGCGATCCTGACCTCGTCCGTCCGGGCACGGAAGTTGTCGCCGAGGTGCAACTCGTCCAGGTCGTCCCCGAAACTTGCCCGGACCCAGTCCAGAAAGCGGTCCGTCTCCTCGGCGCGCGTGTCGGGGTCGGAGACCTGGAAGCCGTAGACCGCCTGGGCGGAGTCTCCGACCACCGTGAACCCGCAGTTGTCCTGGAAGCGGTCGAGCAGTGCCTCCACCATTTCCCGGCGGACACCGACGAGGTCCTGGACCTCGTCGATGACGACGTGGGCGGGCACACCGTGGTCGCCGACCTCGACGGCACCCCGGTCGATCGCCTCCGTGGCAGCCTCGATGCGGTGGTCGAAGGACATCGAGGCCCAATCGGTGTCCGGGTAGGCCCGTTTCAGCAGGGACGCCGCCCACGCGTCGAAGGTCTGGACCCGGATCCGCTGTGCGGCCGAGGCGTGCCGCTCGATCCGCTCCGCCAACTCGCTTACCGCGGCCCGCGAGAAACTCAGGACCAGGATCTCGCCGGCTTCCAGCTCCTCCCGTTCCACCAAGGCGTCGAGACGTCGTACGAGGGTGTGGGTCTTGCCGGCGCCGGCCCCCGCCGTCACGAGTACGCGGGCGTCCCACGGCCGGTCCACCACGGCCTGCTGCTCGGCTGTCAGCGGGTGGTCCCCGCGGACGGGCGACGTCACTTCTCCTCCCCCCAGAGGTACTCGAAGTCGGTGAAGGCGAGGCGCTCGCCGTAGTTGGTGATGTTGTCGCGGACGTTGAGGATCAGGCAGGTCTCCTTGCCGCCGTTCTTGGGGCCGCGCAGACCGCGTCCGATCATCTGCTGGTAGACGTGCTGGCTGTAGGTCGGTCGGGCCACGACCACGGCACGGGTGGCCGGGGCGTCGAAGCCCTGGGTGAGGACACCGTAGTTGGTGATCACCTGGATCCTCCCCTTTCGGAACGCGTCGATCCGCTGGCGACGGTCCGCGACAGGAGTGGTGGAGTCGATGGCTGTGGCGGAGATCCCGCGGTCGCTCAGCTTCGCGGCGAGGAACTTGGCATGCGCCACCGAGGTGGCGAAGACCAGGACCGGCCACTCGGACGGCATGTCTGCGATCTCTTCGATGATTCGCTGGTTGCGTTCGTGGTCGTCGGCCAATCGTTGCTCGGCGCCCTTCGGCAAGGTCGCGAACCTCTCGGACCGCTTCAGCTCGTCCGGGTTGAGGGAGATCGTTCCCCCGGCCAGCTCCCGGTGTCGCACCTGGGCCAGAACCCCGATGTGCTGGAGCTGCTTGATCGCTTCGGCCAGGTCGCCGTCGAACACCCCGGTGTCGAGACGGTTCCCGAATCGCTGTACCAGGCGTCGGGTCAGCTCCTCGTCGTTGCGGTAGGGCGTGGCGGTGAGCCCGATCAGGTGCCTGCCGGTGCGGTGGTGCGTCAGCTCCAGCAGTTCGAGCAGCCGCGTGTACCGGGGCGAGATGGCGGTGTGGGCCTCGTCGACGACGACCAGCGAGGTGTCGTCGCGCAGCCAGGCGTAGTCGTCCGTACCCAGGCATTCGGCGAGCTTCGCGTCCGTTGCCACGACGAGGTGGACACGGTCGTCGACGGGCGTGGCGGAGTTGGAGGACCACAGGCGGCTGACGACCAGCGGTCGTTCCGGGCCGACCTTCGACCAGACGAACCTCCAGCTCTGCACCGCCTGCTCGCACAACTCCTCGGTCTGGGCGATCCACAGTACGGGCCCCGGCCGGGACTCGACGTCGCGGATCCAGCGGATCACGCCCTCTGCCGTCACACGGGTCTTGCCCGCCCCGGTCGGCAGGCTGAGCATGCCACGCCGCGGCGTCGGGCTTGCCAGAAGGGCGAGCAGCGCCTGTGCCAACTGTTCCTGGTACGCGTGCAGGGACGGGAACTCGGACGGGCCGTCGACCTCCAGACGCGGGTCGAGCGACGGCGCACGGGCACCGGCGAAGGAGTCCGGGAACCCCAGGTCGGCGACGAATCGGCGGGCCTTGTCGCTACCGTTGAAAGCACTGGGGGCGCGGGCGGGGAACTCCAGCGAGAGGTCCCGTGCGTGTTCGGAGAGGATCGACTCGCCGTGCGAGTTGAAGGCCATCTCCGCGACCCGGCGTTCGGTCGGTTCCTCGCCCCGTTCGTCGCGCTCGCTCTCCATCAGGCCCGGGGGGAGGCCCCGGGTGAGCGCTTCCGCACCGATGAGCAGAGCGATTTTGTCGATGACGCTCTCGACCTCGCGCACGGCACGCAGACGAGCCTGGAGCTGCTGGTCCTGTTCCTGCCGGACCTGCAGTTCGAGTGCCTGCCGGCAGCCGTCCGCGCCGAAGTTCCACTTGAACTCGGCGTCGGCGGCCGTCAACACCTGCAGCCGGTCGAGGTTGTCCCGCACCAGGAGGGTGTTGCCCTTGCGGGCGTACTCCAGCGGGGTCGACGTGAGTCCCTTCTCCGTCCGGATCGCATGGTCGAGCTCCGAGCAGCGTTGGATCTTGAGACTGTTCCCGGCGTTGCCGATCCGGGCACGCACGGTGGTGAACTCGTCGAGCAGGGAGACGGCCGGGCCGGTCTTGACCGACCGGACCTCCTTGCTGATGACGTCGGAGACCTTCAGCATGCCCCATTCCTCGACCATCGCCTTGGCGGTGGCCGCGTCCGTCCTGTCGGCGACCAGGAGTGCGGGCAGCTGCTCGCGCACCAGCTCCTTGAAGGAGGTCTCGTCGGTCGCCACGGCGATCTTGCCGTCGGGGCGGGTGTCCCACGTGTTTCCGATGCGGCAACGTGTCAGCACGTCGTCGGGGAAGTCGAAACCGACCCGGAGCAGCAGTGCGTAGGTACGGCCGATGAATGCGTCGTCCTCGCTCTCCAGTACCCGGTCGAGCAGTTTGCCCCAACGCGCTGCGGGAACCGCGTCGGCAGTGGTGGGCATACCGAGCCTGTGCGCGGTCTCGGCGGGGATGCTCGCGACAGGCAGGACGCCCGCGTACTCCTTGAGCTGCGGGCCGACCGCCTCGGCGATCCTGGTCAGGCCGAGGGAGGTGTTGACCCGACCGTATCGGTTGATCATCCAGCGCAATGGGGAGACCACCGCCTTGCGGGTCGCCGACTGGGCACCGTACTGGCTGGTCCACTGCTGGACGATCCCCAGGTCGGGAAGGGCCGCCACGAATCCCGCACGACCCTCGTCCGACAGCTCCTTCAGCAGGTGCAGCGGCCCCGCAGTCGGAGCGCCCTCGACGGTCAGTCGGGACGGGCTGGGGCGGGGGGCGTCCGCCGGCAGCGTGCGCAGGTAGTGCTCGTGCACGACCTGCCGGTACTCGTCGAACCAGGGTTCGGCATCCGGACGGTGACTCGGTGTCGGACGGTCGGACAGGCCGAGGTCCCGGAAGACGGACCGATCGCCGGCGTGGAAGTCCGTGTCCACGGCGATCGACCGGTCGCGGCTTCCGTCGTCGGGGACCACCGGCCCCGGCAGGAGACAGCCGCGCATCGGACGGAAGCGGCCGTCGACGGTGCGGACGTGCAGTGTCTCCAGCGGCTTTGCGACCTTTGCGCGAATGCGGTTGATCTGGGCATTGCCGCCCGCGCTGCGCAACAGCACCCAGAAGTTGGTCCAGTCCTGGGCGTTGTAGTGCTCGAAGCCCTGGTCGAGCACACCTTCGAACCGCCCTTGTGCGTCGGCGACCCGGATACCGATGTTGTGCAGGTGCCGGGCCATGTCGTTGCGCCCGGAAATACGGGGGTCGATGTAGACCATGTCGTCCCGCAGGGCGTCGTCCGACGTCCGGTGGAAGATCTCGCCCGCCACCGGGGCCACCATGCCGTGTTCCTCGGTCAGGACGATCCGTGCCTTGCGGGCGTCGGCGGTGATCTCGGAGTCCCGGGACAGCCGGCGGGACTGGTCGGTGACGACCATCGAGGAGAGGATCTCGATGGCATGGCAGGAGGCCTCGGGGGTTCCGTCGGCGACCAACGCCTCCAACCAGGTCCTGACGTCCTCGGGCTTCTTCCCGGCGGCGTCCAGGATCCAGTTCATCTTGCCGCGGCGCAGGGCGTTGTCGGCGGCGTCGACCGAGGAGTGGACCCAGTTCGTGGGACGGCCCGGATATTCGGACCAGATCCGCACCCAGTCCTTCTCCAGCGCGGCCGGTGTGATGTTCAGGTCGGCCGGGACCTGCAACTCGCCGTTCTGGTCGGGCAACGAGGGCCTCCGGGCCGCGAGCGACCAGACCTGCCGGAGCAGGTAGTCGTCGGCCCAGTTCAGGGACTCCTTGGTGCGGCCCGGAAGCAGCGGAAGGTAGGCAGCGGGATCCTCCGCCGGGACCAGCGCCGGGACGGTGTCCACGACGAGTTCGGCCGCAGCCCGGAGCAGTTCCAGGTTGAATGCGTTGCCGTCCAGCAGGTGCTGACGGTCCTCGTTCGTCTTCCACGGTGCGTTCAGGATGCCGGTGAGAGAGACCTCGTACTTGGTGGGGAAGAAGGCCCAGAACTCGCCCTTCCCCATGGGAACGGTGTGCAGTCCGTTCTTGACCACGTACTCCGGAACCGCCCAGGAGATGTCGAGGACCGGACGGTACTGCAGTTCGCCCGCGCTGTCGCGGACGTCCGCCGTGGGACTGTGCGGGGCGGTGAAGACCTTCCACTCCTCGACCGTCGGCTTCGCTCCTCGCGCCAGTTCCTTCAGCGTGCGACGGACACCCCTGCTCTCGACCGAGATCTCCCGGCGGACCGGCGGCATGGTCCGGTGGTCGAGCAGCAGTACCTGGCCGACGTGGGAGGAGAACAGCTGGAACCGGGACGGGAAGGGGCTGATCGTGCGTCCGTCGCGGTACTTGTGGCCGTTGATGTCGTGACCGAGGCGTTCTGCGGCACCCGGCAGAAGGGGAAGCCGCACGACGGTGCTCGCCCACTTGAGGAGACTGTCCAGGACGCTGTCGTCGGCGCGCTCCTGCTCCTCGTCGAGCGGCCGGGCCATGCGCAGGACCGGCGTCTCCGTGTCCGACGGACCCTGACCGCCCAACGCAGCCGCGATCTCGCCGGCGGACCAGTCGCGGTCGAAACCGAAGCTGCCACTGGTGCTGAAGAACTGGGGGGTGTCGCTGACCGACAGGACCGACTTGACCCCGACGCCGAAGCGGCCGATCTGGCCGCCCCGTTTGCGCGAGACGCTCATCCGCAGAATGGTCTCGGCTCCCTGGGGAGTGACCGGCGTGCCCTCGTTGGCACAGTAGAGGTGGGTGTCCGTCAGTACGACGTGCAGCTTCCCGCCCGGGGCCGCCGCGATCTCGTCGGCGCCGTTCTGGACGAGCTCGAAGAGTTGACGGTCCCCGTAGCCGCCCTGGGTGATGCGCCGTTCGCCGTTCGCGTGTTCCTGGACGAGGCCCGGGTCCACCTTGTAGGTCTGGAGGACGACTGACGACTGTCGCAGCACGGTGGCGATGACGGGGGAGAGGGCGGGCTCGGCAAACTGCCGGTCACTCATGGAGCACCTGTTCTCGGGAAGATCCGAACGAGCACGATGGGCGGGGGTGCCGGCGCACGGCAGGCCGGCACCCCCGGGGTGGGGCAGAGGGGAGGGGAAGTTCAGCCCCGGAACCGGATCGTGAGGGTCAGCACGAAAGTGCGGGAGGACCTCTGGTACGCCCAATGCGTCCGGACGGACGGGAGCCCCTGGGTCCTACCGGTGCCGACGCGCGCGGCGGTGGTCCGACGGCGCCGCTGCATCCGAGAACGGCGGTGGATCCGGCGGGGACGGAGGTGGCCGGGAACGTCCGTGGTACTGGTGACCGCTTCCATCGAGGCACGCCGCTCCAGGAGGAACTGCCTTCCGTAGTCCAGGTCGTGGAGGAGGAGGCCGTGCCGGGCCAGGTAGTCGGCGCGGGCCCGGCAATCGGGCAGTGCGTCATAGCGCTGGATGTGGCGGGCGATCCGGGTGCTGTAGGACAAGACGTTCCCCTCCGATATGTGGACGCACGGGTGCCGCTGTTCAAGCAACAGGCGTTTCTGAAGGGGGAGTTGAGGCTCACCCGACAGGACGGAGCCTATCCTCCCCACCCCCCTGCTTTCAACCCTCGACCCGGCCGTCGGCCGGGTCGAGGAAGATCGCGGCGCCATAGTGGCACAGTCCGTCGGTCGGCGTCAGGGGTTTCGTGATTTCTCGGAATCGACGACTGCTGGCGCTGAGACCGGCGGCTCATGTCAAAGCCTGTTTGACGCATCCCGCAGTGTCAATCGTCGGTGCTACTGTTGTTCCGCGGGCTGCCGCGGGGGCGGTGTCCTGAAGGAAACGGAAGTGGAGCACATGGAGGACAGCGAGCACTTCGGCACCTGGCTGGGGCGCCAACTGCGCCGGAGCGGGATGTCGCAGGCCGAGTTCGCCGAACAGCTGGAGCTCACCAGAGCAGCTGTCTCGGCCTGGGTCACCGGCCGGGCCCATCCCCGGCCGGAGCTCATGCCGAGGATCGCGGAACTGTTGGACACGGACGTGGCCACCGTGGTTACCCGGGACACCGATACGGGTGCGGTCCGACCGATCAGGTGGCACCACCGGTCGGCCCACCAGGACGGCGGCCGGGAGTACGGCAATGCCGCTGCTTTCGCCTTCGACGCCAACCTCGCCGTGCTCGCACGTGAGGCCACCCAGAACAGCCTGGACGAGCGGTTGGACCCGACCCGGCCGGTCAGGGTCCGCTTCACACTGCACGAGTTGACCGGCGAGTACCGTCATTCCTTCCTCCGCGCACTCCATTGGGACAAGATCGAGCCGCACTACGACGCCGCGGCACAGTCCCGGCAGAAGGTGGGCCGGGTGGTCGCCGAGGGGCTGAGGGGCCTGAGGGACGAGACCTCGCTCCTGCTGCTCCGCATCGACGACTACAACGCTTCGGGGCTGACCGGCCCGGAGTACGGCGACGGGCGGTTCGCCGCCGTTGTCCGTCGTCAGCTTGACAGCCACAAGAGCAATGACCGCGCAGGTGGGTCGTACGGTCTGGGCAAGGCCACCCTGTGGGCTGCCAGTCGCCTCGGACTGGTGCTGATCAACAGCACATTGTCGGCCGCCCACGAGGGTCGCACCGCACGTCGTGTGGTCGGCCGCCTCGACCTGCCCTGGCGAACCGTCGACGGCGTCGCCTACGCCGGGCCGGCCTGGCTCGGAGAGCCGGACACAGAGAAGGAGCACGAGGGTGTCTCCCGTTCCTGGTGGGCCGACGAGAAGACGGTCGCGGACCTGCACCTCGCCCGTGAGGGCGATGACCCGGGGACGTCGTTCCTGATCGTCGGAGCGCACGACGCGGCCGCGGGGAACGGCGCCCTCTCGGAGGCGAGGGACGGCAACCGCCTCGCCGAGATGCAGGACTCGCTGGTCGGTGCGCTCGCCGAGAACTTCTGGGCGGCCATGACCGCGGGCCGTTCCGCTCCGCCGCTGCTGGAGGCCTCGGTCCGTGTCCTGCAGAACGGGGAACCGATCCTTTCCGAGCGCCGGGTCGACCCGCGGGAACGCCGCCCGTCGCTGACCCACGCCCTCCAGGCCTATCTCAACGGCGAGACCGTCGACCGGCTCACGGCTGTCGACCAGGTCGCAGCGGTACGCGTCGCGCTCGACGTACCGGCACCGCGATCTGCCGGGGCACGGGCCAAGGGCCTGACCCACCAGGCCGTTCTCCTTGTCACCCCGGCCGACGACACCGACGAGAAGCACAGTCGGATCGTCTGCATGCGCGGCACTCGGATGACCGTCACAGCTCGTCCGCCCCGGAATCTCGGCCCCGGTGTCGACCCGTTCCAGGCCGTCCTGCTGGCGGGCTTCGCGACGGGCGAGGACGACGCGGCGGTGCACGCCGGGGAGGCCTTCCTGCGTGCGGCCGAACCGCCCGAGCACGACCGCTGGGGCACGACCGAGGATCTCACCGCCACCTACCCCAACGCCCCGCGGAGGCTCACCGAGTTCAACGCGGCGATGGACGCTGCCCTGCGTGAGCTGGTGGGCCGCAGGCTGGATCGCCAGGAGTCCGCCGGGCCGGAGGTGCTACGGAACCTGCTGCGTCTGGACCTGTCACCGTCCGTCGCTCGTCGCGTCGACGGCCACCCCGTCGTGGATCGGGTCAGGGGGCGGGTCGACGCCTCCGGTGCCTGGACACTCGACGTGCTCCTGAAGATCCCGCCCCGTGAAGATCCGTGGCAGCTGACACCGGTCGTCAAGTTCGACGTGCGATCCGGCGGGCGCCCGTCCCTACGATGGGCCGAGCTCTCGGCCGTCGAGAACTGCCGGATCGTCGACGGACGAATCCTCGTGGATTCCGAGATCCGCTCCGCAAGGTTCTCCGGGGTCACCGCCGTCGGCAGTCACCCGGTCCCCGCCGCCATGGCGGGTGTGCTCGTCGAGGTCCAGCAGGCAAGGGAGGCCTCGCAGTGAGCACCGTGTACCCCTACCCCACCCTGCTGGGCAGTATCGACGTGTCCGTCCGGCGGGCGAGCATCGACGGCAAGGACCTGCCGTTCTCCTACGTCTCGGATCGCGAACGGGTCGTCGCCCTTCACCAGGTCGGCCGTGCCGACTGGCAGGAAGGTGTGCTCGACCTGGAGGTCGCCGCGCCGGAGGACGAGCTCGCCGACGGCCCGTGGGCGGCTGTGACCTGTGTTGCGGTACTGACCGAGGGCGCCACCAACACGAGGGTGGTTACGCGGCTCGCCCGGAGCCGCAGTGACCGGCGCTGGCGCGGTGAGGTTGTCGTCCGCAGGTCGTCCCACGCGGCGCGCGCCACCCTGCAGGTGAGCCTCGTCGGGAGCTACGACGGGGTCGACGGTCGCATCATCGGGACGGCCGACGAGCCCTGGTTCGTCGATCTCCTCGCCCGCACCCCGCTGCGCCGGCGGGAGATCGAGATCCGGCACGAGGACTTCCGTGACGGCCCGCACGAGTGGCTCCGGCCGTACAAGGAGTCGCCGTGGCTGATCGAGACCGCGGGCGAGTTGCCGGTGGTTCTGCTCAACACGGCGTTCGAAGGGCTGGCCGAACTGCTCAACGCTCCGCGCGGCCCGTTGGAGAAGGCCACCGCCGGTCTGGTGGCCGCCCAGGCGGCGGCCGAGGCGTGGACCGCGATGTTCCAGGCCGCGCTCGGCGACCTGGAGCTCGACGAGGACGGGGTTCCTCGGTTCCCCGACGGCTGGCGGGAGGCCGTGTTGCGCGCGATGCTTCCCGATGTCCTGCCGGGGCTGCCGGTCGCCGACGCTCTGACGGAGGCGCACGATCGGCGGCGCGACGGGCACGGCTGGGCCGAACTCCAGTCCCGGATCCAGTTCGCGGCCGCCCGACGGGCCCAGATGCCCAAGCAGCTGACCGCAGCCGTTCGCACCGTCTCTCGCAACCAGGAAGGCCCGAGCCGATGAACCGACCCGGAACCCAGGCCACGCCCGACCGGCTCGCGCTACTCCCTGCGACGGCGGCGGCCAAACATCTCACCACCGCAGTGCGGTCAGGGCACGAGCGACTCCCGCAGGTCGCGCTGTTGCGCGCGAGCGAGGCCCTCGAGGACGGATCCGGCCGCTGGGACGTCGCTCCCGTACGCGAGGTCCTCGACGAGGCGATACATCGGTTCGACGTACCGACGGACGCAGACGCCTGGTTGGCTCCCCGGTTGCACGCGACTCTGCGCATGACCCGGGCCGAGGCGGCCCGCCCAGCGCTCTGGAACTTCCTTGCGCTGGTCGTGGCACCGGACTATGTGTTGTGGCGACACCTCCCACGGGGTGAGGCGAAGAACGGGGAGCCACGGGCGGTCAGTGCCCCGCGCTTCACCGGGGTGCACTACAGCCAGGCCTTCGCCCGACTCTGGTGGGCGGCGGAGGTGTTCCGGGACGGCTACGACTACCGCCCGGTCGAGATCGCCTGTCGAAACCAGGACATGCTCAATACGGCGCTGCGTCTGGACGCACTCGACCACCGACCGACCGCTCTGGCGATGGTCAGGGTTCTCAAGGGCCTCGCAGAGTCGGGCGTCACTCGACTGGGTGACCGCGTGAACGCGCTCTGCACCGCGGTGAACGTGGCCGGCAGCACTTTGATGTACGACGTGCTCGCGCCGGACGACCCGGTCGATCCGGCTGCGCTGGTCGAATGGATCAAGGAGGCGGACTCGGCTCCCGCCGTCCCGTGGGACCGCCTGCCCGACGGCCCGCCCGAGGAAGCGGTCCGACGCGATTCGGTGGACCACCTGACGCTGATGTTCCAGCAGTTCTCCGAGGCCGCACCACTGCGGGACCGCAGCCGTGAGGGGGCTTCCTGATCGGTAGGTCGGGTCGGTTCCCCCGGCGACCGACCCCCCGACCCGTTCGTCAGGCGGGGGCGACCGTCTTTGTCGACCTCTCGACCTCGGCCCTGTGCTTCCAGTCCGCCACCGAGCAGGCGACGGTGCGGGAGGACGGTTCCCAAGCCTCCAGTTTCTTCAACGCCATTGCGACGTCCTCCTTGCTCCGCTGCAGGGCGGCGGCCAGGACGTGGACGCCGAGCCGGGGAGGAATGGCGTTGCCGACCTGCTGAGACTGGTCCTTGCCGGACCACGGGTACAGGGCGGGAAAGGTCTGGAGAAGGCCCGACTCCTTGGAATCGAAGCGTTCCTTGGGATCGGAGGCCCGGCTGTTCGGACGTTCCAGCAGGTTCCGGGAGACCTTGCCCGTGACGGTGAAGGCGGGTTCGTTGTGGCTGCGGCGGCCACGTGCCTGGGGATCGCCGCCGGTGCCGTAGTTCGACACGACTTCGTAGGGAGGGGTCTTCAGGCCCTTCAGGGTCTCTCCCATAGTGGCCCAGGGCTCCAGCGCGGGATCGCCGAATTCGGGACCCTTCCCCTTCCGGAACGGTCGGTGGGTGGGCTTGGGGAATTCCACCACATGACTCAGCAGAACGCCCGTAGGACGCTTGCGGGCGATGAGAATTGCCCGCCTGCGCGTCTGCGGAACACCGAACTCCTCGGTGTGGAGGACCTTGCAGTGGGCCGAGTAGTCCCGCTCCTCCAGGATGCGCTTGTATTCCTCCCAGACCGGGAGTACTGCCGGTACCTGCTCCAGCACGATCGTGTCGTAGCCGGCGCCGTTGTCCTTCAGCGCGTCCAGCGCCCATCGCAGCGGTTCGAGGACGAGGCCGGTGCGTTCGTCGTCGAGTCCGTCGAGCTCGGGCCGCACGTCCTCCCCCAGGGCCATGCGCCTGGCGAATCCGAGGACCTGGTCCAGCGCCTGCCTCCCGGCGCCCTTGCCGGCAACGGTGAAGGTCTGGCACGGGGGGCCGCCGGCGAGTACGTTGGCGTCGAAATGACCGGGGTCCAGCTGACGGACGTCACCCTTCACCGTTTCGAGGCCGGCTTCGGACCGGGTGTCGCACGCGTTGCCGTCCCACTCCACGCCCGTCACCGGAATCCCCAGTACGTGGGCGGCCATGTCGAGGCCGCCGGGGCCGGCGAAGAGATCGACGATCTTGAAGTCGGGGGTTGGGTCGGGCGAAGGCATGGGGACGATCCTAGCTCGACAGGGAAGTTGCGATCGACCGGCCGACGGCCTCCGCCAGGGGTGGAGGGAGGGCGTGCCCGATCTGACGGTACGCCGCAGTCTTGCGACCGTGGATGTGCCAGTCGTCGGGAACGGCCTGGAGCGTCGCCGCTTGGCGGACGTTGAGCCTGGGGTGTCCGTCCGGCGGGAAGTCGGCGGCCGGAGGTTCGTCGCCGAGACTGTTCCCGTTCACTCCGAGGGCCGCCCAGGCCTTCTTGGTGCCGGTCGGTCCGAGGTCCGCGCCACCACGACGGTGGGACCCGCCGACGAGGGCGGGTGCCGGTCGGTCGGCACGTTCCGCCCACCGCTCCGCACCGGGCCAACCGTGGGCTGCCATCGATACACGGAGGGCCCGGCCGACGGTCGGCGTGGGCTCGCCCGTAGGTTCGGGCCAGGAGAAGTTCACCCCCGGGCCGTCGGCCAGCGCGACGAGGAACCCGCTCCTCCGGTTCTGCGGCACCCCGAAGTCGGCGGCGTTGAGGACTTTCCAGTACGGCCGGTATCCGGCATGTACGAGTTCGTCCTCGATCCAGCTGCGGTCATCGGTGTAGGTGGCCTTCTCGACCAGCTCCGGGACGTTCTCCAGCAGCAGAGCTTTCGGTCGGACAGCGGTCAGGAGCAGTACCGCGGCACGCAGCACCTTGCGCTCGGCCTCGTCCTCGACCCGACGCACCGCCGCGGCGGACTTGACCCGGGGCAGACCACCGCTGAGGAGGTCGACGTCGTAGGTGTGGGGATGATCCTCCGGATCGAAGTCGACGACATCCTGGCAGCGCACGTCCCAGTGCGGCCGATTCAGGCGGATCGTACTGCAGGCGTCGTCCCGGTTGTCGATCAGCATCACCGGGTCGAACCCCGCACGCTCCAGCCCGAGTGCCTGACCACCGACGCCGGAGCAGATCTCGAGCGACGTGAACCTGTGGGTCACCGACGATCCTCCGGTGGGACGGTGTCAGGTCGCACCTGTCTGTAAACGGCCCGGGCGATGTCGTCCGCCGACTCGTGTTCCCAGAACCGCAGAACGGTCCAGCCCTCGTCGACCAGGTGCGAGGTGGTCTCGCGATCCCTGGCGACGTTCTTGTCCAGTTTGGTCCGCCACCACACAGCATTCGCCTTGGGGCTCGTCTTGTGCTCCGGGCAGCCGTGCCAGAAGCATCCGTCGAGGAACACAGCGATCCTGGGGCCGGGGAAGAGGATGTCGACGGTCCGGCGGGGCATCCCCGGAACGCGTGCGTTCTTGCGGAACCGGAGACCCCACTTGAACAGGAGACGTCGGACGGCCACCTCCTGCGCGGTGTCGCGGGAAGCCTGGCGACTCATGCGTGTCGCGACGGAGGGGGAGGAGGCGACGGGTGGCATGTGATCCAGTATTTCGTACGGTCAGACCTGGATCGACGCCCGTGCCAAAAAATGCCGGAGGGTCCACCGACGAGTCGGTGGACCCTCCGGCGCGATGTGTACGGGAGTCAGGCCCGGGAGGGCTGGGCCGTTCGGTGCGGCGGTTCGGCTTCGGTTCCCCCGGTCCCGCCGGCCTCCGCCTCGGCGGCGAGTTCGCGCTTCACCGCGTCGAGGGAGGGGTTGGCCCAGGCGCTGCGGACGCCCCAGGCGTAGAAGGTCAGGCCGATCGCGGCGACGACCAGGAGGTCCCAGCCCCCGGGGAGGTAGCCCTCGCCGCCGAACTCGGTGGAGCCGGCCCACGAGACGCCGGCCATCACGAACAGGTAGGCGATCATATAGGCGCCGGCCTTGAGGTGCGGCTTCAGCTCGGAGAACGGCTTGCGCAGCTCGTACCAGGCCCAGATCGGCAGCCCGGCGGCCATCAGCAGGATGACCTTGCCGGTCAGCGGCCAGCGGGCCCAGTAGAGCACCAGCGAGCCGAAGACCATGGCGACCGGGGCGATCACGGGCATGGCGCGCAGCCGGACGGGGCGGGGCAGCTCGGGGGCCAGGCGGCGCAGCGCCATCACCGCGACCGGGCCGGTGACGTAGGAGATCACGGTGGCCACCGAGACGATCTCGGCGAGCGAGCCCCAGCCGCGGAAGACCGCGAGGAAGGCGAAGGCGACCACGAGGTTGAGCACCAGCGCCGGGCGGGGGATGCCGGTCCTGCGGTCCACCCGCCCGAACAGGGACGGCAGGTGGCCGTTCTCCTGGACGCCGTGGATCATCCGCGAGGTGGTGGCGGCGTAGATCATGCCGGTGCCGCTGGGGGAGACGAAGGCGTCCGCGTACAGCAGCAGTGCGAGCCAGTTGAGGCCCCAGGCGATGGCCAGGTCGGCCAGCGGCGAGGTGTAGCCGAGGTTGCTCCAGCCGTTCGTCAGGTCCGCCGACGGGATGGCGCCGAGGAAGGCGATCTGCAGGGCGACGTAGATGACCAGGGCGATCAGGATCGAGCCGATCACGGCCTTGGGCAGCGACTTGCCGGGGTTGCGGGCCTCGCCGGCGAGGTTGAGCGGGGACTGGAAGCCGTTGAACGCCCAGACGATGCCGGAGACGGCCACCGCCGTGAACACGGCGCTCCAGCCGTTCGGCGCGAAGCCGCCGTGGTCGGTGAAGTGCGCGGTGTCGAAGTGGGCGAGCAGGAGCGCACCGGCGGTGAGTGTCGGGACGACGACCTTGAAGACGGTGATCGCCGTGTTGGTCTTGGCGAACAGCGTGATGGCGAACCAGTTCAGGGCGAAGTAGCCGACCAGCAGGACGCTCGCGAGCGCCACACCGCTGAGGGAGAGTTCCTTCCCGTCGTACAGGTCCTTCGCCCAGCCGAAGTCCCAGGAGCTCATGTACTGCACCGAGGCGGTCGCCTCGCCGGGTATGACCGAGACGATGGCGATCCAGTTCGCCCAGGCGGCCAGGTAGCCGGCCAGCGAGCCGTGCGAGTACTGCCCGTACCGCACCATTCCGCCGGCCTTGGGGAACATCGACCCGAGCTCGCTGTAGGTGAGGGCGATGGTCAGCGCGACGGCGGCTCCGATCACCCACGCGACGATCGACGCCGGCCCGGCCAGCCGGGCGGCCCGTTCGGCGCCGAACAGCCAGCCCGAGCCGATGATCGACCCCAGCCCGACGGCTGTGAGGCTGATGGTGCCGAGCGAGCGGCGGTAGTTCTGATGGGATGCCGTCGTCGACTCGCGCTCACTCAACGTATCGGTCCTCTGTCTCATCTGCTCATCGGGTATACGCACAAACGGACAGCAGCTTATGGGGCGAAATCGGACCAAACCTCAGATCGGCCTCAGATTTACCGCAAATCGTCCGATCGTTGCCGTCCCGTGTCCGGTCGTCGGACATTCGGCGGGGGTCCCGACGGGACGGGCAGCCGGAAACGTGGGCCGGAAGTCCGGGTCGGAAGTCCGGGCCGTAAACGCACCCGGAAAAAAGAAATTCCCCCGGGGAACTCTTTCGAGTTCCCCGGGGGAATTCACGGTGTCCGAGGGGGGACTTGAACCCCCACGCCCGATAAAGGGCACTAGCACCTCAAGCTAGCGCGTCTGCCATTCCGCCACCCGGACAGGGTGTGTGCTTCGGGGACTTTCTCGGCGCCCCCTCGGCGACAGAGAGAACATTACCAGGCTCCCGGAGTGCTTCTCACCTGCGTTTCCCCGGTGGGGATGGGCGGGGTGACGGGGACGGGTCGCGGATGTGCGCGAAGCGGTGGTTCGAGGGCGGTAAACGGTCGGTTCAGGGGTGGCGAACGGTCGGAAGCGGTCTGGAGCGATCCGACACGGGCAAGTTGTCGACGGTGCCCCGGTCCCGGGGGCGGCTCTCCTAGCCTCTGTGGATCGAGGGCGCCATGAGCGGAACGCCTGATTCCCGGGGTCGCGGACGAAGGGCGGCTGGACGTGGAGCAGACCAGCGAGGAAGAGACAGGGGCCGGGCCGGAGGTGGAGACCGCGGCGGCCGATGCCGGGAGCGGGCCGGCCTGCGCGGCCGGGGCGGTCCGGGACACCGGCGCGGTGCTCGCCACCGCGATCCTGGAGGCCGGAGCGGTCCTCGCCGCCGTGGCGCAGGCGGGAGCGGCCACGGCGGCGCGGGCCGGGGCGGCGGCGAAGGCCCGGGCCCAGGACGGGCCCGCCGAGGGAGTGTGGCGGTTCACCGTTCCGGCCGAGCAGGCCTCGGTGCCGCGGACCCGGCACGCGGTGCGGGACCGGCTGCTGGCCCAGGGCATGGCGGAGATCCGCTACCAGGAGCTGGTGGACGACGTCCTGCTGATCGTCTCCGAGCTGGTCGGCAACGCGGTGACGCACGCCGCGGAACTGTCACCGGAGGTCACCACCGAACTGGCCGTCCAGGACGGCTGGGTGCGGGTCTCCGTCGAGGACGGCGACCCGTACCGGCCGAAGGCGCTGGAGACCGACACCGGCCGGACCGGCGGGCGCGGCCTGCTGCTGGTGAAGAGCATCACGCTGCAGGCCGGCGGGGTGTGCGACGTCGAGCAGGCGGGGGAGGGCGGCAAGGTGATCTGGGCCTCGCTGCCGCTCCCCCGGAGGGACCCGGAGCGCTGAGGCGGGCCGGGCGTCCGTCCTACCAGTCGTTCCCGGCGATCTCCCGGATCCCCGGCAGCGCGGCCTCGAAGACGGTCCGGAACCACACCGAGAACGGCCGGTCCGCCTCCAGCTCGCGCAGCTCCGCGGCGGTGACGAAGGCGTAGTCGTCCACCTCGTCGGGGTTCGGCCGGACCGGTTCGGTGACCAGGCCGACGAACAGGTGGTTCCACTCGCGCTCGATCAGCCCGGACGCCTCGTCCGGCAGGTCGTAGCGGACCGTGCCCGCCTCGCAGAGCAGCGCCGGGGCGACCCCCAGCTCCTCCGCGGTCCGCCGGGCGGCGGCCACGAACGGCGGCTCGTCGGGGTAGGGGTGGCCGCAGCAGGTGTTCGACCAGACGCCGGGGGAGTGGTACTTGCCGAGGGCCCGGCGCTGGAGCAGCAGCCGGCCCTGGCGGTCGAAGAGGAACACCGAGAACGCGCGGTGCAGCCGTCCCGGCTGCTGGTGGGCCCAGAGCTTCTCGGCGGTGCCGATGGTCACGCCTTCGTCGTCGACCAGCTCCAGCAGGATCTCGGCGGGGGCACCGACGGCCTCCGCGCCGGTCGCCACGTCGGTCTCCACATCGAGGCCGGTGTCGAGGCCGGTGTCGAGACCGGTCCCGATCTCCGTGGTGTCCGAGGCGAAGCGCGTCGGATCGGTCGGCAGACTCTGGGGCATGAGGCCTCTTTCGGAAGCTTCGGGAGCAATGGGAGCAACCACGGCACCGGTGGCGTCGCGGTCAAGTCTGCCGTACGGGTGGCACTCCCCAGGGGGTCCCACGCACAACCGGCCGGATCAGGACCGCCCCCGACCCGTTCCGGGCCGCCTGAGGGCATGGGAATAGCAGAGTCGTTCGGAACCTGTTCGACTCCCGTTCGATCAGGTGGCCCGGCCGTACGGGAACGCGCACCTGGGCGTCACCCCTTCTTCACCGCGCCCCGCGCGGCACCCGCGCACCGTGCCGCACAGCCCCCCGGCCGCGTTCGGGCTGGTCGTCGCGGTCGCCTACCATCACATAGGACACGGCGGCCGCACCTCGGCGGCCCCGGGCGCGCCACCCGAAGGGGCCGGCCCCGCCGTCCCGCGGACCGGTAACCGGCGCGGTAGCGCACAGCACGACGGATCAGGAGAACCGCATGATCGGCCTCGTTCTGGCAGCCGGCGCCGGCCGCCGGCTGCGCCCGTACACCGACACCCTGCCGAAGGCACTGGTGCCGGTCGACGGGGAGCGGACCGTCCTGGACCTCACCCTCGGGAACTTCGCCGAGATCGGCCTGCGCGACGCCGCGATCGTCGTCGGCTACCGCAAGGAGGCGGTCCTCGACCGCAAGGCGGCCCTGGAGCGGAAGTACGGCGTCAGGCTCACCCTGGTCGAGAACGACAAGGCCGAGGAGTGGAACAACGCCTACTCGCTCTGGTGCGCCCGCGACCTCTTCGCCGAGGGCCTGCTGCTCGCCAACGGCGACACCGTCCACCCGGTCTCGGTGCAGCGCACCATGCTGGAGGGCAACGAGCGGCTGACCGCCGAGGGCCGCGCCCCGGGCATCCTGCTCGCCCTCGACACGGTGAAGAAGCTCGCCGACGAGGAGATGAAGGTCGTCGTCGACCCGGCCACCGGCGTGCGCCGGATCACCAAGCTGATGGACCCGGCCGAGGCCACCGGTGAGTACATCGGCGTCACCGTCATCAACCCGGCCGCCGCCGCCGACCTCACCGACGCGCTGCGCGCCACCTACGAGCGCGACCCGCAGCTCTACTACGAGGACGGCTACCAGGAGATGGTCGACCGCGGCCTGCGGATCGACGTCCAGCCGATCGGCGAGGTGTCCTGGGTCGAGGTCGACAACCACGACGACCTGGCCAAGGCGCGGGAGATCGCGTGCCAGTACTGACCCGGCTGGTGCCGTCGCCGGTCTTCGTCGAGATCCGCCCGGGCGCGCTCGGCGCGCTCGGCGGCATCCTCGCCGACCAGCGCCTCTCCGCCTCGGGCCGGATCGCGGTGGCGATCAGCAACGGCTCGGGCACGGTGCTGCGCACCCGGCTGGAGCCGGCGCTGCCCGGCGCCGACTGGTACCACGTCGACGACGGCAGCATCGACAGTGCGGTGCGGCTGGCGGACGCGATGCGCGGCGGTCACTACGACACCATGGTGGCCCTGGGCGGCGGCAAGA
This sequence comes from Kitasatospora sp. NPDC127035, assembly GCF_042726075.1. Taxonomy (NCBI): domain Bacteria; kingdom Bacillati; phylum Actinomycetota; class Actinomycetes; order Kitasatosporales; family Streptomycetaceae; genus Kitasatospora; species Kitasatospora sp. NPDC127035. Next base: position 75,077 of record NZ_JBHXDN010000002.1, on the reverse strand, counting down.
TCATCGACGCTGCCAAGTACGCCGCGGCCCGGGTCGGCCTGCCGCTGGTCTCGGTCCCCACCAACCTGGCCCACGACGGCATCTGCTCGCCCGTCTCCACCCTCGACAACGACGCCGGGCGGGGCTCCTACGGGGTGCCCAGCCCGATCGGCATCGTGATCGACCTGGACGTGATCCGGGACGCCCCGCCACGGTTCGTCGCGGCCGGCATCGGCGACGTCGTCTCCAACATCTCGGCCTGCGCCGACTGGGAGCTGTCGCACGTCGAGACCGGTGAACCGGTCGACGGACTGGCCGTCGCGATGGCCCGCTCGGCCGGTGAGAACCTGCTGCGGCACCCAGGAAACCTCCAGGATCAGGACCTCCTCACCGCGCTGGCCGAGGCACTGGTACTGTCCGGCATCGCGATGAACATCGCCGGCAGTACCCGGCCCTCGTCGGGCGCCTGCCACGAGATCTCGCATGCCCTGGACGTGCTGTATCCCAAGCGGTCCGCCCAGCACGGCGAGCAGGTCGGCCTCGGCGCCGCCTTCGCCAGCTTCCTGCGGGGCGAGCGCGAGCTGACCGGTCTGATCGTGGAGCGCCTGGCGCACCACGGACTGCCGGTGACCGCCGCTCAGATCGGCTTCACCGAGGCGGAGTTCACCGAAGCGGTGCACTACGCTCCGAACACCCGCCCGGGCCGCTTCACCATCCTTGAGCACCTCGACCTCTCCCCTTCCGCAATCAGGGACGCGTACGCCGACTATGTCCAAGCCGTCAACAGCTGACCGCTCCGCCGCCGGGTCCACGCCGCCGCCGGTGGACCTGACCCGCCGCCCCTCGATCGAGGAGCTGCGCGCGGTGATCCACCCGGAGGGCATGCTCCAGCGCCGCAGCGCGGAGCACTGGGCCGGCCGGCTCTACATGCGGAGCATCTCGCTGCGGATCACCCGCGTGCTCTCCACCGTGACGGCGATCACGCCCAACGGGCTGACCTACCTGATGATGCTCACGGGCGTCCTCGCCGGTGCCGCGCTGGTCCTCCCGGGCCTCGCCGGCGCGGTGCTGGCGGCCGTGCTCATCCAGGTCTACCTGCTGCTGGACTGCGTGGACGGCGAGGTGGCCCGCTGGCGCCGGCAGACCTCGCTCACCGGCGTCTACCTGGACCGGGTCGGCCACTACATGTCCGAGGCCGCCCTGCTGACGGGCCTCGGCCTGCGCGGCACCGACCTGCTGCACCGGGAGGGCCCGGCCTCGCACTGGGAGTGGGCGTTCCTCGGCACGCTGGCGGCGCTCGGCGCGATCCTGATCAAGTCGGAGACCGACCTGGTCGACGTGGCCCGGGCCCGCAGCGGCCTGACGGCGGTCGAGGACAGCGCCGCCGTGCCGCGCTCGTCCGGTGTCGCCAAGGCCCGCCGGGCCGCCTCCCTCCTGAAGTTCCACCGGCTGGTGGGCGCGGTCGAGGCCTCGCTGTTCATCCTCGCCGCGGGTGTCGCGGACGCCGTCCACGGCGGGCTCTTCTTCACCCGGCTCGCGGTCGTCGTGCTGGCCTCGATCGCCATGCTGCAGACCGTGCTGCACCTGCTCAGCATCGTCCTGTCGAACAGGCTCCGGTGAGCGCCGTGAACGTGGACCGGGACACCCCGAACACCCGCGACGTCCAGGGCGCCCCGGAGGGCCCCGGCGCGAGCGCCGCGGACGCCTTCCGGCTCGGTGCGGTCATCATCACCATGGGCAACCGCCCGGCCGAACTGAACGCCCTGATCGAGTCGGTCCGCGCCCAGCAGGGCCCGGCCGTCGAGCTGGCCGTGGTCGCCAACGGCGCCCCGCTGCCCCCGCTCCCCGCGGGCGTGCGCTCCGTCGAGCTGCCGGAGAACCTCGGCATCCCGGGCGGCCGCAACGTCGGCATCGAGCTCTTCGGCCGCAACGGCCGGGACGTCGACGCGGTGCTGTTCCTGGACGACGACGGCCGGCTGCCCGGCACCGACTCGGCCCGCCTGCTGCGCGAGGCCTTCACCGGTGACCCGGAGCTCGGCATCGTGAGCTTCCGGATCGCCGACCCGGACACCGGCGTCACCCAGCGCCGGCACGTGCCCCGGCTGCGCGCCAGCGACCCGCTGCGCTCGTCCCGGGTGACCACCTTCCTGGGCGGTGCCAGCGCGGTGCGCTGCGCGGTCTTCGACAAGGCGGGCCAGCTGCCCGCCGAGTTCTTCTACGCCCACGAGGAGACCGACCTCGCCTGGCGTGCGGTGGACGCCGGCTGGGCCATCGACTACCGGGCCGACGTGGTGCTGCACCACCCCACCACCTCGCCCGCGCGGCACGCCTCCTACTTCCACAACGTGGCCCGGAACAGGGTTTGGCTCGCGAGACGGAACCTTCCGGGCCTGTTGGTGCCTCTCTATCTGGGAACCTGGTTCCTGCTGACCGTGGCCCGCCGCCCCTCCCCCGAGGCGCTGAAGGCCTGGCTCGGCGGGTTCCGGGCGGGCTGGCGCGAACCCTGCGGTACGCGGCGGCCCATGCGATGGCGTACCGTTTGGCGACTGACCAGGCTGGGCCGACCCCCGGTCATCTGATCTGTCCGATGACCGTACGGTAGACGGATCGGACGGTCGTACAGCCGTACGGCAGGCCGATCGCCGCGGCCGGTGTCACGCACCGGCCGGACTCCCCCCGAGATCCGAGTGGATCCCCCTCGGCGGAAGGCCGGCGGACCCCCCGCCGACCGGCTCGCCCCGACCCGATCCCGCGCGAAGGACGAATGTGTCGACAGTGAGTGAACCCGTCAGCCTCTCAGCCCCTAGGGGGGCGGACACGGGCCTGACCCCCAAGCAGCTGGCGGACAAGTACGGCCTGACGGTCAGCGGCAGACGGCCCGGCCTGTTCGCGTACTCCAAGCAGCTCTGGGCCCGGCGCCACTTCATCTGGGCCTTCGCCACCGCGCGTCTGGTGGCCCAGTACACCGACGCCAAGCTCGGGCAGGTCTGGCAGGTCGTGACGCCGCTGCTCAACTGCGCGGTGTTCTACCTGGTGTTCGGCGAGATCCTGGCCAACAAGGACGACAACCCGTACTACGTGCCGTGGCTCTGCATCGGCGTGTTCATCTTCCAGTTCACGCAGAACGCGGTGCAGTCCGGCACCCGGGCGATCGCGGACAACCTCGGGCTGATCCGGGCGCTGCACTTCCCGCGCGCCTCGATGCCCATCTCGTTCACCCTGATCCAGCTCCAGCAGCTGATGATCTCGATGGTCGTGCTGTTCGTCGTGGTGCTGGCGAGCGGCGTCTCGCCCGGCCGCACCTGGGTGCTGGTGATCCCCGCCCTGCTGCTGCAGTCGATGTTCAACACCGGTGTCGCCCTGATCTTCGCCCGGATCGGCGCCAGGACCAGCGACATCTCCCAGCTGATCCCGTTCGCGATGCGCGCCTGGCTGTTCCTGTCCGGCGTCATGTACAGCATCCAGGACAAGATCAAGGAATGGCCGCCGTTCTGGCAGACGGTGATGGAGATCAACCCCGCCTCCGTGTACATCGACCTGGTCCGCCACGCGCTGGCGCCGGTCATCTACAACAAGCACGAAGCGGTGTTCCTGGAGTTCCCGCCGCACCAGTGGAAGTACGGCATCGCCTGGGGTGTCGGCATGCTGGTCATCGGATACGTCTTCTTCTGGAAGGCCGAGGAGGAGTACGGCCGTGGCTGACACCGACCTGCGCAAGAGCGCGCCGGGCAAGGGCGCGCTGGGCAAGAACGACCTGCCCAAGACCCGTCCGATCTTCGACGCCGACGTGGCCCGCGAGCCCACCGTCGTCGTCGACGACGTCCACATCGTCTACCGGGTGCACGGCGCCGGTTCCGGCAAGGGCAGCGCGACGTCCGCGCTGAGCCGGATCATCAGCCGCAAGCGCTCCGCCGGCGTGCGCGAGGTGCACGCCGTGCGCGGCATCAGCTTCACCGCGTACAAGGGCGAGGCGATCGGCCTGATCGGCTCCAACGGCTCCGGCAAGTCCACCATGCTGGCGGCCATCGCGGGCCTGCTGCCGACCGAGCACGGCGGCATCTACACCAACGGCCAGCCCTCGCTGCTCGGCGTGAACGCGGCCCTGATGAACGAGCTCACCGGTGAGCGCAACGTCGTCCTCGGCTGCCTGGCGATGGGCATGTCGCCGGCCGACGTGAAGAGCCGCTACCAGGAGATCGTCGACTTCTCGGGCATCAACGAGAAGGGCGACTTCATCTCGCTGCCGATGCGCACCTACTCCTCCGGCATGGGCGCCCGGCTCCGGTTCGCGATCGCCGCGGCCAAGACCCACGACGTGCTGCTGATCGACGAGGCGCTGGCCACCGGTGACCAGGCCTTCCAGGCGCGCAGCAAGAAGCGGATCAAGGAGCTGCGCGACGCCGCGGGCACGGTCTTCCTGGTCAGCCACGACAACGCCTCGATCCGCGAGACCTGCGAGCGGACCATCTGGATCGAGCACGGCGAGCTGGTCATGGACGGGCCGACCGAGCTGGTCGTCGGCTGCTACGAGCGCGGCGAGCGCCCGTAGCACCGCAGACCCGACCGTGAGGGAGGGCCGGCCGCCGGAGGTGATCCGGGGGCCGGCCCTCCTGCCGTTCGTGCGCCCCGGATCCGCCCGTCGTGCCCCGGGTGGCCCGCCGCCGCCCGGGTGAGCGCCCCGTGCGCCGGGCGAGGCGCTCTTCTCCGGCGCGGCCGACGGTGTCAGGCTGTAGGCGCGGGGGTGGTGTGCCGGACGTGACTCCCGTGGTCGGACGCGTGTCCGACTCGGGCCGATCAGCGGAGCGGTGTAGAACGGGGGAGTGACAGCAGTGTCGGCTTCGGCCCAGCCCAGTAGTGAGTCCCGCCCCGGTGGCGCCCCGGCGGAGAGCCCCGTGGGGGCGACCCTGGACAAGGCGGGCGCGGAGAACTTCCCGGTCGCCCCGTTCTTCCTGCCCGCCGCGTGGCGCGACGACCTGATGGCCGTCTACGGATTCGCCCGGCTGGTGGACGACGCCGGCGACGGCGACCTCGCCGACCCGGCCGGCACCGCCGCACTGCTCGGGGTGGCCGGACCGCCCGCCGCCGTGACCCGTTCGGCGCAGCCCGGTCCGGCCGAGACCGCGTTCCGGCTGGCCCTCCTGGACGGGCTGGAACACGACCTCGACCGGGCGTTCGAGAGCGCCCTGCACCCCCGGACCGCCGAGGCCCCGCGGCACCCCCTGATGCGCTCCCTCGTCCCGCTGCTGGACCGGCACGGGCTGACCCCGGAGCCGTTCCGCCGGCTGATCGAGGCCAACCGGGTCGACCAGACCACCGCCCGGTACGCCCGCTACGAGGACCTGATCGAGTACTGCACGCTCTCCGCCGACCCGGTGGGCCGCATGGTGCTCGCCCTCGCCGACGTCGCCACCCCCGAACGGATCGCGCTCTCCGACGCCGTCTGCAGCGGCCTCCAGATCGTCGAGCACATCCAGGACGTCGCCGAGGACCTCGCCCGCGGGCGGATCTACCTGCCGGCCGAGGACCTCGCCCGGTTCGGCGTGACCGAGGCCGACCTCGCCGCGCCGACCGCCGGCGGCCCGGTCCGCGAGCTGATCGCCTTCGAGGCGGAGCGGGCCCGGACCCTGCTCGACCGGGGCGCGCCCCTGGTGGGTACGGTTCGGGGGAGGCTTCGACTGCTCCTGGCGGGATTCACCGCCGGCGGCTACGCGGCCCTGGCGGCCGTCGAGGCCGCCGGGTACGACGTACTCGCCCAGCAGGCGAAGCCTGACAAGCGCCGCCTCGCAGTGAAGGCGGCGGCCATCTTCGCGAAGGGAAGGTGAACGCCCGCGTGGCGGCATCACCACTGGCGTCGGCGCCGGTCATGGCGGCGTACCGGTACTGCGAGGCAGTGACCGGGCTGCAGGCCCGCAACTTCAGCTACGGGATCCGGCTCCTGCCGGAGCCGAAACGGCTGGCCATGTCGGCCCTCTACGCGCTGGCGCGCCGGGTGGACGACATCGGCGACGGCGACCTCCCGGCCGACCGCAAGGCCGAGGCCCTGCTGCGCACCCGCGAGCTGCTGGACGAGGTCCGGGCCGGCTCGGTGGCGGAGGACGACACCGACCCGATCAAGGTGGCCCTGGCGGACACCGCGCGGCGCTTCCCGATCCCGCTCGGCGGCTTCGACGAGCTGATCGACGGGGTCGAGATGGACCTCAAGGGCGCCGAGTACCAGACGTACGAGGAGCTCAAGGTCTACTGCCGGTGCGTGGCCGGGGCGATCGGCCGGCTCTCGCTCGGCGTCTACGGCTGCGACGACCCCGAGCGCGGGGCCCGCTACGCGGACACCCTCGGCCTGGCGCTCCAGCTCACCAACATCCTCCGCGACCTGCGCGAGGACGCCATGAACGGCCGGACCTACCTGCCCGCCGAGGACCTGGTCCGGTTCGGCTGCCAGGAGGGCTTCGCCCTGTCCAGGCCGCCGGTCGGTGCCGACTTCACCGGCCTGATCGCGTTCGAGGCCGCCCGGGCCCAGGCCGCCTTCGAGGAGGGCCTGCGGCTGCTGCCGATGCTCGACCGCCGCAGCCGGGCGTGCACGGCCGCGATGGCGGGCATCTACCACCGGCTGCTCGGCCGGATCGCGGCGGACCCGGAGTCCGTCCTGCGCGGCCGGGTCTCGCTGCCGGGCTGGGAGAAGGCGTACGTCGCGCTTTCCGGGCTCGCCGGGGGGCGTTCTTGATTCTTGCCACAGTTCTGTCACGCTGTGTCAGCGGGGAATCACTTATGGGTAGAGCCGTGTTGACCGCTGTGTTGGGCACGACCGTACTGATCACGGGCGCGCCGGCCACGAACGGGCCGCGCGTCGGACACGAGGGGGAGGGCCGATGACCGGGCGAGCCGATGCCGCGCGCCCGGCCGCCGTGGTGGTCGGCGGCGGTCTGGCCGGCATCACCGCGGCGCTGCGGCTGGCCGAGGCCGGCCACCGGGTGACCCTGGCCGAGGGCCGCCCCCGGCTCGGCGGCCTGGCCTTCTCCTTCCAGCGCGGCGAGCTGACCGTCGACAACGGCCAGCACGTCTACCTGCGCTGCTGCACCGCCTACCGGGGCCTGCTGGACCGGCTCGGCGCCGGCCGGCTGGTCCACCTCCAGGACCGGCTCGACGTCCCCGTGCTGGGCGTCTCCGGGCCCGCCGACGCCCCGGTCCGCACGCTCGGCCGGCTCGGCCGCGCCGCCCTGCCCGTCCCCTTGCACCTGGCCGGCAGCCTGGCCCGGTACCCGCACCTGGGCCCGCTCGACCGGGCCCGGGTGGTCCGCGGCGCGCTCGCGCTCCAGCGGCTGGACCTCGCCGACCCGGCGCTCGACGCCGTCTCCTTCGGTGACTGGCTGCGCGGCCAGGGGCAGAACGAGCGGACCCTGGCCGCCCTCTGGGACCTGGTCGGCGTCGCCACCCTGAACGCGCGGGCCGACCAGGTGTCGCTGGCCCTGGCCGCGATGGTGTTCAAGACCGGGCTGCTGTCCGACCCGGGCGCCTCCGACATCGGCACGGCCACCGTCCCGCTCGGCACGATCCACCACGACCGGGCGCTCGCCGAACTGGAGCGGGCCGGGGTGAAGGTCCTGCTGCGCGCCCGCGTGGCGGAGCTCAAGCCGGCCGCGCCGCAGCACGCAGTCCGGCTGGAGGGCGACGGCGAGCCGCTCGCCGCCGACACCGTGGTGCTGGCCGGCGCCCAGGACACGGCCGCCGCCCTGCTGCCGCCCGACGCGATCCCCGGACAGGCCCGGCTGGCGGAGTTCGGCACCGCGCCGATCCTCAACGTCCACGTGGTCTACGACCGCAAGGTGCTGCGCAAGCCGTTCTTCGCCGCACTCGGCTCGCCGGTCCAGTGGGTCTTCGACCGCACCGCGCACTCCGGTCTGGCCGGCACCGAACTCGGCCGGGCCCACCCCGGCGCCCAGTACCTGGCGCTCTCGCAGTCCGCCGTGCAGGACGAGATCGACCTGCCGGTCGCGGAGCTGCGCGACCGGTACCTCCCCGAGCTGGCCCGGCTGCTCCCCGCCGCGGGCGGGGCCGAGGTGCTGGACTTCTTCGTCACCCGGGAGCGCACCGCCACCTTCGACCCGGCTCCCGGGACGGCGGCGCTGCGCCCCGGTCCGCGCACCGGGGTCCCCGGCCTGCTGCTGGCCGGCGCGTGGACGGCCACCGGCTGGCCCGCGACCATGGAGGGCGCCGTGCGCAGCGGCCATGCCGCCGCCGACGCCGTGCTCGCCGCCGACGGCCACCGCCTTCCGGCGGACCGCGGCGACGGGAGGTGGCCCAGGTGACCCGGGGCCCGCTCGGCGGCGACCCCGGCGACCCCGCCAGACCCGGCGGTCACGCCCCAGGTTCCGGCGGCCCCACCGGTCCGACCGGCCGCATCGACATCGCCAGCGCCCGGCCGTCCCACGCGGCTCGGCACCACCAGGGAGAGGGAACGCACGTGGAGTCACGCACCGGCACTGCCGTCGGAGGCACGGCGCACGCCGAACCGGTCTCGGTGCCGGAGCTGCTCGCCCGCAGCCGCACGCTCTGTACCCCGCCGCTGCGGGCCGCCGTCGCCCGTCTGGCGGCGCCGATGGACACCGTCGCGGCGTACCACTTCGGCTGGATCGACCGGGACGGCACGCCGGCCGCGGGGGACGGCGGCAAGGCCGTCCGCCCCGCCCTGGCACTGCTCTCCGCCCGGGCCACGGGGGCTCCGGCGGAGACCGGTGTGCCGGGCGGTGTCGCTGTTGAACTGGTGCACAACTTCTCCCTGCTCCATGATGATCTGATGGACGGTGACGAGACCAGACGCCACCGGGCCACCGCCTGGACGGTCTTCGGTCCGGCCCAGGCGATCCTGGTCGGTGACGCTCTGGCCACGCTCGGTACGGAGGTGCTGCTCGACGCCGCGACCGCGGGCGGCGCGAGCCCCGTCGATGCCGCGCGCGCCGTCCGGCTGCTCACCACCGCGACCCGTCGGCTCATCGACGGGCAGGCGATGGACGTCGCCTTCGAGCAGCGGGACAGCGTCACCGTCGCCGAGTGCCTGGAGATGGAGGGCGGCAAGACCGCAGCCCTGCTCGCCGCCGCCTCGGCGATCGGCGCCGTCCTGGCCGGCGCCGACGACCGGGTCTCGGACGCCCTCCAGCGGTACGGCCACCACCTGGGCCTGGCCTTCCAGGCGGTGGACGACGTGCTCGGCATCTGGGGCGCCACCGAGGTGACCGGCAAGCCGCACTGGGGCGACCTGCGCCAGCGCAAGAAGTCCCTTCCGGTCGCCGCCGCGCTCGCCGAGGGCGGCGCCGCCTCGCGCGAACTGGCCGAGCAGCTCGCCGACCCCAAGGGGCGCGGCGAGGAGAGCGAGGCCGAGCTGGCCGCCCGTGCCGCGCTGATCGAGCAGGCCGGCGGGCGGGACTGGACCCGGGAGGAGGCCCGCCGCCAGCACACGACTGCCCTCGCCGCCCTGGACGAGGTGCCCATGCCCGACGGGGTGCGCGAGCACTTCGTCGCACTCGCCGAATTCGTGGTGGTACGAGAGAGGTGACGTTACGTTGACAGCAACCGCGGACGGCCGGCTCGACCCTGAGTACGATTCCGAGCCGGTCGCGGTGGGGGGCCTCCCCCCGGCGCTGCTGAGCGCCGGGCGGCGGCAGCCCGAGGGGTCCGCGCCGGCCCGCCAGGCCGGCCGGACCGAACAACAACAGGAACAGCCCGCCTCCGCCGAGGAGGCCCTGGCCCGCGCCACCACTCACCTGCTCTCCCTACAGAGCTCCGAGGGGTGGTGGAAAGGCGACCTGGAGACCAACGTCACCATGGACGCGGAGGACTTACTGCTCCGGCAGTTCCTCGGCATCCGGACGGAGGAGCAGACCAAGGCCACCGCCGAGTGGATCCGCTCCCAGCAACGGGAGGACGGCACCTGGTCCACCTTCCACGGCGGGCCCGCCGAGATCTCCACCACCGTCGAGGCCTACGTCGCCCTCAAACTGGCCGGCGACGACCCCAACGCACCGCACATGCTGGCCGCCGCCCGCTGGATCCGCTCCGCCGGAGGCATCGCCGGTGCCCGGGTCTTCACCCGGATCTGGCTGGCGCTCTTCGGCTGGTGGCCGTGGGAGCGGCTGCCCGAGATGCCGCCGGAGATCATCTTCCTGCCGAAGTGGCTCCCGCTGAACATCTACGCCTTCGGGTGCTGGGCACGGCAGACCATCGTCCCGCTGACCGTGGTCTCCGCGCACCGGCCGGTGCGTCCGGCCCCCTTCCCGCTCACCGAGCTGCACACCGACCCGGACGACCCGTACCCGGTCAGGCCGCTCGCCCGGGCCACCACCTGGGACGGCGTCTTCGAACGCCTGGACAAGGTGCTGCACGCCTACCACCGCCGGGCCCTGCGCCCGCTGCGCAAGCTCGCCGTCGCCCAGGCCTGCCGCTGGATCGTCGAGCGCCAGGAGGCCGACGGCTGCTGGGGCGGCATCCAGCCGCCGGCCGTCTACTCGCTGATCGCCCTGCACCTGGAGGGCTACGAACTGGACCACCCGGTGATGCGGGCCGGCCTCTCCTCCTTCGACCGGTTCACCGTCCACACCGAGGACGGCCGGCGCTGGCTGGAGGCCTGCCAGTCACCGGTCTGGGACACCTGCCTGGCGACCGTCGCGCTGGCCGACGCGGGTCTGCCGCCCGACCACCCCGCGCTGGTCTCCGCCGTCGACTGGATGATCGGCGAGGAGATCACCAGGCGCGGCGACTGGTCGGTCCAGCGGCCCTCGCTGGCCCCCGGCGGCTGGGCCTTCGAGTTCGAGAACGACACCTACCCGGACATCGACGACACCGCGGAGGTGGTGCTCGCGCTCTGCCGGGTCGCCCACCCCGACCCGGCCAAGGTCGGCGGCTCGATCGACCGGGGCGTCCGGTGGAACCTCGGCATGCAGTCCAAGAACGGCGCCTGGGGCGCGTTCGACGTCGACAACACCAGCACCCTGCCGAACAAGCTGCCGTTCTGCGACTTCGGCGAGGTGGTCGACCCGCCGTCCGCGGACGTCACCGCACACGTGGTGGAGATGCTCGCCGAGGTCGGCAAGGCCCGGGACCCGCGCACCCGGCGCGGCGTCGAGTGGCTGCTGCGCAACCAGGAGGCCGACGGCTCCTGGTTCGGCCGCTGGGGCACCAACTACATCTACGGGACCGGCTCGGTGCTGCCCGCGCTGGTCGCCGCCGGTGTGCCCGCCGAGCACCCGGCGATCCGCCGGGCCGTCCGCTGGCTGGAGGACCGGCAGAACACCGACGGCGGCTGGGGCGAGGACATGCGCTCCTACGAGGACCCGGCGCGCTGGGCCGGGCGCGGCGACTCCACCGCCTCGCAGACCGCCTGGGCGCTGATGGCGCTGCTCGCGGCCGGCGAGGGACCGGACGGCCACGCCAACCCGGCCGTCGAACGCGGGGTCGACTGGCTGGTCCGCACCCAGTTGCCCGAGGGGACCTGGGACGAACCGCAGTTCACCGGCACCGGCTTCCCGTGGGACTTCTCCATCAACTACCACCTGTACCGGCTGGTCTTCCCGGTCACCGCGCTGGGCCGCTACCTGCACGGCAGCCCCGCCACCGGCCGGTTCGCCCCCGGTGCCCCGACGATCGGGGCGTCCCGGTGAGGCCCGCCCCGCTGCTGGTCCTCTGCGCGCTCGGCCCCGAGGTGTGGGCCCTGCGCGGAGGGGACTGGCGAGGCTCGGCCGGCGGCCCGCCGGTCCTGGTCCGCACCGGTGTCGGCCGGCGCCGGGCCTCGCTCACGGTCCGGCGACTGCTCACCGCGGCGCCCGGCGGTTACGGCGCCGTCGTGGTGGCCGGCTTCGGAGCGGCCGTCGCACCCGGGGTCACGCCCGGGGACGTGATCGTCGCGGACGGGGTGCGCGACGCCGAGGGGAACCACTTCGCCGTCGACTCCGGCCCGACACTGACCCGCGCCCTCAGGGAGCGGGGCCTGACCGCCCACACCGGCGTGCACCACACCGCCGACCACGTGGTGCGCGGGCTCGAACGGCGCGCCCTGCACCTTCAGGGAGCACTCGCCGTCGACATGGAGGCGGCCGCGGTACTGGCCGCGCTCCGCGAGCTGCGCCCCGCCCTGCCCGCCGCCGTGCTGCGGGTCGTGGTCGACACCCCCGAGCGCGAGCTGCTGCGCCCGGGCACCCTGCCGGCCGGCGTCCGCGCCTGGCGGACCCTGCGGGCGACGGTGCCCGCGCTGGTCGACTGGCACCACCGGAACCGGCAGGACCGGGACCGACCGTCACCCGGCACCCTCAACCACCCCACATCCTCGACGCTCCCTCAGGAGGCGAGCTAGCCATGGCCATGCCGTTGCGCCAGACCGTGCGGGTCGGCACCTACCTGATGCAACAGAAGCTCAAGCGGCGCGACAAATTCCCGCTGATCGTCGAACTGGAACCGCTCTTCGCCTGCAACCTGGCCTGCGAGGGGTGCGGCAAGATCCAGCATCCGGCAGGTGTGCTGAAGCAGCGGATGCCGGTCGCCCAGGCGGTCGGCGCGGTGCTGGAGTCGGGGGCCCCGATGGTCTCGATCGCCGGCGGCGAGCCGCTGATGCACCCGCAGATCGACGAGATCGTCCGGCAGCTGGTCGAACGCCGGAAGTACGTCTTCCTCTGCACCAACGCGCTGCTGATGCGCAAGAAGCTCGACAAGTTCACGCCCTCGCCGTACTTCACCTTCACCGTGCACATCGACGGCCTGCGGGAACGGCACGACGCCTCGGTGGCCAAGGAGGGCACCTTCGACGAGGCGGTGGAGGCGATCAAGGAGGCCAAGCGGCGCGGCTTCCGCGTCACCACCAACAGCACCTTCTTCAACACCGACACCCCGCAGACCATCATCGACGTGCTCGACTACCTCAACGACGACCTCAAGGTCGACGAGATGATGATCTCCCCGGCCTTCGCCTACGAGAAGGCGCCCGACCAGGAGCACTTCCTCGGCGTCGAGCAGACCCGGGAGCTGTTCCGCAAGACCTTCGCCGGTGGGAACCGGCGGCGCTGGCGCCTCAACCACAGCCCGCTCTTCCTGGACTTCCTGGAGGGCAAGGTCGACTTCGAGTGCACCGCCTGGGGCATTCCGAACTACTCGCTGTTCGGCTGGCAACGGCCCTGCTACCTGATGGCCGACGGGTACGTGCCGACCTACCGCGAACTGATCGAGAAGACCGACTGGGACAAGTACGGCCGCGGCAAGGACGCCCGCTGCGCCAACTGCATGGCGCACTGCGGCTACGAGCCGACCGCCGTCCTCGCCACCATGGGCTCGCTCAAGGAGTCGCTGCGGGCGATGACCGAGACCGTCGGCTCCGGCCGGAGCCGCTGAGCGCACACCGTCGGCGGGCGGCGCGACCGCCGCCCCGCCCCGCCCGGCCCGGGCCTCCGCGCCCGGGCCGGGCCACCCCGCCAGGCGGGGTACCACCGCACCGCTCCGAGTCGTGAGGTGAACCCGTGTCACTGCTCTCCAGCGTCACTTGCCCGGCGGACCTGCGAAGACTCCCGGCCGCCGAACTGCCCCGGCTCGCCGACGAGATCCGCGACTTCCTGATCGACGCCGTCACCAGGACCGGCGGCCACCTCGGCCCGAACCTCGGGGTGGTCGAACTGACGATCGCCCTCCACCGGGCCTTCGACTCCCCGTACGACCGGATCGTCTGGGACACCGGCCACCAGAGCTACGTCCACAAACTGCTCACCGGTCGCCAGGACTTCTCGAAACTCCGCTCCAGGGGCGGACTCTCCGGTTACCCCTCGCGGGCCGAATCCGAACACGACCTGGTCGAGAACTCGCACGCCTCGACCGCCCTCTCCTACGCCGACGGCCTCGCCAAGGCCGCCCAGCTGCTCGGCGAGCACGACCGGAGCACCGTCGCGGTGATCGGCGACGGCGCCCTCACCGGCGGCCTCGCCTGGGAGGCGCTCAACAACATCGCCGACGCCAAGGACCGGCCGCTGGTCATCGTCGTCAACGACAACGAGCGCTCCTACGCGCGCACCATCGGCGGCCTCGCCAACCACCTCGCCACGCTGCGCACCACGCAGGGCTACGAGCGGTTCCTCTCCTGGGGCAAGGACGCGCTGCAGCGCACCCCGGTCGTGGGCCAGCCGATCTTCGACGCGCTGCACGGCGCCAAGAAGGGGTTCAAGGACGCCTTCGCGCCGCAGGGCATGTTCGAGGACCTCGGGCTCAAGTACCTCGGCCCGATCGACGGCCACGACCTGGCGGCCCTGGAGTCGGCCTTCACCAAGGCCCGCGGCTTCGGCGGCCCCGTGATCGTGCACTGCCTGACGGTCAAGGGCCGCGGCTACCGGCCCGCCGAACAGGACGAGGCGGACCGCTTCCACGCGGTCAACCCGATCGACCCCTACACCTGCCTGCCGATCTCGCCCAGCGGCGGGGTCTCCTGGACGTCCGTCTTCGGCGAGGAGATGCTCGCCATCGGCGCGGAGCGTCCGGACGTGGTGGCGATCACCGCCGCCATGCTCCAGCCGGTCGGGCTGGCCAAGTTCGCCAAGGCCCACCCGGAGCGGACCTTCGACGTCGGCATCGCCGAGCAGCACGCCGTCACCAGCGCCGCCGGCCTGGCCACCGGCGGGCTCCACCCGGTGGTGGCGGTGTACGCGACCTTCCTGAACCGCGCCTTCGACCAGGTGCTGATGGACGTCGCCCTGCACCGGCTGGGCGTCACCTTCGTGCTGGACCGCTCCGGGGTGACCGGGCCGGACGGCGCCTCGCACAACGGCATGTGGGACATGTCGATCCTCCAGGTCGTCCCCGGCCTGCGGCTCGCCGCCCCGCGCGACGCCGACGAACTCCGCGTCCAACTGCGCGAGGCGGTCGAGGTCGCGGACGCCCCGACCGTGGTCCGCTTCCCGAAGGGGACCGTCGGTCCGGCCGTCCCGGCGGTCGAGCGGATCGGCGGCGTGGACGTCCTGCTGCGGACCGCCGAGCAGCCGGAGATCCTGCTGGTCGCGGTCGGCACCACGGCCGCCGCCGTACTGGACGCCGCCCGGCTGCTGCTCGCCGAGGGGTTCACCGCGACCGTGGTCGACCCGCGCTGGGTCAAACCGGTCGACCCGGCGTTGCCGGCCCTCGCCGCCGGGCACCGGCTGGTCGTCACCGTCGAGGACAACGGGCGCACCGGAGGGGTCGGCACGGCCGTCGCCCAGGCACTGCGCGACGCCGACGTGGACGTCCCGGTCCGGGTGCTCGGACTGCCGCAGGAGTTCCTCGGGCACGCCGCCCGCGGCGAGATCCTGGAGGAGACCGGCCTGACCGGTACCGGGGTCGCCGCCCAGACCGCCGCCTTCGCCAAGAACCTGCTACGGGCCAGAGGACTACCGAACCGAGGAGCGAACCAGCACCATGCCGGCTGACCCCGACGACCGCACCGAAGCGCGCTTCGACCTCGCCGCCCTGCTCGCCGAGCGCGGCGGCGAGCGGTACGAGCTGCAGAGCCGCTACCTCAATCCGCAGCTGTCGCGGATGCTGCACACCATCGGCTTCGACAAGTTCTACGAGCGTGCCAAGGGACAGTACTTCTACGACGCCGACGGCAACGAGTACCTCGACATGCTCGCCGGCTTCGGCATCTTCGCGCTCGGCCGGCACCACCCGGTGGTCCGCTCGGCGATCCAGCAGGTGATGGACCTCGACCTGCCCGACCTGGTCCGTTTCGACTGCTCGCCGCTGCCCGGTCTGCTGGCCGAGCGGCTGTTGTCCCACACGCCCGGACTGGACCGGGTCTTCTTCGGCAACAGCGGCACCGAAGCGGTGGAGACGGCGCTCAAGTTCGCCCGGTACGCCACTGGCCGGAAACGGGTCCTCTTCGCCGACCACGCCTTCCACGGGCTGACCACGGGTTCACTCTCGGTCAACGGCGAGGGTGGCTTCCGCAAGGGCTTCGACCCGCTGCTCCCGGACACCGCCGTCCCGCTCGGGGACCTGGGGGCGCTGGCCAAGGAGCTGAAGCGGGGCGACGTCGCGGCCCTGATCGTCGAGCCGATCCAGGGCAAGGGCGTGCAGGCGCCCCCGCCCGGCTGGCTCCGCGCGGCCCAGGAGCTGCTGCACGAGCACAGGGCGCTGCTGATCTGCGACGAGGTGCAGACCGGCATCGGACGCACCGGCGACTTCTTCGCCTACCAGTACGAGGAGGGCGTGCTGCCCGACCTGGTCTGCGCGGCCAAGGCGCTCTCCGGCGGCTATGTGCCGGTCGGCGCGACGCTCGGCAAGAGCTGGATCTTCGAGAAGGTGTACTCCTCGATGGACCGGGTGCTGGTCCACTCGGCCAGCTTCGGGGCCAACGCGCAGGCGATGGCGGCCGGGCTGGCGACCCTGGAGGTCGTCCGGGACGAGCAGGTGGTGGAGAACGCCGCCAAGGTGGGCGAGTACTTCCGGGAGCGGCTGACGGCGCTCGTCGACACGTACGAGCTGCTCGCCGAGGTGCGCGGGCGCGGTCTGATGATCGGCATCGAGTTCGGCCGACCGAAGTCGCTGAAGCTGCGGACCGGCTGGACGGCGCTGCAGGCGGCCCGCAAGGGGCTGTTCGCCCAGATGGTGGTCGTGCCGCTGCTGCAGCGGCACCGGATCCTCACCCAGGTGTCCGGCGACCACCTGGAGGTGATCAAGCTGATCCCGCCGCTGATCATCACCGAACGGGACGTCGACCGCTTCATGGACGCGTTCACCGAGGTGATGGACGACGCGCACCGGGGGAGCGGTCTGATGTGGGACTTCGGGCGGACCCTGGTGAAGCAGGCGGTCTCCAACCGCTGAGCGGTCCGGCCGGTCCGCGCGGCCGGTCCTGGCAGTGGATCCGTGCGGCCGGCCCGTGCGGCCGGGGAGGTCGGGCGCCGGGGTGTGGGGGGATCGGGAGGCCGGGCGTGCCGGCTTCCCACTCCGTGGGAGGCACCGCCTCAGAGCTCGGTCCGGCGGCGCCGGATCACGACGACGAGATCGACGACGGCGAACAGCGTGAGGACTCCGCAGGCCACGGCGAACCCGGTCAGGGTGGACCGGCTCGGCGCGCCGAACTCCGGGGCGTTCGCGGCCCAGACCGCGAAGCCCACGGTGGCCAGGGCGAACAACGGGGTGAAGGTCAACGAGAGCAGGTAGCGCAGCCGGAGGGCACTGCGGGCGGTGGCGGGCTCGGTGCCGCTGCGCCACCGGCGCGGGGCGGTGGTGGGCATCCGCGGTCACCTCCCGGGTCGGCCGCCGGTGCCGGCCACCGGCGCCTGCCGTCGGTACGGGTCCTCGTACGGCGGTCTACGATTCCAGCGTACGTCCGGGATGCGAGCCGGGGAGGGGCGATGACGGACGCCGACGCGGAAGGTTACGCGGGGCTGCGGGTGGAACGGGCCGAGGAACTGGCCCGGAGGCACGGATGGGCCTCGGTGCGGGTCATGGCGCAGGGAGCGGCGATGACCATGGACTACCGGGAGGGGCGGCTCAACCTCGCGGTGCGCGACGGGGTGGTGGTGCGCAGCTGGGAGGGGTAGCCGGGGCGCTCGCCGGGACGTCCCGGCCGGCCCCGCCGGGACCGGTCCTCGCCGGCGGCCGGCCGAGGCGTCGCTCGACGGCGAGGACCAGCGGTTCCAGCAGGGGGAGCGAGAGCAGGACGAGCAGGCCGGCCGCCCAGCCGGCCAGCACGTCCGTCACCCAGTGGGTCCCCAGGTAGACGGTGGTGAGCCCGACCGAGCAGGCGGTGGCGCCGGCGAGCACCGCCCCGGTGCGGCGCCACCGGCCCGCGAGGTAGGCGAGCACGCCCCAGGTGACCACGGCGTTGGCGGTGTGTCCGGAGGGGAATATGGTGCCGCCGGAGAAGAGCTCGGGCGAACCGACGTAGTGGGCGTAGTGCGGGCCCAGCCGGCCTGTGACGATCTTGACCGTGCCGACCGTGAGGTTGAGCAGCAGCAGCGCGGCGCCCGTCACCAGCAGCGGGCGGATCCGGCCGAGCCGGCGGGCGCGCCAGCCGATCCAGGCGAGTACGGCGACGGCGGACGGGCCGCGCTGGCCGGCCACCACCCAGTTGTCCAGCAGTGGCTCCGGCCCTGGCCAGCGTTCGTGGGGCCGGGCCAGACGGACCGCCCAGTCCAGGTCGACCAGGGCGGTGTCGAGCAGCACCCCGGCGACGACGAGCAGGTAGCCGAGGCCGGTGAGGCCCAGCAGGACGGTCTGCCGACGGCCGAGCGGCGGCTGCGGGGACGGGCGGGAGGCGGGCCCGCGGGTGGTGCGCAGGCCCCGGCGGCGGGTGGTGGTCGGGTACTCCGGGAGTTCACTCGGCGCGTGCACGCCGGTGACCATACCCACCGCGTCCGGGTGATTCCCGGCGGAATTCGGAATTCTCCGACAAAGCCGTGAAGCGATGAAAACCGCAGTGTTGGGGACCGGTTTTCCGACGATTTCGGTTCGAATGCCCGTCCGGTCGTCGCACGGGATTTCCCTGGTGCCGGGAAAACGGACGGAGCGGGAGACCGGGTCGAGCCGGTTCCCACTCCGTGGTAACCCTGGGTAGGTCCGGTGCTCAGTCGAGCGGGCCGCCCGCGACGTAGACGACCTGGCCGGAGACGAATCCGGCCGCCTCGCCGGCGAAGAACGAGACGGCGTGCGCCACGTCCTCGGGCACGCCGACCCGCTGGACCGGGATCTGTGAGGCGGCGGCGCGCTTGAAGTCCTCGAAGTCCATGCCGACCCGGGCGGCGGTGGCCGCGGTCATGTCGGTGGCGATGAATCCGGGGGCCACCGCGTTGGCGGTGATGCCGAACTTGCCCAGTTCGATCGCGAGGGTCTTGGTGAAGCCCTGCAGACCGGCCTTGGCGGCCGAGTAGTTGGCCTGGCCGCGGTTGCCCTGGGCCGAGGAGGAGGACAGGTTGACGATCCGGCCGAAGCCGGCATCGACCATGTGCTTCTGGACCGCGCGGGTCATCAGGAAGGCGCCGCGCAGGTGCACGTTCATGACCGTGTCCCAGTCGGACTCGGTCATCTTGAAGAGCAGGTTGTCGCGGAGTACGCCCGCGTTGTTGACCAGGACGACCGGGGGACCGAGTTCGGCGACGATCCGGTCGACCGCGGCCTGGACCTGTCCGGCGTCCGAGACGTCGGCGCCGACGGCGACGGCGCGACCGCCCGCGGCGGTGATCCGGTCCACGGTCTCCCGGCCGGCGGCCTCCTGGAGGTCGAGGACGGCCACGGCGTAGCCGTCGGCGGCCAGCCGGAGGGCGGTGGCGGCCCCCAGGCCGCGCGCGGCGCCGGTGACGACGGCGACCCGGGGTGCGGTGGTCTGCTCGGTCATGCTCACTCTCGTCTCTCTCGGATCTCGCTCGCGATCTCCCAGGGATCTCCCAGGGATCTCCCAGGCGGCACTCGGGGACCTCCGGGGGTCGTGCGGAGCGCCCGGGGAGGACGGGGGCCGTCGAGGTGGCCACACCCTACCGGTGAGTAGGGGGTGCGGCCAGGGCCGAAGGCGCAGGTGACCGAGGGTAAGGACCGACCGGTCGGCTTTCTCCTGCGAACGGGTTACTGCCGGGTCGGCGCGGCGCGTAAATATGCCAATGTTGCCGAACCTGCGTCTACTATCCGCCCCTGCCTGCCAGCGAGGGCCCGCCGTTTGTATAGTGTCCGCCAGCAGCCACCGGCTGCACGGCTGGAGCGCCCTCCCTCATAGCGGGACGCCCACTCGCCGTTACTGCCCCACCCGGGTGTCCCACACACACCGGGTGTGACATCGGGACGGATACATGGTGCTGGGGGAGATCCCGACGACCCGTGTGTCCGCGCGACTGCAGCAGTCGCCCGGACACCTGATCCGCGTTGCACAGCAGGTCCACACCCGTCTGTGGTCCGAACACGTCGGAGCCGATCTCACGGCTCCGCAGTTCGCGGTCCTGCTGGTTCTCGCCCTCGAACCGGGCGCTGACCAGCGAACGGTCGGAGAGCGTGCTTCGCTCGACAAGGCCACGATGGCCGAGATGGTCGCCCGGTTGGTCCGGCGCGGCCTCGTACTGCGGCGCCGAGACCCGGCCGACGGCCGGCGCAAGCTGCTCGCTCTCTCGCAGAGCGGCGCCCAGGCTGTCCGGGAGGCCACCGGCGGGGTGGTCCGCGTGCAGCGCACGCTCTTCGAGCCGCTGACTCCGGAGGAGCAGCTGGAGATCGTCCGTGTGATGGCCAAGATAGCCAGGCTGGAACCGGCTCAGGTCGCCGTCCTCACGGACGCGCGACCGATGCTGGACGCCCAGCGGGCGATCGGCTACCTCATCCGGGTGAGCCAGCAGGTGCACACCAAGCTCTGGACGGAGCACGTCGGTTCGGAGCTCACGGCGCCGCAGTACGCGGTGCTGGACGCTCTGGAGCTGGAGCCGGGCGCCGACCAGCGGACGGTCGGCGAGCTGGCCTCGCTGGACAAGGCCACGATGGCCGAGATGGTCAGCCGGCTGGTCCGGCGCGGCCTGGTCCAGCGTCGCCGCGACCCCTCGGACGGACGGCGCAACCTGCTCTCGCTCTCACCGGCGGGGCAGGACCTGCTGCACCGCTCGGCCGCGGGCGTGGCGCAGGTCCAGCTGCTGCTGCTGTCTCCGCTGGAGGAGCACGAGCACGAGGCGGCGCTGGCGCTGATCGCCAAGGCGGCCAGGCTGTAGCTTTCGCTTCGAGCTTCAGCCAAAACGATT
The DNA here is from genome assembly GCF_042726075.1 of Kitasatospora sp. NPDC127035. NCBI lineage: Bacteria > Bacillati > Actinomycetota > Actinomycetes > Kitasatosporales > Streptomycetaceae > Kitasatospora > Kitasatospora sp. NPDC127035. Next base: position 54,396 of record NZ_JBHXDN010000002.1, on the reverse strand, counting down.
CGCCAACGGATCGGAGGCCGTCGACGGTTCGTGGTTCGTGCAGGTCGACGCGGCGCAGGCCGCCTTCCCGGAAGAGGGGGAGGCGGCCTGCGCCGTCGGCGGCACCCTGCGGGGCGCCGGACCGGGAACGGTCAGTTCCAGTCGAACTCCTGCGGGTCCGGACCGATCCGCTTGCCGGTGGCGATGCCCGCGACGGCCGCGAGGTCGTCGGCGTCCAGCTCGAAGCCGCCGACGTCGAGGTTCTCCTTGATCCGCGACGGGGTGACCGACTTCGGGATCGCGATGATGCCGCTCTGCAGGTGCCAGCGGAGCACCACCTGGGCGACGGTGCGCCCGTGCTTGCCGGCGATCCGCGCCAGGGCCGGCTCGGCGAGCAGATCCTTGCCCTGACCCAGCGGGCTCCAGGCCTCGGTGGCGATGCCGTGCTCCGCGTGGAAGGCGCGCAGCTCCTCCTGCGGGAAGTACGGGTGCAGCTCGACCTGGTTCAGTGCCGGCACCACCGAGGCCTCGTCGAGCAGGCGGGTGAGCTGCTCGGCCCCGAAGTTGGAGACGCCGATCGACTTCGCCCGGCCGTCGGCGCGCAGCTGCTCCAGCGCCTTCCAGACGTTGAGGTAGCTGCCGTGCATCGGGCGGGGCCAGTGGATCAGGTAGAGGTCGACGTAGTCGAGGCCCAGCCGGTCCAGCGACGCGTCGAACTCGCGCAGCACCGCGTCCCGGCCCTGCTCGCCGGACCAGTCGCGGGTGCCGGAGTTCCACAGCTTGGTGGTGATGTAGAGGTCCTCGCGGGCCAGACCGCCGGCGAGCGCCTCGGTGACCGCCTGGCCGGTGCCGGTCTCGTTCTCGTAGACCGCGGCGGTGTCGATCGAGCGGTAGCCGGACTCGAGCGCGGCGCGGACGGCGGGGGTGGCCTCCGCGTCCGGCACCTGCCAGACCCCGAAGCCGAGCTGGGGGATCTGCGAGCCGTCGTTGAGGGTGACAGTGGGGATGTTGCTCACGGGAAGGAGTGCCCTCTCCTGGTCGTCCATGGGGTTCCGATGGGGGCAACCTGCGGGGTGCCGGGAATGTTCCCGGCGCCCCAAAGAATTTTCCGACGCCTGGTACCGGCGTGCGCATCGGCTGTCCGGCGGCTGCGCGACGGCCACGTGGCCGGCCGCGTGACCGGCCGCGCGGCGGGGCCTGCGCCCGTCGGGGTGCGGCAGACCGCCGGAAAACCTGTTGCGTGGGTCACATCCGGGTTGGCAGTCTCGCTGCCATGACCTCCTGACCGACCCCGGGCCGTGACCGCACCGGCCCCTCCGAGCCCTCCGCCCGCACCGCCTCCGCAACGGAGCGTCATGCCGCTCGAAACCCTCCCCCTGGCCGACCCCGGCCGCCCCGACCTCACCTCCCCGCTCGCCTTCCTGCGCTGGCTCCAACGCGGCCAGCGACGCGGGCAGGTGCTCGCCACCTGCTGGTCGCTGCTGGAGATGGGCGGCCAGGCGGCCCTGCCGGTCCCGGTCGGCCTGGGCATCCAGGCCGCCGTCGACGGCGACGCCGCCGGCCTCTGGCGGGCCGGCGGCGTCGCCCTGGCGCTCGCCGCGGTGTCCTCGGTGGGCACCGTCCTGCTGCACCGCCAGGCGGTCTGGAACTGGATCCACGCCGCGACCCAGGTCAGACAGCTCGTCGCCCGCCAGGCCTCCCACCTCGGGGCCGGACTCTCCCGGCGGATCGCCACCGGCGAGATCGTCGCGGTCGGCAGCGGGGACGTCGAGAAGATCGGCTGGTACGTCGAGCTGGTCGCCAGGCTGCGCGGTGCCGTCCTCGTCTGGCTGGCCGTCAGCACGGCGGTGCTGGTCACCCAGCCGGTCCTCGGACTCGCCGTGCTGCTCGGGGTGCCGGTGCTGGCGGCCTCGGTGTGGCCGCTGCTCGGCCCCTTCGAGCGCCGGTACACGGAACAGCGGGCGCTCGGGGGCAAGGCCACCGAGCTGGCCGCCGACACGGTGGCCGGGCTCCGGGTGCTGCGCGGCATCGGCGGCGAGGAGCTCTTCCTCGCCCGGTACCGTGCGGCGTCCCAGCAGGTCCGCGCCGCGGCCGTCCGCTCGGCCCGGATCTGGTCCCTGATGCAGGCCCAGCAGGTCCTGCTGCCGGGCCTGTTCGTGGTCGGCATCACCTGGTACGGCGCCCATCTGGCCGCGTCCGGCCGGATCTCGGTCGGCACCCTGGTCGCCGTCTACGGCTCGACGGCCTACCTCGCCGCCCCGCTGCGGATCCTCGGCGAGGCGGCCCACGCCTGGAGCGTGGCCCGCGTCTCGGCCGGGCGGGCCGCGCGGGTGCTCGCGCTCGACCGGACCGACGGGACCGCCGACGCGGGACTGTCCGGTGCCGCGCAGTCGGACCTGTTCGACCCGGCCACCGGGCTGACCGCCCGGGCCGGCCGGCTGACCGCCGTGGTCTGCGGCGACCCGGACTTCGCCGGTGCGCTGGCCGAGCGGCTCGGCGGGCACGTCCCGACGGCCGAGGGCGCGCGACCGGAGCCGTCGGTCCGGCTCGGCGGCACCGAGCTGGACTCCGTCCCGCTGGCCGAGGCGCGGGCCGCCGTCCTGGTCCACGACAAGGAGCCGGTGCTGCTCTCCGGCACCCTGGCGGGGCTGTTCGACATCCCCGCCTCCGGGCGGGTCGAGCCCGTCGACGCACTGGCCGCCGCCTGCGCCGAGGACGTCCTGGACGCCCTGGTCGACGGCTCGCCCACCTGCGGGGGCGACGCCATGCGGGCGGAGATCACCGAGCGCGGACGCTCGCTCTCCGGAGGGCAGCGGCAGCGACTGGCGCTGGCCCGCTCGCTGCTGGCCGACCCGCCGGTCCTCGTCCTGGACGAGCCGACCAGCGCGGTGGACGCGCACACCGAGTCCCGGATCGCGGCCGGGCTGCGCAGGAGCCGGGAAGGGCGCACCACCGTGGTCTTCGCGACCAGTCCGCTGCTGCTGGACCGGGCGGACCGGGTGGTCCTGGTCCGCGACGGGCGGGTGGCGGCGGCCGGGCGTCACCGCGACCTGATGCGGACCGAGCCGGGCTACCGGGCGGTGGTCACCCGCGCGGAGGAGCCGTCGCCGGCGGGGGAGCCCGCGACCGTGGGGGAGGCGGTGTGAGGCCGACGGACCCCCGCGGCCCGTCCTCCCGGCCGCACCGCCACCCCCGTGGTGCCCGTGGCGCCCGTGGTCCTCGTGGCCCCCGTGGTGCCGGGGGTCCTCGTGGCCTCCGTGGCCTCCGCGCCGACGTCCGAGAACAGCTGAGGAGCACCCCATGAAGCCCCCCGTCCATCAGGAGCAGGGGCCGGCCACCACCCTTCCGGTCGGCTCCCCGGTCGCCGTGCGGTCCTACCTGCGGCTGCTGGCCCGACGCCACCGGGGCGGGTTCGCCGCCGTGGTGGGTCTGCACGCGGTGGCCACCACGGCGGGGCTCGTCGGGCCCTGGGTGCTGGGCACCCTGGTCGAGTCGCTGGCCACCGGCACCGTCGGAGCCACCGTCACGGTCGCCGTCGCCTGGTACCTGGTGGCGCTGGCGGTGCAGTCGGCGTTCACCTGGTGGTCGCGGCTGCGCGGCAGCGTCCTCGGCGAGCGGGTCCTGGCCGACCTGCGCGAGGACTTCCTGGTCCGCTCGGTGGCGCTGCCGACCGGGGTCCTGGAGCGGGCCGGCACCGGGGACCTCGTCTCCCGCGGCACCACCGACATCGACCGGCTGGACAAGTCGGTCCGCGAGGCGGTGCCGGAGCTGGCCGTGGCGATCGTGTCGCTGCTGCTGGTGCTGGGCGCCCTGGTCGCCACCTCGCCGCTGCTCGCGCTCACCTCGCTGATCGGCCTGCCGCTGCTGCTGGCCTCCTCCCGCTGGTACTTCCGGCGGGCCCCGCAGTCGTACCGGAACGAGTCGGCCGGGTACGCGGCGGTCAACACCGTGCTGGCCGAGACGGTGGACGCCGGTCGGACGGTCGAGGCACTGCGCCTCGGTGACCAGCGGGTCCGGCTGACCGACCGCAAGCTGGCGGAGTGGATCGCCTGGGAGCGGTACACCCTCTGGCTGCGCACGGCCTGGTTCCCGACCATCGACGCGGTCTACACCCTGGCGGTGCTCGGCACCCTGGTGCTGGGCGGGCTGTTCACCCTCCGGGGCTGGATCGGCGTGGGCGAGCTGACCACCGGGGTGCTCTACGCCCAGGCGCTGACCGCCCCGGTCGACCTGATCCTGCGCTGGTACGACGAGCTGCAGATCGGGCAGGCCTCGCTGGCCCGGCTGGTCGGGGTGCACGAGGTGCCCGAGCAGGAGAGTGACGAGGCGGCCCGGCCGAGCGGACGGCGGGTCGAGGCCCGGGACGTCCGCTTCGGCTACCGCGAGGGCGTCGACGTGCTGCACGGCATCAGCCTGGACGTCGCGCCGGGCAGCCGGGTCGCCCTGGTCGGGCCGTCCGGGGCGGGGAAGTCCACCCTGGGGCGGCTGCTGGCCGGCATCTACGCGCCCGGCCGGGGCAGTGTGACGCTCGGCGGAACGGCGCTGTCGCGGATGCCGGCCGAGCGGGTCCGGGCCGAGGTCGCGCTGGTCAACCAGGAGCACCACGTCTTCGTCGGCACGCTCCGGGACAACCTGCGGCTGGCCGCGCCGGACGCGGCCGACGCCGAGTTGCGCGGGGCCCTGGACGCGGTGGACGCCGGTGACTGGGTGGACGCGCTGTCGGCGGGGCTGGACACCGAGGTCGGTTCGGGCGGCGCCGCGCTGACCCCGCCGCAGGCGCAGCAGCTGGCGCTGGCCCGGCTGGTGCTGGCCGATCCGCACACCCTGGTGCTGGACGAGGCCACCTCACTGCTGGACCCGCGGGCCGCCCGGCACCTGGAGCGCTCGCTCGCCAAGGTGCTGGAGGGCCGGACGGTGATCGCCATCGCCCACCGGCTGCACACGGCGCACGACGCGGACGTGATCGCGGTGGTCGAGGGCGGCCGGATCAGCGAGTACGGCAGCCACCCGGACCTGGTGGCGGCCGGTGGTCCGTACGCGGCGCTCTGGCGGTCCTGGCGGGACGAGCCGTCGGAGACCCGGCCCGGGGGCGTCTGACGGAGAGTGACGGGCGGTAAACCCGCGCGGGGCGTGGTTGCCCCGTGCGGGTTACTCCCGGGCGCGTAGCCGGGCAAACCGGCCCATTCGACCGCAGACTTCGCGTGTGACCAAGATTTCAGACGGTTCGTCCGGCACCAAGCGCAGCGAGATCGGCGGGATCCCCACCCGGTACATCGGGATCGGTGTCATCGTCGTGCTCGCGGTGTGGTTCCTGTTCGCCAACCTCGACAAGGTGAAGATCCAGTTCTGGGTGTTCACCGTGACCGCGCCGCTCTGGATCGCCCTGCTGGCCACGCTGGTCGCCGGTGGCGCGCTCGGCTGGCTGCTGAAGGGCCGGAGCGGGCGGTGACCGACGCACCGGAGCCCCCGCCCGGGTCCGGGCCGGGGCCCTCGGCCTTCACGCCCTTGATCGAGATGCGCGGCGTCAACAAGCACTTCGGCGAGTTGCACGTCCTCCAGGACATCGAGCTGACCATCGGCCGGGGCGAGGTCGTGGTGGTGATCGGTCCGTCCGGCTCCGGCAAGTCCACCCTGTGCCGGGCGATCAACCGCCTGGAGCCGATCGAGTCCGGGTCCATCGTGATCGACGGCCGGCCGCTGCCCGAGGAGGGCAAGGGCCTGGCCCGGCTGCGGGCCGAGGTCGGGATGGTGTTCCAGTCCTTCAACCTGTTCGCGCACAAGACCGTGCTGCAGAACGTGTCGCTGGCGCAGGTCAAGGTCCGCGGGCGGTCGAAGGGGGAGGCGGACGAGAGGTCCAGGGCGCTGCTGGAGCGGGTCGGGCTGGCTCCGCAGGCGGCCAAGTACCCGGCCCAGCTCTCCGGCGGCCAGCAGCAGCGCGTCGCGATCGCGCGTGCCCTGGCGATGGACCCCAAGGCACTGCTCTTCGACGAGCCCACCTCGGCGCTCGACCCGGAGATGATCAACGAGGTGCTGGACGTGATGCGCCAGCTGGCGCACGAGGGCATGACCATGATCGTCGTGACCCACGAGATGGGGTTCGCCCGGGCCTCCGCCAACCGGGTGGTCTTCATGGCCGACGGGCGGGTCGTCGAGGACCGCTCTCCGGAGGCGTTCTTCGGCGCTCCGGAGAGCGACCGCGCCCGGGACTTCCTCTCCAAGATCCTGAAGCACTGAGGCCGCGCGTGAAGAAGATCGTGACCGCCGCCGCCGTCGTGGCCGCGGCCGTGCTGCTGGCGGCCTGCGGCAAGGAGGGCACCCCGCCCCCCAAGGGGCCGCAGCCCAGCGCGCTCCCCAGCTACCGGGTGGAGAGCGGCGCCGGCATCACCGGTTCGTCCACCCTGGACGCGGCCCGCAGCCGGGGTCACTTGGTGGTCGGGGCCAAGGAGGACCAGCCCTACCTGGGGCAGAAGAACCCGGCCACCGGGCAGTACTCCGGCTTCGACATCGAGATCGCCAAGATGGTCGCCGCCGACCTCGGGTTCGCCCCGGACCGGATCGAGTTCAGGACCATCGCCTCGGCCAACCGCGAGACCGCGCTGCAGAACGGCCAGGTCGACTACTACGTGGGCACCTACACCATCAACGACAACCGCAAGAAGCTGGTCGGCTTCGCCGGGCCGTACTACCTGGCCGGACAGTCGCTGCTGGTGCGCCGGAACGACACGACCATCAACGGGCCGGAGGACCTGGACGGCAAGAAGGTCTGCTCGGCGGCCGGCTCCACCCCGTACCAGCGGATCCAGAAGGACTACCCGAAGGCCCGGCTGATCGGGTACGACAGCTACTCGGCCTGTGTCGACAACCTGATCACCTCCCAGGTGGACGCGGTGACCACGGACAACACCATCCTGATGGGCTACGCGGCCAAGGTGCCCGACGAGCTCAAGGTGGTCGGGCCGCTGTTCTCCCAGGAGCCGTACGGGATCGGCACGCCCCGGAACGACACCGTGCTGCGCGGGGCGCTGAACGACGCGCTGGCGCACCACGAGGAGAACGGTGACTGGCGCAAGGCCTACGACGCGACCCTCGGCCTCTCCGGGGTGCCCGCGCCCACCCCGCCGCCGATCGACCGGTACTGAGGAGGGGCCGGCCTGTGAAGACGCTGACCGACAACTGGTCGACCTACTGGGAGGGCTTCCTCGGCACCCTCTCGCTGTTCCTGGTGAGTGCGGTGCTGTCGCTGGTGCTCGGCGTGCTGGTGGCGAGCTTCCGGGTCTCGCCGGTGAAGCCGCTGCGGGTGTTCGGCACCACCTGGGTGACGCTGCTGCGGAACACCCCCCTGACCCTGCTCTTCTTCATCGTGGTGCTGGGCCTGCCGCGGTTCGACATCACGCTTCCGTTCTTCACCTTCGCGGTGCTCGCGCTGGGCTGCTACACCTCGGCGTTCGTCTGCGAGGCGATGCGGTCGGGCGTCAACACGGTGCCCACCGGTCAGGGCGAGGCGGCCCGCAGCCTGGGCATGACCTTCGGCCAGACGATGAGCCTGGTCGTGCTGCCGCAGGCGTACCGGTCGGTGATCGCCCCGATCGGCAGTGTGATGATCGCGCTGGCGAAGAACACGGCGATCGCCGGCTCGTTCAGCGTCACCGAGCTCCTCGGTACCTACCGGACCATCAACGAGCTGGGCTACAGCATCGTCTGGACCTTCGTCTGGATCGCGGTCGGCTACCTGGTCATCACGCTCGCCGTCAGTGCCGTGTTCAACCTGCTGGAACGACGACTGGCGGTGTCGCGATGACGGTGGAATCCTCGGCGCTCTACGACATCCCGGGGCCCAGGGCGCTCGCCCGGCACCGGCTGTACGGTGCGCTCGCGCTGCTGGCGATCGCCGCGCTGCTCGGCTGGATCGTCTACATGCTGTTCCACACGAACCAGTTCACCGCCGAGAAGTGGACGGCCTTCGAGTACAAGGGGGTCCAGGAACTCCTGCTGCGCGGGCTCGGCAACACCCTCAAGGCGTTCGGGTGGACAGTGCTGTTCGCCCTGCCGTTCGGTGCGCTCTTCGCGGCCGGACGCCTCTCGGACCACCGGGTGGTGCGCTGGTTCTCCACCCTGGTGGTCGAGTTCTTCCGGGCCATGCCGGTGCTGGTGATGATCTTCTTCATCTTCGTCGCGCTCAAGGTCGAGCCGCTCTGGGCCCTGGTGGCCGGTCTGGTGCTCTACAACGGTTCGGTGCTCGCGGAGGTGTTCCGGGCCGGCGTGCTGGCGGTGCCCAAGGGGCAGAAGGAGGCCGCTTTCGCGCTCGGCCTGCGCAAGACCCAGGTGATGGCCTACGTGCTGGTGCCGCAGGCCAACCGGGCGATGCTGCCGGCGATCATCAGCCAGCTGGTGGTGGCACTGAAGGACACCTCGCTGGGCTTCCTGATCACGTACGAGGAGTTCCTGCACGCGGGCAAGCTGATCGCCACCAACCTGGACTACGACCTGCCGTTCATCCCGGTGGTGATGGTGATCGCGCCGGTCTACATCGGGATGTGTCTGCTGCTCTCCTGGCTCGCGCGATGGATCGAGCAGCGCAGCCGGCGCAGCCCGCGGGTGCGCGGCGGGGCGCCGGTGGCCGACGCGGACGTGTCGATGGGGCTGCCGCCGGCCGCCCAGCCGTAGCCGGCGGGGTGCGCGAGGGGTGCGCGAGGGATGGGCGGTTCGCCGGTAAACCATAGGTGCCGCCGGGGTTAGGCTCCACTCCTCCAAACTCTGCTTATGATTGCCGGGATGTGGCACGGCGGCCGGGCGGAGGGGCGATGGAGCCGGTATTCGACTCACGGCATATCAGGACCTTCCACGAGGTCGTCCGGGCCGGCTCCTACTCGGCGGCGGCCCGCGAACTCGGCTACACCCAGCCCGCCATCACCCAGCAGATGAAGGCCCTCGAACGGACCGTCGGCCTGCCGCTCTTCACCCGGGCCGGACGCGGACTGCGCCTCACCGAGGCCGGCGAGGCGCTCGCCCGGCACGCCGAACAGATCCTCGGCAGCCTCGCCGCCGCCCAGCAGCAGCTCGCCGCGCTGGCCCGGCTGCGTGCCGGACGGGTGCGGGTCTGCGCCTTCCCCAGCGCCAACGCCACCCTGATCCCCGAGACGATGGCCCGGCTGCTCGCCGAACACCCCGGCGTCCGGGTCGAACTGCTGGAGGCCGAGCCGCCGGACTCCGTCCAGCGGCTGCTCCGCGGCGAGTGCGACATCGCCCTGGCCTTCCGTTATCCGGGCGCCCCGGCCGAGCTGCCGGAAGGTCTGGACGAGATACCCCTGATGGAGGACCTGCTGACCGTGCTGCTGCCGGTCGGCCACCCGCTCGGGCGGCGGCACGCCGTCCGGCTGGCCGATCTGGACGGCGAACGGTGGATCGCCGGCTGTCCGCGCTGCCGGGCCAACCTGCTGCACGTCTGCGCGGAGGAGGGGTTCGCGCCCGACATCGTCTTCTCCACCGACGACAACCTCGCCGTGCAGAGCCTGGTCGCCGCAGGGGTGGGGATAGCCCTGATGCCGGCCCTGGTCCTCTCCTTCATGTGCCACCGCAAGGTCACCGGCCGGGCCGTCGAGCCGCACCTGCGCCGCCGGGTCAGCGCGTACGTGCTGCGCGAGCACCGGCGGATCCCGGCGACCGCGCTGGTGCTGGACCACCTGCGGTCCGCTGCCGCCGCCCGGGTGGGGTGCTGACCGCTCCTGACAATCCATAAGCGTTCTTAAGGGGAGAGCTAAAGATCCCTCGTTGGACGTGATAGGTCGGGCGGGTCGAACCTGCTCGTATGACACCCTCAGCCACGGTCGGGAGCGGCCGGCTCACCGAGCGCATGACCGCCCTCGTCGGCGAGATCCGCGCTGTCGTCGACCGCGGCCTGCCTCCGGAACTCACCGCCTACCTCGTCGGCGAACGACTCGCCCCGCACCTCGGCGACGCCGACCTGCTCACCGCCGACCAGCGCGAGGGCGACCCGGACCGCTACCGCCAGCACGTCCTGCACGCCGAGGCCGACGGGTCGTTCTCCGTCGTCGCCCTGGTCTGGCTGCCCGGCCAGCAGACCCCGATCCACGACCACGTCTCCTGGTGCGTGGCCGGCGTCCACCAGGGCCAGGAGAGCGAGACCCGCTACCGCCTGGTCTCCGACGGACGGACCGCCCACCTGGTCGAGACCGAGCACGTGGTCGGCCCCGCCGGCACCGTCGCGGCCTTCGCCCCGCCGGGCGACATCCACCTCGTCCGCAACGCCTGCACCTCCACCGCCATCTCCATCCACGTCTACGGCGCCGACGTCGCCCGGCTCGGCACCAGCATCCGGCGGGTCTACCGGCTGCCCGCCGGCGACCCCCGGTGAGCCCCGCATGGCACTGATCGTCCGGGAACGGCGGGTCCGCACCCGCGCCCTCCCCCCGCTCGGCGGGGACACCCCCGGCCTGCTGCTCGCCGCGCTCGGCGTGGCCGCGGCCCTCGCCGTCCACCAGGCCGTCCCCGCCGTACCCAAGCTCACCGCCGCCGTCGTGCTCGGCGTCGCCGCCGCCCACCTGCCCGGGCTGCGCCCGGTGGTCCGGGGTGCCGCCCGGCCCGGGCTCTCCACCGCCGGACGCCGGCTGATGCGGATCGGCATCGTGCTGCTCGGCCTCAAGCTCGGCCTGGGCGACGTGCTCGGTCTGGGCTGGGCCACCGTCGCCATGGTGCTCGCCGTCGTCGCCGCCACCTTCGCCGGCACCTGCTGGCTCGGCCGCCGGCTCGGCCTGCCCGGCGACCAGCCGCTGCTCGTCGCCACCGGGTACTCGATCTGCGGCGCCTCGGCGATCGGCGCGGTCAGCCAGGCGGCCGGCAGCGACGAGGAGGACGTCGCCGCCTCCGTCGCGCTGGTCACCCTCTGCGGCACCCTGGCCATCGCTGTCCTGCCGCTGCTCCAGCACCCGCTCGGGCTGGACGAGGCGGAGTTCGGCCGCTGGGTGGGGGCCGGGGTGCACGACGTCGGGCAGGTGGTCGCCACCGCGCAGACCGGCGGGGCGGAAGCCCTGCGCGAGGCGGTGCTCGTCAAACTGATGCGGGTGATGCTGCTGGCCCCGCTGGTCGCCGGGGTCGCGCTCACCGCCCGGCGCGCCCGCGCGCGGACCCGGTCGGCCGCCGACGGCGTCGCGGCGGCCGGTGCGTCCGGCGGTCCGGCGGGCGGTCCGGTCGGGAAGCGGCCGCCGCTGGTGCCGCTCTTCGTCGCGGGATTCCTCGCGATGATCGCGCTGCGCACCACCGGGCTGGTGCCGGAGCCGGTGCTCCGGCTCGCCGGCGACGCCCAGGAGCTGCTGCTGGCAGCCGCGTTGTTCGGGCTCGGCAGCGCCGTCCACCTGCCGACCATGGCCCGCACCGGCGGGCGGATCGCCCTGCTCGGGCTCGGATCCTGGGTGATGGTGGCCGGTGTCTCGTACGCGGGGGTGCTGGTCACGAGGTGACCGGGGCCCGGCCCGCGCTGGGCTATTGTCGGGCGGGTAGGCCGATCGTCCGAAGCTCCCGAAAACCGGAGGGGATTCGCGCATGTCCACCGCACTGCCGGAACGGGACGGCTCGGACGCCGTCGTCACGCTCGACCGGCGCGAGGGGCCCTTCGGAGAGGTGGTGCTGCGGCAGCGCGGGCGGCACTACGAGATCATCGCCAACGGCTGCTTCCTGATGGACACCGCCGACGGGCGCTCCGAGCGACTGCTGATCCAGGCGGCGCTCGACGAGTTGGACCGGACCGGCGACCAGGCCGGGCTCGGCGACCAGGCCCGGACCGGCGACCAGGCCCGGCCCGGCGGTCCGGAGCGGCCGGCCGTGCTCATCGGCGGGCTCGGGGTGGGTTTCTCGCTGGCCTACGCGGCCGCCGAACGGCGGTGGGGGCGGATCGCCGTCGTCGAGCGGGAGAGCGCGATCATCGACTGGCACCGGAACGGTCCGCTGGCCGCCTTCTCGGCCGGCGCGCTGGGCGACGAGCGGGTCGAGGTGCTCCACACCGACCTGCTGGAGTACCTCGCGGTGGCGGACGGCGCCCGCTACGACGCGCTCTGCCTGGACATCGACAACGGCCCGGACTGGACCGTCACCGACTCCAACGCCGGGCTGTACGGCGCGGACGGACTGGCCGTGCTCCGGCACCGGCTGGAGCCGGGCGGGGTGCTGGCCGTCTGGAGCGCGCAGCCGTCCCCCGCCTTCGAGGAGGCGCTGCGCGCGGCGGGCTTCCTGGACGTGGTCACGCACGAGATCCCGGTGGCCCGGGGCGTGCCGGACGTCGTGCACCTGGCCCGCCGCGCGCGGTGAGCGCACGACGGGCCAGGCGGGTCCTGACCGGCCCGGTCGACCCGGGCCGTCGTCCGGCTACTTCAGACCGTTGTCCACCGCGGCCATCAGCTCGCCGCTCGCGGTGTCACCGTCGAAGGCCCAGATCATCGCTCCGGCCAACCCCTGGGACTTGATCCAGGCGGTCTTCCGGGCGATCTCGGTCGGGTCGTCGTAGGTGTAGAAGACCGAGCCGTTGTAGATGTACGAGTGGCCGGCCACCGGGTCCCGGTAGATGGTGTAACCACCGCTGGTGGCCATCTCCTTGAGCTTCCGGTAGTCCTCGAACCCGGCCTCGTAGGTGCCCGGGCCGGGGCCCGTCGCGGTCTGGAAGAGACCGTTGGTGGTGCCGCGCGGCACGCCCGTCCAGCCTCGACCGTAGAACGGGATGCCCAGCGTGAGCTTGCTCTTCGGGGCGCCGCCGTTGACGTACGCGCCGATCGCGACCTCGGAGCTGAACTGGCGGGCCGGCGGGTTCGGGTCGCCGGCCGCGACCTTGATGCCGGACTGCTGGTTGGTGACCATCTCCCAGCCGCCGTGGTAGTCGTAGCCCTGGATGGTGGCGAAGTCGAAGGCACCGAACAGGCCGGGGATGTCGATGCCGGCCGTGATCTTCGCCGGGTCGGCCGGGAGGAAGGCGCTCAGCGTGTAGTGCTTGTTGGTGGTGGCGCCGAGCGCGTCCAGCTGGCGACGGAACTCCTGGGCGACCAGGGTGTAGTTGGCCTTGTCGGCGGGCCGGAAGATGTTCCCGGTGTGCCCGTCGGAGTTCGGCCACTCCCAGTCGAGGTCGATGCCGTCGAAGATGCCGGCCGCACTGCCCGCGCCGCCGCGGCCGTCGATCACCGGCAGGTTGCCCTTGATGTACATGTCGATGCAGGAGCTGACCAGCGCCTTGCGGGAGGCGTCGGTGGCGGCCGCGTCGGAGAACCACTTGCTGTAGGACCAACCGCCCAGCGAGATCTGGATCTTGAGGTTGGGGTACTTGGCCTTGAGCTGCTTCAGCTGGTTGAAGTTGCCGGCCAGCTTCTGGTCCCAGGTGTCGGTGGTCCCGGCCACCGAGCTGCCCGCGTCCCAGCCCTTGCCGTAGTCGGCCCAGGCGTCACCGGCACCGTCGCCCGCGTTCGGGTCGTTGTCCGGCCCGGCCGCCTTGTTGGTGATGAAGCACTGCTTGGTGGTCGGGTGGATGTTGGCGAAGGCGTAGTTGAGCGTGGTGAGCCGGCCCGCCGAGCCGGAGGTGTCGAGCTTCTTCACGCTGTACCCGCGGGCGTAGATGCTCCACTGGGTGAAGTAGCCGATCTTCAGGTTGCCGGGGTTGCTGCCCCCGGGCTTGGTCTTGCCGGTCACCGGGCTGGAGGCGGGCGAGACGTTGCCGGCCGCGTCGCGGGCCTTGACCGTGAAGGTGTACTCGGTGTCCGGCGCCAGGTTGCCGACGGTGGCGGACGCCGAGGGGACGGTCGCGGCCAGGGTGGTGCCGGTGTAGACGTCGTAGGCGGTGACGCCGACGTTGTCGGTGCTGGCGGTCCAGGTCAGCGAGACCGAGTTGGCGTCCGAGCCGGTCACCGTGGGGGTGCCCGGGGTGGTCGGAGCCTGCCTGTCCTCCACCGGCGGCTGGGTGGTGGCGCTGACCGGTCCGGCCGCCGCCGAGCGGTTGCCCGCCGCGTCGAAGGCCTGGACGGTGAACTGGTAGGCGGTGCCCGCGGTCAGGCCCTGCACGGTGACGGACGTGGTGGCGCCGTCGGTGGTGGCCACCTTGGTGCCGTCGCGGTAGACGTCGTAGCCGGTGACGGCGAGGTTGTCGGTGCTCGCGGCCCAGGACAGGTCGACCGTGGTCTGGGTGACGGTGCCCGTCCGGAGGTTGCCCGGGACGGTCGGCGCGGTCTGGTCCCCGCCGGCGCCGTCACACGGCTGCCCGTTCAACTTGCAGTTCAGCAGGGCCTTGTAAGCGCCGGAGTAGGCGATGTTGAAGCCGACGTTGTACGTGCCGCCGACCGGCAGGGTCGAGGCCCAGCCGGGGTTCTTCACCGTGACGTGCGAGGCCGAGGTGGTGTACGTCGCGTTCCAGAGGCCGGCCACGGTGTTGCCGGTGGGCAGGTCGAACTCCAGCGTCCAGCCGTTGATCGGGGCGCTGGAGCCGTTGGTGATGGTGTAACTGGCGTCGTAGCCGCTTCCCCAGTCGCTGCCCTTGGTGAAGGTCGCGGTGGCCGACCCGGCAACGGCGGAGTCGGCGTTGGCGATGGCGGCGGGGAGAGCGGCGGCGAGCAGCGGGACGAGTAGCGTCCCGGCTGCCAGCAGCGGCAGGCTGATCCGACGTCTGCGCATGGATATGGCTCCTGTCCTGGGGTCCCGGGGCAGGCCCGGACGCCCCGTAACCCGTGGGGAGGTGTCAGGTGCGTGGAGCAGCGAGCTCCGGCCATGGGGGCGGCGCGGAACCGGAGACCTCGGGCCGTCGGGGTGCCACGGAGGATCCTGTGCCGAGAGTAGGGAGCAGATCGGCAACTGGCAATAGGTCTGTACCAGTTGTCGGTCGTGGGCATGACGGGCCGCCCGGACGGCCTCAGTTGACCTGGGCTTTCGTCAACTGGGCCTCGTCGGAGTGATGTTGTGGCCGAATGCAGTGCGGCGAAAGCGGCGCGGGTGCGGCTCCCGGCAGGGGCGCGGGGGCGGCCGTCGCCCCGGGCCGGCGGGAGCGACGGCCGGGCGGTCGGGCCTCGATGCGGTCGGGCGGTCGGGCGGTCGGAGGGGCCGGTGGGGGCCGTGGGCCGTCCGGCGGTCGGGTGCGGGGCTCAGCCGAACGGGCCGGGCTCCGGAGCGGCGGCCGGTGGCGGGGCCGGGCGGTCCTCCGGCTGCGGGGCGAACGGGTTGAAGTCCGGGGGCGGGACCATGACCGGGGTGCCCTTGGGCCGGGGCCCGGGCTCGTCGGCGTTCCCGGCGGCGCCCCCGGGTGCGGGAGGGGCGGCGGGCGGCGGCGGGACCGGGGCGGACCGCAGCAGGACGGTGGTGCCGAACGGGTCCTGCGGACGGTCGGCCGCCGTCACCGTGCCGAACGGGTCGGTGACGGGGACGGCCGGGGGCGGCCCGGCCGGGACGGGCGGGGCGGGCTGCGCGTCCGGCTGCGGGGCGAAGGGGTCGAAGTCCGGGGGCGGCACCATCACGGGGGTGCCCTTGGGCCGGGGCGGCAGATCGGCGTCACCGGCGTCACCGGTGCCCCCGGTGCCGGTGGCGCCGTCGGGGACGAGGATCGGCCGGGCCGGGGTCGGGTCGGCGACCTGCGCGAAGGGGTTGAAATCGGCGGGCGGGACGCGAACGGGCGTGCCCCGCAGGTCGACCGGGAGCGGGGCGGCGTCGGCCGGCACCGCGTCGGCAGGTGCCGCGTCCGCCGGGGCCGCCGCGTGCAGCGCGGGCGCGGGTTCGGCCGGCGGCGAGGGGGCGGGAACCGGGACGGCCTGCGCCGGGGCGGGCGCGGCCGGCGCGCCGGGCACGCCGTCCCAGCCGAACTGCACGCTCTTCAGCAGCTCCGCGAACACGTCCGTGTACAGCTCCCAGTCCTGCGGCTGGGCGGTGCTGAGCTGGACGCAGAGCACCGAGACGCCGTCCGGCAGCGGGACGAACGCCTCCACCACCGACGTGACCGCCCAGCGGCGCACGCCGTCCGCGGCCAGCGGGCCCGGCACCGGGACGCTGCGGCCCTCCACCAGCACGGCGGCCGGTCCGGCCGGCAGCAGCACCGTCCACACCTCGGCGTGCCGGCGGACGGTGGCCAGCTCGGTGGCCAGCCCGGTGATCGGCAGCGGGTGCCGGGCGAGCGAGACCACCAGGGTGGCGTCGGCGGGCCGGCCGTCCGCCCGGAGCGCGGCGACGCCCGCGTAGACGGCGCCCGAGGCGCAGACCGCGTCGGCCAGCGTGGCGGCGATCACCGCGAAGTCGCGGCGGCCGGCCGGCTCGGCGCCGCTGAACAGCTCCTCGGCGGTCTCCGCCAGGTGCGTGGCCAACTCGGCGGCGGCGGCGCCGGCGGCCGGGTCGACGCCCCGGACGGACGGGGAGCCGCCGGCCGGGCCGAGGGGCACCGTACGGGCGGAGACCCCGGGAGGCCCGCCCGGGGAGGTCAGCGCGTGGAAGCCCGGCGGGGCGACCAGGCGGACCTCCGAGCCGGCGCCGGTGGCGAGTTCGACCGGCTGCCGGGTCTGCTGCCCGGCAGCGAGTGCCGCCAGGGGGGCGGTGAACGGCGGGCGGAGCTTCGGGTCGGCGGGCTCGCCGGTCACGGGGAGCTCGAACCGGGCGGCGGTCAGGACACCAGGAGCGTCGGGCGAGGCGCCGCGGACCGGGCCGGCGGTGCCGTACCGGCTCAGCAGCGCGCCGGTCGCCAGCGCGGAGACCTCGGCTCCGGTGCCCGGGCGGGCCGTTCCGGCGGTGATCACGGTGCCGAGCCGGTCGACGGCGGTGTGCACCGGTCCGTTGGGCGCGAGGGGCAGGTCGAACAGGGCCTCGGCGGCCGGGCCGCTCACCCGTAGGGCGGTCAGCGAGGACGCCGGGTGGCGTGAGGTCCGGGCGTCGAAGAGGGCGTCGGTGAGCGTTCCGAGCGTCGCGGAGATCCGCTCCGCCGCCGCGAAGGGGTTGGCCTCCGCGCTGAACTGGCCGTCCTGGGTCAACTGTTGAGCCCCCCGCTCTGCTCGGTGTGCGTTCGGTGGTCCGGGGACCCGGGCCCGGGGTGACCGGCGGGCCGTCAGATCCGTGCCCATTCCTATCAGAGGCCGCCGACGTGGCAGAACCTGCCGTCGGCGGCCCGGCCCGGCCCGTCAGGCGTCGGCGGGCGCGGGGCGTGCGGGTGGTGCCACGTCGGCGGCCTGCCCGGCGGCCTGCCCGGCGGCCGGCTCGGCCACCGGCCCGGGGGGCGGCTCGACGGCCAGGGCGGTGACCGCCTCGGCGAGGCCCGGGACGGCGAACAGCCCTGCCAGGTCGCGGACCAGCCGCCCGGTCGGGCCGTCCGGCCGCTCGTCGGCGAAGAAGCCGGTCAGCTCGGCGGCGAGCGCGGGCTCCCGGGCGGCGGTCAGCGTGAGCGCGGCGACGAACTCCTGCACCAGGTGCAGCTGCAGCTCCTCCAGCGGCACCGAGCGGTCGGCCAGCCACTCCAGCGAGGTGATCTCCGCGTTGGCGATCCACGCGCGGACGGTGAGCCGCAGGCCCGGACCGGGCTCGGGCAGTGCCAGGTGGCCCAGGATCTGGTCGTGCGCGGCCCGTCGGACCTCGTCGATCACCGCCGAGGTGTTGGTGCTGGCCGCCACCGAGCCGCCGCGCAGCAGCGCCGCGAAGCCGGGGCCGTGGCTCTGCACGAAGTCCAGGTAGCGGCCCATGACGCGGTGGAGGCGCTCCGAGAGCGGGCCCTCGGCGGGTTCCTCGAACCGGGCCGCCAGCTCGCGGCCCGCCCGCCGCAGCGACTCCTCGTACAGGGCCTGCTTGCCCGGGAAGTAGTGGTAGACCAGCGGCCGGGAGGCGCCGGCGGCGGCCGCGATGTCGTCGATCGACACCTCCTCCGGCGGGCGGAGGCTGAACAGCTCCAGAGCGACGGAGATCAGCTGCTCGCGCCGCTCGTCCACGCTGAGGCGCCGGCGCGTGCGCTCGCCGCTCCCGCGCCCGGGGCGCTCAGGGCGCTCGCCGCTCCCGGGGCGCTCGGCGGGCGACGGGTGCGCTGCGGGTTCCGGGCGCGGGCCGCCCGCGGGCCGGGCCGTTCCTTCCGGCGCCGCCGGGCCCTCGGGCCGCGCCGGGCCGTCCGGTCGTTCCGAGCGCGCGGGCGCGGGGGAGGGGGCCGACGGCGTGCGGGATGCCATGCGCGCCACCTTATCCGGCGCTACCCCGCGTACCGCTCCAGGTAGCGCCGGTACGCCTCCCGGCCGTCCGGCACGAACTCGTCCCGGGCCAGCCGCTCCGTCAGCTCGGCGGGGGTCAGCCACGTGTGCCAGGCGACCTCCGACTCCTGCGGCGCCACCGGGCCGTCCCACTCGGCCTCGTACACGTCGGACCACCAGCCCAGCCCGTCACCCCGGAACAGGAACCGGAACAGCGGGCGCGGGACGATCCCCTCGACGCCCAGTTCCTCCTCGGCCTCCCGGACGGCTGCGTCCTCGTACGTCTCGCCGGAGCCCACCACCCCGCCGACGAACATGTCGTGCGCGCCGGGGGCGAACAGCTTGGTGGCCGTGCGCCGGTGGACGAAGATCCGCCCGGCGGGGTCCCGGACCAGGACGAAGACGCACCGGTGGAGCAGTCCCCGCCGGTACACCTCCCCGCGCGGGGCGATCCCGATCACCCGGTCGTGCTCGTCGACGACGTCCAGCAGCTCTTCGGCAGGGTTGGTCATGACCGACAGGTTAGGGTTTCCGGGCGATCGACGGACACATGTGCGGAAGAGGGCGACACGCGGTGGTGGAGATCTGGGGCGAGACGGCCGAGGGCTTCGAGCCCGTACGGGAGGCCTTCGCGCGCAACTTCCGCGAGTACGGCGAACTCGGCGCGGCCTTCGCACTCTACGTGCGCGGTCGCAAGGTGGTCGACCTGTGGGGCGGCGACGCCCGGCCCGAGGTCGGCGGGCGGCCCGCGCCGGCCGTGCCGTGGACCGCCGACACCGCGCAGGTGCTGCGCTCGGTGACCAAGGGCCTCACCGCCACCACCGCGCTGCTGCTGGCCGAGCGCGGGCAGCTCGACCTGGACGCGCCGGTGGCCGCGTACTGGCCGGAGTTCGCGGCGGCCGGCAAGGAGCGGGTGCCGGTGCGCTGGCTGCTCTCGCACCAGGCGGGCGTGCCGGCGCTGGACGTGCCGCTGCGCCTGGAGGACGTGCTCACCTGGGAGCGGGCGGTGGCCGCGGTGGCCGCCCAGGCCCCCGCCTGGGAACCCGGCACCGCGCACGGCTACCACCCGTACACCTTCGGCTGGCTGGTCGGCGAGGTGGTGCGGCGGGTGAGCGGGCGGACGGTCGGCCAGTACTTCGCCGAGGAGATCGCCCGGCCGCTCGGCCTCGACCTGTGGATCGGGTTGCCGTCCGGCGCCGCGCCGCGGGTCGGCCGGCTGGTCGACCTGCCGGCGCCGGCGGCCGCCCGGACGGGGCCGAGCGGGCTGCGGCTGCGCCCCAAGCAGGCGGTCCGGGACGCGTACCAGGACCCGACGTCGCTGACCGCCCGCGCGTTCGCCTCGGTCCGGCCCGGGGTGGACCTCAACGATCCGGCGGTGCAGGCCGCCGAGATCCCCGGCGCGGGCGGGATCGGCACGGCCCGGTCGCTGGCCCGGTTCTACGCGGCGCTGGCCGGCGTGGCCGACCGGCACGGCGGCAGCGGCGGGACGCTGCCGCCGCTGCTCGGCCCGGAGGTGCTGGCCCGCGCGGTCGGGCCGGTGGTCAGCGGACCGGACCGGGTGCTGATCGTCAACTCCACCTTCGGGCTCGGCTTCTTCCGCCACGGCCCGACCGCGCTGATGTCCTCGCCGGCGGCGTTCGGCCACCCGGGCCGGGGCGGCTCGCTGGGCTTCGCCGACCCGGACCTCGGGATCGGGTTCGGCTACGTGACCAACGGGATGCAGCCCGGCGTCACGGGGGACATCCGCTCCCGCACGCTGATCCGGGCGGTGCGGGGCTGTCTCGGCCTGTCCTGAGCGGGCATCAGGCCTGACCGGTCTCGAAGCGGCTGATCCGGCCGCCGTCGACGGTGAACCGCCAGGCGGTGCGCATCTCGCCCCAGGTCTCGTTGCTGTAGTTGGCGACCAGCGCGCGGCCGCCGTCGGACTCGGACTGGACGTCGATGTGGCCGCGGCTGGTGAAGATCTCGCGGTCGATCCAGTCCTGCAGGTCGCGGTCGGAGCCGTCGTCGGCCATGGTCGCGTCGGGGGCGAGCAGCGCGACGAAGGCCGCGCGGTCGCCGGCGTTGATCGCGGTGACGGCGGCGCGCACGGTCGGGTCGGACAGTTTGGCGGTGGCGATGGTCATCCGGTCTCCCAGGGGTGAAGGGTCGGGTACCTCCTGTTTAGGGCGTCGGCCGGGACTCGCCGGGCATGTCGGCGGCGCGTCGAGGATATGGAGGGATTCATGTGCTTAGATCCCGATACGGGTGATTTGCCCTCGGGTCCCCGGCTGAGCCACGGGGAGTGGCGTACGGAGTGGGAAGTCGGCCGGCCCGACTTCCCACTCCGCGTATCTGCCGGGCCCGGCGCCCTAGAAGAGGCCCTGGGCGTCCGGTGCGTAGCTGACCAGCAGGTTCTTGGTCTGCTGGTAGTGCTCCAGGACGGCCTTGTGGTTCTCCCGGCCGATGCCCGAGTTCTTGTACCCGCCGAAAGCCGCGTGCGCGGGGTACGCGTGATAGCAGTTCGTCCACACCCGGCCGGCCTGGATGGCGCGTCCGGCCCGGTAGGCGGTCGCGCCGTCGCGGGTCCAGACGCCGGCGCCGAGCCCGTACGGCGTGTCGTTGGCGAGCGAGATCGCGTCGTCGAAGTCCTCGAACCGGGTGACGGCGAGCACCGGTCCGAAGATCTCCTCCTGGAAGATCCGCATCCCGTTGACGCCCTCGAAGACCGTGGGCGTCACGTAGTAGCCGCCGGCGAGGGAGCCGCCGAGGTCGGCCGGCTCCCCGCCCGCCAGGACCTTGGCCCCCTCGGCCTGGCCGATCTCGATGTAGGAGAGGATCTTGCGGAGCTGCTCGTCGCTCGCCTGGGCGCCGACCTGCGTCTCCGTGTCCAGCGGGTTGCCCTGACGCAGCGCGCGCACCCGCTCCAGGCCGTCGGCGAGCAGCCGGTCGTACACCGCGGACTCGATCAGCGCCCGGCTCGGGCAGGTGCAGACCTCGCCCTGGTTGAGGGCGAACATCGCGAAGCCCTCGACGGTCTTGTCGTAGAAGGCGTCCTGCTCGGCGGCGACGTCGGCGAAGAACAGGTTCGGGCTCTTGCCGCCGAGTTCCAGCGACACCGGGATCAGGTTGCCGCTGGCGTACTGGGAGATCAGCCGGCCGGTCGTGGTCTCGCCGGTGAAGGCGATCTTGCGGATCCGGTCGCTGGAGGCCAGGGGCCGGCCGGCCTCCAGGCCGTAGCCGTTGACCACGTTGAGTACGCCGGGCGGCAGCAGGTCGGCGGTCAGCTCGGCCAGCAGCAGGACGGACGCGGGGGTCTGCTCGGCGGGCTTGAGCACCACCGCGTTGCCCGCGGCCAGGGCCGGGGCGAGCTTCCACACCGCCATCAGGATCGGGAAGTTCCACGGGATGATCTGGCCCACCACGCCCAGCGGTTCGTGGAAGTGGTACGCCACGGTGTCCTCGTCCAGCTGGGAGAGGCCGCCCTCCTGGGCGCGCAGTGCGCCGGCGAAGTAGCGCAGGTGGTCGACGGCGAGCGGCAGGTCGGCGGCCAGGGTCTCGCGGACCGGTTTGCCGTTCTCCCAGCTCTCCGCGACGGCGAGCCGCTCCAGGTTCTGCTCGATGCGGTCGGCGACCCGGAGCAGGACCTGGGCCCGTTCGGCGGGCGGGGTGCGGCCCCAGGCCGGGGCGGCGGCGTGGGCGGCGTCGAGCGCGGCCTCGATGTCCTCGGCGGTGCCGCGGGCCACTTCGGTGAAGACCTCGCCGGTGACCGGACTCGGGTTCTCGAAGTACTGGCCCAGGACGGGCGGTGCCCACCGGCCGCCGATCCAGTGCTCGTAGCGGGGGCGGTAGCCGACGACGGATCCGGGCTGGCCCGGGGGCAGGTAGACCGGCATGTTCTGGGTGCCTCCTCGCGCTGTCAGGCGCCGTCACGGCACGCGGGCCGGGCGGCGCGCCGGGCCGCGGCAGGGGGCGGCCCGGCGGAGGGTACGGACACACACGCGGGTCGGGCGCCCCTTACCGGGACACCCGCCGGGCAGCACCCTAGCCGGGGACGGCCGGTTCGGCTACGGTCCGTACGGCCTGGGTCGACGGAGGGTGGCGGTTTCCGGTCGCCCCCGGAACCGGGTGCCCGCGCGCCGGGCTGACGGGTACTGGGGCGTGCCCCCGCCCCCCTGCGGCCCCCGTGCGCCCGCGTCCGGTCGAACGGCACGCGCCCCCGGAGCCCGCCTCGCGCCCGGCGCAGCCACCGCGCGCCGGGCGCGAGGACTGCGCCGGTAGCGAGAGGAGGGGGAGCGAGGGGGCTGCGGAGAGCGGGCGCCGTCGGGCGCCGGGGGCGCGCACCGTGGGGCGCCGACCGTCGACACCGGATCGGGACGGCCCGGTGGCGGGCGGCGAGGGGCCGCCAGGGGCGGCTAGGCGGCCTGGTAGCGCCCCGTGCGGCGCTCCCAGCTCAGGTATCCGGCCAGCCAGGTGAGGAGGCCGTCGGCGTACCGCTGGGCGAGGCTCCGTTCGACCCGGGCGAGGCCGAGTTCCCGGTGCACGTCGGGCAGCCGGTCGTGGAGTCCCCGGCAGCGTTCCACCATCAGCTGCGCCTCCCCCATCACCACGGAGCAGGCCTCCTCGGCCGAGCAGTTCCGTTCCCGCTGCACGATCATCACCAGGTTGTTGACGTCGCCGCGCGGGGCCTCCAGCGGGTACGACCGCACGTCGTTGGTGAGCGACGGGATGTCGGCGGCGAGCTGGCGGAGCTGGCGCAGCACCGGGTGGTGCAGGACGGCCGGGGGGACCTCGAAGTGGCCGAGCCGTTCGACCATGTCGAAGATGGTCTCCATGGCGGCGGTCCCGCGCCGCAGGACCAGGTACCCGTCGCGGTCCGGTGGTCGTGGGGAGATCCGGCCGGCCGCCTCGGCGGGGTGACTGGCGAGGTACCACTCCCAGTTGTACGCGGCGCGCGCCTGCCAGCGCGCGGGCATGCCCTGGGCGCTGCGCTCCCAGAGGTCGGCGAAGGCGGTCTCGACGGCGGAGTCCGGGTGGGGGCGGGCGCCGTGCAGGACGGAGATCAGCCGGTCACAGATCGGCGCGACCTCGGTGGGGCGGCGGCCGAGCGGTCCGTCGAACTGATCGTCGAACAGGAAGTAGAAGCCCAT
This sequence comes from Kitasatospora sp. NPDC127035, assembly GCF_042726075.1. Lineage (NCBI taxonomy): Bacteria > Bacillati > Actinomycetota > Actinomycetes > Kitasatosporales > Streptomycetaceae > Kitasatospora > Kitasatospora sp. NPDC127035. Next base: position 31,112 of record NZ_JBHXDN010000002.1, on the reverse strand, counting down.
CAGGTCTGCGGCCAGGGCGAGTTCGTCGGGACCGGCGTCGGGGTAGCCGAGGGCGGCGAGGTCGACCACCTCCCAGTGCGCGTACGACGGGTGGGTCGGGTCCGGCAGCAGCGGGTGACGGGTCAGCCAGGCGCGGTGCAGTTCGGTGGCGTACGGCCCGTGGGGGCTGCGACGGTGCGGGAACGGAATCTGAAGTGAGGTGTCGTCAGACATCGGACTCCCGGGGCGGCGAGGGGTGGGGGTGCTGGCGGTACTGGGCGTGACGGTGGGGGAGTTGAGGAATTTCGGCCGTGCGGGAAATGCGGCTGTGCCATGATCAACCCACTACGCGGGGCGTAGAGTATCTGATGCAATGATCGGACGTTAGGGATATAGGGCAATTGCCCTTGGCAAGGCCTTCGAACCCTCGATCTCGGCCCCGGCCTGCGTGAATGGATTCCACCCCGCCTCCGGCGGCGCTAACCTCGGCTCCACGGGCAGGGATCGGCGAGGCGGAGGGCGCGACGGTGACCGAGCGGGACAACGAATTCCGGGCGGAGGCGGTGCCCGGCGGACCGGAGGCGGCGGCTGCCCCGAACCGGGTCAGGTTGCGTGACCGCGACGCCGAACTCCGCTCGGCCGAGGCCGCCGTGGACAAGCTCTGCCGCGAGTTCGCCGCCGGCGGCACCGAGATCGGCGAACTGCTCACCTTCTCCGGCCGGCCCGGCATCGGCAAGACCACTCTGCTGCACGAGGTCCGACGCCTCGCCAAGCTGCGCCCGGGCGCCACCGTGCTCTTCGCCCGCGGCGGCGAGCGCCAGTTCAACGAGCCCTACCACGTCCTGCGGCAGCTGCTCCAGCCCGTGCTCGGCAGTCTGAAACCCGGAGAGTTCCGCCAGGTGATGGGCACCTGGGAGGAGGTCGTCGGCCCGGCGATGGGCCTCAAGCAGCCCAAGCAGGGCGCCCGCCGCCTCGACCCGCAGGGCGTCCGTGACGGCCTCGACTACGTCCTCACCCAGCTCGCCCCGCGCCGCGCCCCGCTCGTGATGATCGTCGACGACCTGCACTGGGCCGACCTCGAATCGCTCGCCTGGCTCTCCCAGTTCGCCGTCCGGGCCCGCGAGCTCCCGGTCCTGCTCGTCTTCGCCTACCGGGACGACATCGCCGACTGGCCGACGGAGTCCCAGGACCACCACAGCGCCGTCACCGGACTCGCGACCCGCAAGCACGAGTTGAGCCGTCTCTCGCTCGTCGCCGTGACCGACATGATCCGTGCCGAACTCGGCGACCGGGCCGAGGACGCCTTCTGCTACGAGTTCTGGAACGTCGTCAACGGCAACCCGTTCGAGGTCGTCGCCCTGCTCGACCAGGTCCGCGACCAGGAGCTGGATCCGGTCGAGGAGAACTCCCACCAGCTGCGCGAACTCGCCGTCGACGCAACCGGGATGACCCTCAAGAGCTGGCTGGACCGGCTCGGCGCCACCACCCTGCGGTTCGCCTGGGCCGCCGCCATGCTCGGCACCGACATCCGGCAGGACCTCGCCGCCCGGATCTCCACCCAGAGCGGCGAGGGCGCCCGCGAGTCCATCAAGGCGCTGCGCAAGCAACGGGTGCTCACCCAGACCCCGAACGGCAACCTCGAGTTCGTCCACCCGCTGATCGCCAGCTCGATCTACAACACCATGCCGGAGGCCACCCGGACCGGCATGCACGGCGTGGCCGCCGCCGAGATCGAGAACGCCGGGCTCGGTCTGCTCGCCGCCTCCCGCCACCTGGTGGAGACCTTCGCGGGCGAGGGCGACGACCGCACCGTCCGCAAGCTCCGCCGGGCCGCCGCCGAACACCTGCTGATCGGCGCACCCGAGGCCGCCCAGCGCTGCCTCCACCGCGCACTGGCCGAGCCGCCGGACGACCTGGACCGCGCCGAGGTGCTGTACGAGCTCGGTTGCTCCGCGCTGCTCACCGACCCGATCGCCACCGTCAACCAGCTGAAGCTCGCCCTCGACCCGGAGGAGGGTCCGCTGCGCGCCTCGCTGCGGGTGGACGCCACCTTCCGGCTCTCGGAGGTGCTCGCCCACAGCGGCGAACTGCGCCAGGCCGCCGTGGTCTGCCAGGAGGAGGCCGAGCGCACCGTCTCCGATCCGGCGGGACGGCTCAGGCTGGAGGCCGCCTCGTTCATGTGGCACGCCTACCGCAAGTCCGAGGAGGACGGCCCGGCCCGCTCCGCCCGGCTGGGTGCGCTCTGCGACAGCCTCTCCGGGCGGGACGCGGCCGACCGGGCCGTCCTCGCGATGCGCGCCTGGGACCTCACCCTGCGCGGCGAGCCGTCCGCCGAGGCGCTCCGGTACGCCGACGACGTCCTCGACAACGGCCGGCTGCCCAAGGGCCTGGGCTGGACCGACAACACCTGGGGCTTCGAGCTGCCCGCCACCCTCGGCCTCTCCTACACCTACAACGACCGGATCGCGCAGGCCGAGCGGCTCTTCTCGGACGCCATCATCCAGTTCGAGGTGGCCGGCTGGAGCGGTGCCCACCGGGGCTTCGCCTACTTCCTGATGGGCCTGGCCCGGTTCCGGCGCGGCCTGCTCGCCGAGGCCGAGGACTTCCTGCGCCGGGCGCTGCGGCTCTCCGAGCGGATCGGTCCCAAGCTGCCGCTGGCCTGGGACGCGGTGGGTGTACTGGTCGACACCCTGATCGCCCGCGGCCGGCCCCGGGAGGCCTGGGACCTCGCCATCGGCTTCGGTTTCCACCCGCCGTACCACGCCACCGCGATGGTGCTGCCGGACGCGGCCTCGCTGTACGGCAAGCTGCTGCTCGCCGTGGACCGGCCCGCCGGTGCGGCCGCCGCGCTCACCGAGGCCGGTGCCCAGCTGGACCTGCGGGGCTGGCACAACACGGTCTGGGCGCCGTGGGCCGGGCACCTGGCGATCGCCCTGGCCGGGGACGAGCCGGAGCGCGCCCGTGCGTACGCCCGGAGGTCCGTCGCGGACGCCGAGCGGTTCGGCACCGCCTCGGCGATCGGCACCGCGCTGCGGCTGTACGCCCAGATCGAGGACGGCCAGCAGGCGGTCGAGCTGCTGGAACGGGCCGTGGCGCACCTCGGGCAGTCGCCGGCCGGTTACGAGCACGCGGTGGCGCTGGTCGACCTCGGGGCCGCGCTGCGCCGGGTCGGACGGCTGGAGGACGCCCAGGAGTACCTGTACCAGGGGATCGAGCTGGCACAGCACTGCGCCGCCGACGGGCTGGTCGACCGGGCCCGGCGCGAGCTGGCCAACTACGGGCTGCGGCCCAACCGCCTGGGCGACGTCCGGGAGATGCTCAGCCAGCCCGAGTGGGACGTCGCCCGGCAGGCCGTCCGCGGCGTGCCGCCGCAGCGGATCGCGGAGACGCTGGACCTCCCGCTCAGCCTGGTCAACCGCCGGCTGGCCGCGGTCTACCGGAAGGCCGGCAGCGGCCCGGACGGCCTGGCCGCCGCGCTCGGCCTGCCGCCCGGTCAGCGGGACGCCGCCGGGGCGGACGGTCTCGGGCCGGACGGACTCCGGCTCGACGGCGACCTCCCCGGCGGGACGTGACCGGACCGGACCGGGCACCGGTGGCACGGGCATCGCCGGCACGGGCATCGGCGGTGCGGCGGTGCGGCGGGGAGAGCGCGTGGCGGACGGCGGGCGCGCGGCGTCGGCGCGTCCGTCGGCGGGTGAGGTGCCGGGCGGCGCGCGGAGACTTCATGAGCGCCCCCGCCATGGTGCTCCTCGTTAGGCTTTCGCCCACGGGGGCCCGCCGAGGCGCAGTCCCCCGGACGGGACCCGGAACCAGCGCGGGGGCGGTGCACCGCCCCCGCAAGTGAGGAGCAGGCCATGGCGACGCCCCCGGCGAACGGGCCGCAGGCGACCACTGTGCGGCACGAGCCTTTCGAGCCCGCGGGTGCGGGCGCCGCCATCGAGCGCTGGACCCTGCAGGCCGGCCCGTACGAGGCGAGCGTGCTCTCCCTCGGTGCCACCCTGCACACCCTGGTCGCGCCCGACCGGCAGGGCCGTCCGGCGCAGCTGCTGCTCTCCACGGACCGGCTCACCGAGATCCTCGGCCCGGCCCGGCACTACGGCACCGTGGTCGGCCGGTACGCCAACCGGATCGACCGCAGCGCGGTCACCGTCGGGGGCGAGGAGTTCCCGCTGGCCCCGACCGGCAACGGAGTGACCCTGCACGGCGGCCCGGACGGGTTCGCGCACCGGATGTGGGCGGCCGAGGAGCTGCCCGCCGGCGTGCGGCTGCGGCTGCACAGCCCGGACGGCGACCAGGGCTTCCCGGGCGCGCTCGACGTCACCGTCGACTACACGCTCGCCCCGTCCGGGGAGCTGACCGTCGAGTACCGCGCCGTCACGACCGCGCCGACCGTGCTCAACCTCACCAACCACGCCTACTTCAACCTGGCGGGGGAGGGCACCGGGGACGTCCTCGGCCATCTGCTCACCCTGGACGCGGACGGCTACACGCCCGCCGACGAGCGGCAGATCCCGTACGGCAGGGTCGAGCCGGTGGCCGGTACGCCGTTCGACTTCACCACCGCCCGGCCGATCGGCAAGTCCGTGCATGACGAGCACCCGCAGCTGACCGGTCCCGGCGGGTACGACCACAACTGGGTGCTCCGCCCGCGTCCGGCCGACGGCGCCCCGGTCCGGGCCGCCCTGCTGGAGGACCCGGTCAGCGGCCGCACCCTGGAGGTGCTGACCACCGAGCCGGGTCTCCAGGTCTACACGGCCAACGCGTTCCAGGGGGCGGTGACCGGCGCGAGCGGGGTGCCGTACGGGCCGTTCGCCGGGGTCGCGCTGGAGACCCAGCACTTCCCGGACTCCCCGCACCACCCGGAGTTCCCGAGCACCGTGCTCCGCCCGGGGGAGGAGTTCCGCTCGGTCACGGTGCTGCGACTGGGCGTCTCCTGACCCCGCCGCTGCAAGCAGATTTCACCGGTTTTCAGTACGGAGGGTGGCCCCGGCGGCTTCGGTCGGCCGGGGCGAACCGGACATAGCGCCATAACTTCCACACCTGTCAACTACCGTGCGGCAACGTGAAGGACACGTGGGCGTAACGATCGCCGTTTCTTGCAGAAACTTGCTGCAAGGGCTTTCCGCGGTGATTGCCCCGCTGTTAACTTCCTTCCGAGCCCGACGGCAGCAACGGTGCGGTCGGCGCGAGGCAGCCATTATGCGCCTGCCTCCCTACATCTCGGGCACCCCCACCCTCCAAGGAGTTCTCATGCGGCGTGGCATCGCGGCCTCTGCCCTCGTTGTGGCCCTCGCGGTCTCGATGGCTGCCTGTGGCAGCAGCGGCTCCAGCTCGGACGGCAAGGCCGACGGGCCGGTCACCCTCACCTACTGGGACACGTCGAACGCCACCAACGAGGCGCCGAACTACCAGGCGCTCGTCAAGAAGTTCGAGGCCGCCAACCCGGGCGTCAAGGTCGACTTCGTCAACGTGCCCTTCGACCAGGCGCAGAACAAGCTCCAGACCGCGATGGGGGCCAAGGGCGCTCCGGACGTCTTCCGCTCCGAGGTCGGCTGGACCGCCGCCTTCGCCAAGGCCGGCTTCCTGGAGCCGCTGGACGGCACCCCGGCCGCCGCGGACGTCGCCGGCTTCCAGCCCAGCCTGATCCAGCAGGCCAAGTACGAGGGCAAGCTCTACGGTGTCCCGCTGGTCACCGACACCCTCGGCCTGCTGTACAACAAGGAGCTCTTCGCCAAGGCCGGCATCACCGCCGCCCCCGCCACCTGGGACGAGCTGAAGACCGCCGCCGCCGCGGTCAAGGAGAAGGCCGGCGTCGACGGCTTCTGGCTGAAGGCCGCCGACGGCTACTACGCGATGCCGTTCCTGTTCGGCGAGGGCACCGACACCGTCGACGCCAAGGGCAAGAAGATCACCGTCACCTCGCCCGAGGCGGCCAAGGGCATCGAGACCTACAAGACGCTGTTCACCTCGCCCGGCACCGCCAAGGCCGACGTCACCACCGACGCCTACGCGCACATGATGGACGCCTTCAACAGCGGCAAGGTCGCGGCGATCATCCAGGGCCCGTGGGAGATCACCAACATCTACAAGGGCACCGCCTTCGCCGACAGGACCAACCTCGGCATCGCCCCCGTCCCCGGCGGCTCCGCGGGCAAGGCCGGCGCCCCCACCGGCGGCCACAACATCTCCGTCTACGCCGGCGCCGACAAGGCCCACAAGGACGCCGCCGAGAAGTTCGCGGCCTTCATGACCTCGGCCGAGAGCCAGGCGTTCGTCGCGCAGAAGAACTCCACCCTGCCGACCCGCACCGACGCCTTCACCCCCGAGGTCAAGGCCGACCCCGGCATCGCCGGCTTCCAGGCGGTCCTCTCCAGCGCCAAGCCGCGTCCCGAACTGCCCGAGTACAGCTCGCTGTTCGCCTCGCTGGGCACCAACCTCGGCAAGATCGTCCAGGGCACCTCGACCCAGGACGGCCTGAACACCGTCGCCACCGACTACGCCAAGCTCCTCCCGGGCTTCGCCAAGTAGTCCTCCCCGTAGCCGTCCGGCCCGCCGCCACCCCTCCCGCGCGGGCCGGACGGCCGGACCCGTAGCAGCAGTCGCCGAAGCGAGGCGGCGGACCTCCCCGAGAAGGTGTCGAACAATGTCAGTCGCCGTGCAGGGCGCCACCGGCAAGGGCAGCCGGGAGCGCGATCCGCGACCGGGCCTGATGGAGCGCCTGAAGCGCTCGTACGCCAAGCACTGGTACGCCTACGCGATGATCGCGCCGGTCGTGCTGGTGCTCGGCGTGCTGGTGCTCTACCCGCTCGCCGAGGGACTCTGGCTCACCCTCACCGACGCCAACAGTCTCAACGTCGCCCGCAAGATCGGTGCCAACGAGATCCCGGCCTCCTACACGTTCGTCGGCCTCGACAACTACGCCGACATCCTCTGGGGCCCCGGCTCGTACGACCGCTTCTGGTCGCACTTCGTCTGGACCATCGCCTGGACGGCGCTCTGCGTCGGCCTCCACTACACCATCGGCCTCGGCCTCGCCCTGCTGCTCAACCAGAAGCTGCGCGGCCGGGCCGTCTACCGGATGCTGCTCATCCTTCCCTGGGCCGTGCCGACCTTCGTCACCGTGTTCTCCTGGCGCCTGATGCTCGCCGACGGCGGAGCCGTCAACGGCGTGCTGTCCGCCCTGCACCTGCCCGAACCCGGCTGGCTGGACGACCCGACCGCCCAGAAGGCCGCGGCCGTCCTGGTCAACACCTGGGTCGGCGTGCCGTTCATGATGATCTCGCTGCTCGGCGGCCTCCAGTCGATCCCGGCCGAGCTGTACGAGGCGGCCGAGATGGACGGCGCCACCGCCTGGCAGCGGTTCCGGCACGTCACCCTGCCGGGACTGCGCACCGTCTCCTCCACCGTGGTGCTGCTCGGCGTGATCTGGACGTTCAACCAGTTCGCCGTCATCTTCCTGCTGTTCGGCAACGGCGCGCCCGACGCCCAGCTGCTGGTCACCTGGGCGTACCGGCTCGGCTTCGGCCAGCAGCCCCGGGACTACGCGCAGTCCGCCGCCTACGGCGTCATCCTGCTCTCGATCCTGATCGTCTTCACCGCCTTCTACCGCCGCTGGCTCGCCCGCAACGAGCAGGCGAACGGCTGACCCGGCCCACCCAGCGACCACGAAGGCAGGCATCCCGATGAGCAGCACCACCACCGACCGCCCCACCCCCCTCGCCGCGCGCCCCGCGGCCCCGGCCGCCCGGCCGGCCAGGGTCCGCCGGCGCGGCGAACCCTCCCCGCTCGGCAAGGCCCTCGCGCACGGCACGCTGATCCTGGCCAGCCTGGTCGCACTGTTCCCGGTGGCGTGGATCCTCTACGTCTCGCTCGGCCCGGACAAGACCGACTACCTCCACCCCGGCGAGATCATGGACAAGCTGACGCTGTCCAACTACCGCACGGTGCTGTTCGACACCGACTTCGTCCACTGGTTCGGCAACGCCTTCCTGGTCTCCGGCGCCACCACCGTGGTGGGCGTGCTGATCGCCGCCTCCACCGGCTACGCCGTCTCCCGGATGCGCTTCCCCGGCCACCGGCCGCTGATGTGGTCGCTGCTGGTCACGCAGATGTTCCCGATCGCGGTGCTGATCGTGCCGATGTACACGATCCTCTCCCAGCTCGGTCTGCTGGACAGCTACCTGGGCCTGATCCTGGTCTACTCCACCACCACCGTGCCGTACTGCGCCTGGCTGCTGAAGGGCTACTTCGACACGATCCCGGTGGAGATCGACGAGGCCGGCCGCGTCGACGGGCTCAGCCCGTTCGGCACCTTCTGGCGGCTGGTGCTGCCGCTCGCCCGCCCGGGCCTGGCGGTGGCCGCGTTCTACTCCTTCCTGACCGCCTGGGCCGAGGTCGCCTTCGCCTCCACCTTCATGCTCAGCTCCGACAAGTACACGCTGGCCGTCGGCCTGCAGACCTTCGTCAGCGAGCACGACGCCCAGTGGAACCTGATGGCCGCCACCGCGGTGCTGATCGCGATCCCGTCGTCGGTCCTCTTCTACCTGGTGCAGCGCCACCTGGTGACCGGTCTGACCGCCGGCGCCTCCAAGTCCTGAGCGCGCCCGGACCGCCGCTCCCCGCGCCCGACCGATCCTCCGATCCCCGCTCCTCTGATCCCCGAGGGATACCGTCCATGACCCAGAACCTGGCCGACACCTCCCGGCCCGCCGCCGACGCCACCGCTCACGAGGCCGGTGCCGGCGCGGACAGAGGCTGGTGGCGGGACGCGGTCATCTACCAGGTGTACCCGCGCAGCTTCGCCGACTCCAACGGAGACGGCATGGGCGACCTGCCCGGAATCCGCAGCCGCCTGCCCTACCTGCGCGACCTCGGCGTGGACGCCGTCTGGCTCTCGCCGTTCTACGCCTCCCCGCAGGCCGACGCCGGCTACGACGTCGCCGACTACCGCGCGGTGGACCCGATGTTCGGCACCCTGATGGACGCCGACGCGCTGATCCGCGACGCGCACCGGCTGGGCCTGCGGATCATCGTCGACCTCGTCCCCAACCACTCCTCCGACCAGCACGAGTGGTTCAAGCGCGCGCTGCGCGAGGGTCCCGCCTCCCCGCTGCGCGACCGCTACCACTTCCGCCCCGGCAAGGGCGCGAACGGCGAACTGCCGCCCAACGACTGGGAGTCCATCTTCGGCGGCCCGGCCTGGACCCGGACCGAGAACCCGGACGGCACCCCCGGCGACTGGTACCTGCACCTGTTCGCCCCGGAGCAGCCCGACTTCAACTGGGAGAACCGGGCCGTCGCCGACGAGTTCCGCTCCATCCTCCGGTTCTGGCTGGACATGGGCGTCGACGGCTTCCGCATCGACGTCGCCCACGGCCTGGTGAAGGCCCCCGGCCTGCCCGACCTCGGCGGCTCCGACCAGCTCAGGCTGCTCGGCAACGACGTCATGCCGTTCTTCGACCAGGACGGCGTGCACGAGATCTACCGCAGCTGGCGGAAGATCCTCGACGAGTACCCGGGGCAGCGGATCGGCGTCGCCGAGGCGTGGACCCCGACCGTCGAGCGCACCGCCAACTACGTCCGCCCCGACGAACTGCACCAGGCCTTCAACTTCCAGTACCTGGGCACCTCCTGGGACGCCGCCGAGCTGCGCGCGGTGATCGACCTCTCGCTCGACTCGATGCGCCCGGTCGACGCCCCCACCACCTGGGTGCTCTCCAACCACGACGTCACCCGGCACGCCACCCGGTTCGCCAACCCGCCCGGCCTCGGCACCCAGATCCGCACCGCCGGCGACCGCGCGCTCGGCCTGCGCCGGGCCCGCGCCGCCACCCTGCTGATGCTCGCGCTCCCCGGCTCCGCCTACGTCTACCAGGGCGAGGAGCTCGGCCTGCCGGACGTCACCGACCTGCCCGACGAGGTCCGTCAGGACCCGTCGTTCTTCCGCAAGGCCGGCCAGGACGGCTACCGCGACGGCTGCCGCGTCCCGATCCCGTGGTCCGGCACCGAGGCCCCGTACGGCTTCGGCCCGACCGCCGGCGGCCCCAGCTGGCTGCCGCAGCCCGCCGAGTGGGCCGGGCTCAGCGTCGAGGCGCAGACCGGCGACCCGACCTCCACCCTGGAGCTGTACCGCTCCGCACTGGCCGTCCGCCGGGCCCGGGCCGAGCTCGGCGCCGGCACGGGGGTCGAGTGGCTGGAGAGCCCGGAGGGCACCCTGGCGTTCCGCCGCGGCGCGTTCGTCTGCACGGTGAACACGACCGCCGGCCCGGTCCGGATACCGGTGCCCGGCCGGCTCCTGCTGAGCTCCGCCGGCGCCGACCCGCTGATCGACGGCGGCGGGACGGTGCTCGCACCGGACAGCACCGACTGGTGGGCGGTCTGACGTGGTTGCAATAGGCTCTGGGACCGTGACTACGGCGCGACTCTCAGACATCGCGGCGCAGGCGGGGGTCAGCGAGGCCACCGTCTCCCGCGTGCTCAACGGCAAGGCGAACGTCTCGGCCGCCACCAGGCAGACCGTGCTGGCGGCACTCGACGTGCTCGGGTACGAGCGGCCCACCCGGCTGCGCCAGCGCAGCGCGGGCCTGATCGGGCTGATCACCCCGGAGCTGAGCAACCCGATCTTCCCCGCGCTGGCCCAGGTGATCGAGCAGGTGCTGAGCCGGCACGGCTACACGCCGGTGCTCTGCACCCAGACGCCGGGCGGCTCCACCGAGGACGAACTGGTGGAGATGCTGGTCGACCGGGGCGTGGCGGGCATCGTCTTCGTCTCCGGCCTGCACGCGGACACCACCGCCGACCACGACCGGTACGCCCGGCTGGCCGGCCGCGGGGTGCCGTTCGTGCTGATCAACGGGTACAGCGAGAAGATCGACGCGCCGTTCATCTCGCCGGACGACCGGGCCGCGATGTGGATGGCCGTCCAGCACCTGGCCGAACTCGGCCACGAGCGGATCGGGCTGGCCGTCGGGCAGCGCCGGTACGTGCCCGTGCTGCGGAAGATCGAGGGGTTCACCGCCGCCCTGTGCGAGGTGCTCGGGCGCACCCGGGAGGAGGCCGAGGGCCTCGTCCACCACACCCTGTTCAGCGTGGAGGGCGGCCACGCGGCGGCCGGCGCGCTGCTCGACAAGGGCTGCACGGCGATCGTCTGCGGCAGCGACATGATGGCGCTCGGCGCGATACGGGCCGTCCGGCAGCGGGGCCTGACGGTGCCGCAGGACGTCTCGGTGGTCGGGTTCGACGATTCGCCGCTGATAGCGTTCACCGAGCCGCCGCTGACCACCATCCGCCAGCCGGTGGAGGCGATGGCCACCGCCGCGGTGGACGCCCTGCTGGAGGAGGTCGGCGGAAACGCCGCCCAGCGCGGGGAGTTCATGTTCCAGCCCGAGCTGGTGATGCGCGGCTCGACCGGCGCAGGCGCGCGCTGACGGATCGGACGAACGGCCGGGGTCCGGGAGCAGGCCGCTCCCGGACCCCGGCCGTTCGTCGTGCGGATCAGCCCTCCTGGACGGCCGGGCGGTCCGGGGTGACCCGGTGGCCGTCGGCGGCGTCGCCGGTCCGGGTCTCGGTGCGCCGCCCCCGGTCCAGGTAGTCGCGGAGGATCAGTTCGACGGCGTCCTGCGGGCTCTTCGTGCCGGACAGCATCATCGCGTCGATCGCGAGGTTGGCGTCGAGCGTGACGGTGACCTGGGCCATGGTGACTCCTCCTCGGGGACAGAGCAGCAGCATGCCTGGTGCGGCCGGATTTGACCATGACCTTCCGGGGCGGGGCGTGCGGGGTTCCGGGGGCGGTCCGGCGCGGGACGCACCGGGGCCCCCGGGGAGGGAGCGACCTGGCTCCTCCCCGGGGGCCCCGGGCTTTCGCGGGTCAGACCCGGCCGTGGGTCAGACCCGGCCGGCGAAGTCCGGGGCCCAGTTGGCCAGGGTCTGGGTCCGCACGCCCGACCTCGGGTTGGCGGCCTCGACGTACTTGCCGTCACCGATGTAGAGCGCGACGTGGTGGACGCCGGAGTCCTTGCCGTTGTTGGACCAGAACAGCAGGTCGCCCGGCTTGAGGGCGTCGAGCGAGACGTGCGTGGACGCGGCGGCCTGGTCGGCGGCGACGCGCGGGACGGTGATGCCCGCGGCGCGCAGCGCGGCCTGGGTGAGGCCGGAGCAGTCCCAGCCGCCGTTGCCGGTGCCGCCGTAGACGTAGGCCTGGCCGACCTTCGACTGGGCGAAGGAGACGGCCGCGGCCATGCTGCCGGTGGCGGCCTGGGCCGGGGCCGGGGTCTCGGCCTGGGCGGCGGGCTTGGCGGCCGGCTTGGTGGCCGGGGCGGGGGTCTGGGCGGCCGGCTCGGTGGTGGCGGTGCCGGTCCCCGTGTCCTTGGCCCGGTTGAACCAGTCGAAGCCCTTGCCGGACTCCTCCGAGGCCTGGTTGCCCTTGGCCCGGTCGCCGAAGGTCAGGTGCTGGCCCGGGTAGATGCTGTGCGGGCCCTCGGTCAGGGTGGCGCGGTTGAGCTCGTAGAGCCGCTCCCAGCCGCCCTGGACGTCGTTCTTGTCGGCGATGGAGGAGAGCCAGTCGCCGACGGCCACGGTGTAGTCGGCGGACTGCTTCCGGTCGCCCTGCTGGCCGGTCTGCTGGCGCCACTGGCGCCCGTCCTGGCCGCCGTCGCCCTGGCGGGCGGCGTCGGTGGCGGCGGGAGCCTGCGCCTGCGGCTGGGCGGCCTTGGGCGCGGCGGGCTGCGTGGCCTTCGGCTGGGCGGCGGGCTTGGCGGCCGGGGCCGGGGTCTGGACGGCCGGCTTGGCGGCGGCCGTGGAGGTGTCGACGGCGGCCGGGGTGCCGCCCTTGGTCAGGCCGGCCTTGACCGAGCAGACCGGCCAGGCACCGGGGCCCTGCACGGCGAGCACCTTCTCGGCGATCGCTATCTGCTGGTCCTTGGTGGCGAGGTCGGCGCGCGCGGCGAACGAGGTGCCGCCGAACTCGGCCCAGGTGGAGCTGGTGAACTGGAGTCCGCCGTAGAAGCCGTTGCCGGTGTTGATGCTCCAGTTGCCGGTGCTCTCGCACTGGGCGACCTTGTCCCAGGTGGCGACGGAGGCGGCCGAGGCGGTGCCGGTGGTGAGGCAGGGGATGGTGAGGCCGATGCCCGCGACGCCGAGGGTGGCGATGGCGCGACGGGTGCGGCTGGACAGGCGGGTGCCGTTGGTGGGCAGCATGAAGACGCGGTCCTCTCCCACGCCTGCGAGGTGAGCTGTCGGATTCGGGCTGGAGTTGCCCGGCCGCGCTGTGGACGCGGCTTCACCCCTAGCCCTGGTCGGTCCGGGGACCGGCCTGGGCGAACTACCTGTGGTTCCCCCGCTCCTGCCGTGGTGCTTCGTACTTCCAGCGCACCCGACGGCAGGACTCGGCGTTGCAGGGGAGCTGGGTCCGTGTGGCCACGAACGGGGAGCACGTTAAGCAGAGCCGCCTTCAAACCGCAAACATGTGTGAGGCACGTCACTGTTTGCGAAATCCGTGGTGGGTGGCTGTCCTTCATGATCAGAAATGACCGATTTCATGCAACGCCCGTCGCGGTCAACGCAACTGCCTATGCTTCAGAGCGTCGGTAGGACGCCGGCGCCGCCGCAGCCGCCCGTGGGGAGGGCTACGCACCGATGGCCATGGACGAGGACCCGGACCCCGCCCGGCCGACCGGCCGGGCGCGCGGAGCGCACCGCAGGGCAAAGCATCGCAGAGCGGACATCCCGCCCGAACCGCACCTAACTCCCTTAAGTCGCCGCACTTTACTGCGCTGGCTCGCCGTCGGCACCGCCTTCGCGGCGGTCAGCGGCGAGGAGGTGCTGCGGCGCTCGCTGAGCGGCCCGACCGAACCGGTCGCCGCCGTCGCCGGATCGTCCACGGCCGTCGGCGCGGACCGGACGGGAGCCGGAGGCCACGGTGGGGCGTCCCCCGAGGCCGCTCCGGTCGGCGCCGCGCCCGAACAGCCGGCCCCCGCGCCCACCGTCGACCAGAGCGGCCGCCGCTGGTCCGACCCGGCCGGCTGGGGCGGTGCCGTGCCCGGCCCGAGAAGCACCGTGCGGATCACCGACCGGGTGCTGCTCGACACCGACGCCGCCGTCGGCACGCTGCTGGTGGAGCCGACCGGCGCCCTCACCTTCGCCGCCGACCGCACCCTCACCCTCGCCGCCACCGGGAACGTCGAGATCCGCGGCGCCCTCGCCCTCGCCCCCGACGGCACCCACACCCACACCCTGCGCTTCCCCGCCGTCGACGAGAGGCGCTTCCAGGGGGACGGCATGAAGGTCGTCGACACCGACGTGGGCCTCTGGGTCACCGGCGCCGGCTACCTGCGGCTCGACGGCGCCGCCAAGACCGCGTGGGTCCGCGCCGACCGCGAGTTGAAGGCCGGCGGCACCGAGCTGGCCCTGTCCGCCCCGCCCGCCGGCTGGCTCCCCGGCGACGAACTGGCCGTCACCCCGACCGGCCCGCCCGACCAGGAGGGCTTCGCCGCCCACTACGACCTCGTCACCGTGCGGTCCGTCAGCGGAGCCACCGTCACCCTGGAGTCGCCGCTGAAGCACGCCCACCCCCTGGTCGCCGCCGGAGGGGGCGTCACCGTCGGCGCCGAGGTGCTCAACCTGACCCGCACCGTCCGGGTCGAGGGCACCGCCGAGGGCCGCGCCCACGTCCACCTCACCAGCTCCCGGCGCGCCGACGTCCGGCACGCCGCGCTGCGCTGGGTCGGCCCGCGCGCCGACACCAAGGAGACCTGGAGAGGACAGGACGGCACCGCCCCGGTCACCGCGGCCGTCCTCGGCCGGTACGGGCTCCACTTCCACCAGCTCGGCGACGCCACCCGCGGGACCGTCGTCGAGGGCGTGGTCGTCCGCGACGCCGGCAGCCACGCGTACGTGCCGCACGCCAGTCACGGCATCACCTTCCGCAGCTGCATCAGCCACGAGACCTGGGAGGACGCGTACTGGTGGGACGGGCCGCTGGACACCCGCACCCCGCAGCGCCCCTCCGACGACATCGTCTACGAGTCCTGCGTCGCCTCCCGCACCCTGCTCGAACCCCACCCCCGCGCCTACCGGCTGACCGGCTTCAACCTCGGCGCGGGCACCGGCGGCAAGGCGGTGGACTGCGTGGCCGTCGGCGTCCAGGGCGCCGACGGGGCCTCCGGCTTCGAGTGGCCGGAGAACAGCGAGGGCGTCTGGACCTTCGAGCGCTGCCTGGCCCACAACAACCTGCGGGACGGCATCTTCGTCTGGCTCAATGCCCGTCAGCACCACGTGGTCACCGAGTTCGCCGCCTACCACAACGGCGGCTGGGGCATCGAGCACGGCGCCTACCTCAACGACTTCGACTACACCGCGAGCGTGCTGTACGGCAACGCGGGCGGGGGAGTGGCGCTGCACTCGCTCGGCCGGGACGAGGGCACCGTGTTCGACGGACTGCTCGTCGACGCGGCCGGGCAGAGCGACTTCGCCGTCTCCACCGCCCGGCACGAACTCGCCGGACAGGCCGTCACCTTCAGCCGGAGCCGGTTCACCGGCTACCGGCGGGCCGGCGTGGCCTTCCGGGCCACCTCGGACGGGCAGCCGGACGACGTGCTGCTGCTGGACTGCGAGTTCGGCGGCAACGAGCTCTGGCTGGACCCGGAGGCCGTGCGGCCGAAGAACATCCTGCTGCGCCGGGCCGGGCAGACCGAGGTGCTCAAGGTCCGCAAGCCGGACGAGGAGGGCGCCGCGCAGCCGCAGTGGAACGCCGCCGCCGCGCCGGTGGCCACCTTCGCGGCGCAGTCCCGGCCGGTGCGGCTGCCTGCCCTGAAACTGAAGGACGCGGCCTCGCCCACCAGTCGGGTCGGCCGCTGAGGCCGCCCCGGGGGCCGCGGCGGCGGTGCGGGGTCCCGGTCCGGCCGGAGGGCGGGGGGCCGGACCGTTCCGGCCGGTGCGAGCAGCCGAAGGGGCCCGGAACGGATGCGTTCCGGGCCCCTTCGGACGGGCTTGCGCTACTGGGCGGCGTGCCGTCCGCCGGAGGGCTCCGCGGCGACGTCCCCGGCCTCCGCGGCCTGCGCCTCGAAGTCGACGGTCGGCAGCGTGGCCAGGTAGGTGGAGGCGATCAGCTGGCCCACCGTCGGGTACGCGCCCAGCGGGGCGGCCGACGGGCAGCCGGACTCCTCGGCTGCCGTGGCGAGCAGCTCGGAGTCCGCCTCCGGGCCGATCACCAGGGGGGCCAGCGCCGGGTTCTGCGAGCCCATCTCCCGGAGGTGGGCGACGGCCGCGGCCACCGAGCCGGGCAGGTCGAGCGCGGCGGGGACGACGGGCACGGCCAGCCGGGCGGCCAGCAGCATGCCGGTGATCCCGGCGGCGTCGGCGGCGGCCTGCCCACCGACGGTGGTGAGCACCACGCCGTCGGCGGCGGTCGCGATGGCGAAGAGCCGGGCCCGGTCGGCGCGGGCCAGACCGGCCTCGGAGAGGCGCACGTGCACGGCCTCGGCCAGCAGCGGATGCGGGCCCAGCACGTCGGTGACGGGGGCGCCGTACTCGGCGGCGAGGGCGTACAGGTCGGTCAGGAAGTCGTGCGGGCCGGGCACGAGGGGCACGATGACCGGCGTGGGCAGGCCGGCCTCGGCCGCCTCGTCCAGCAGTTCGGCGACGGTGCGCTCGGCGCCGACCTCGGCGCCGTGGGCCGGAAGGTAACCGGCTGCCGTCTGCACGCCGTTCTGCTCGCTGCGGACGATGGACAGCAGCTCCTCGACCACGGACCGGGATTCCGGTCCGGCGGCCGCGGGCACGGCGAGCAGCAGGACCGGCGAACCGGTCGGGATTTCGGGGCGCTCGGGACGGCGGTGGCGCCCCCGCGCACGGGAGCCTGGGGTTCGGACGGGCAGTGGCGCGCCCGGGATGGCTGCGGTGCTCATGGCGGAGATCGTAGGACATTCCCCCGCCGTGCTCGCAGTCGGCTGCCGTACGAGGAGGGGCGGCCCATCCGAAAACCGGACATAACCGGCCCGAACCCGGTTTCTCTCCCGGTATCCGCTCAGATGCGAGAGGAGGAGCTCCGCGTTGCAGGAGGGGCGCGTGAGATGTCTCACAGGGCGGGCATCGTCTGACGGAGGGTCACAGTGGGGTCACAGCGGTGCGACTCCGGGCTCCCGAAGATCAACATTCAGCGGGTGGTCGCCTACGGGCCGTCATCGACATCCGGCCGATTCGGTCGACTATGTCCACTTACGTACCGTCAGGTGCGCGGCTCGTGAAGAGTTCCGGTTCGGTGTCGAAAAGCCCGTGCACCTGCAACGTCCCGTGCTGATGCACGTGCACTGGAGCTATCATCACGTCAAGTGAGGCGTTGTGCCGGGCCGGTACGGGGCCGGCCGAGCCGTTCGGCTGAGAGCCGGGGCGCCGAGCTGGACGACCCACTCCGGAGCTCTTCGGGAGATTTCTATGCACGACACGTTCGACACGTACAACGGGATGGCCGCTGCGGACCTCAAGGGCGTGGTCTGGCAGAAGAGCCTGCACAGCAACTCTCAGGGCAACTGCGTCGAGTTCGCCGCCCTCCCGGGGGGCGATGTGGCGATGCGCAACTCCCGCTTCCCGGACGGTCCGGCGCTCATCTACACCCGGGCCGAGATCGAGGCCCTGCTCCTGGGGGCCAAGGACGGGGAGTTCGACCACCTGGCGGTCTGACCGGCCGCCGGCTTCACCATCGGGGGGCCGTCGTGGGTGCTGACACCACGACGGCCTTTGTCTTACCGGCTCCGCCGCCCTGCGAGCCGTCGTGCCACGAGCTGCCGTTCCGCCGGCCCGGCCGCCGTTCGCGGGCCCTCGCCCGCCGGCCGCCGTTCCGCCCGCCAGGGTCACCCGCCGTCGCCGCCGTGCCGAGCCGCCGCACGCGGATCGGAGGGGCGCACCGCCGCAAGGGTGGCCGGTACCCGCTGCCCGAGGGTCACCGATCGCCGTTGCCGGGGTGTGTCGCGCTGGTGTGTGGTCTCCCGCCGGGCGGTGTGGTGCTCCCGGGGGTCCTGTCACGGGTCGTGCGCCGTGCTAGGCCGAGCGTCGGTGCCGTCCGCTCATCTCGGGGGCCGGGATCGACCGTTGTTCCGGTTCCGCCTCGAACAGCGCCCAGACGACCTTGCCGCCGCCGAGCGGGTGCCAGCCCCAGGAGTGGCTGAACGAGTCGACCAGGTGGAGGCCGCGGCCCGACTCCGCCACGAAGTCGGCCTCCCGCGCCACCGGGCCGATGTTGCTGGGGTCGCTCACCGCGCAGACCACCTGCGGGGAACGGTGCACCAGGCTTATTCGGATCGGCAGCCTCCCCTCGGCTGCGCACTGCATGGGAAAGTCGTAGTCGTCCGCCGCACCGGGGCGCGCGCCGATCGCGTGCCGCAGGGCGTTGGTCACCAGCTCCGAGGCCACCAGCGCGACGTCGTCGAAGAGCTCGCCCAGGCCCCAGCGGTGCAGGGCGGTTCTGGCGAAGTCGCGCGCGGTTCTGACGGCTTCATATCGAGGAGCGAGCGTACAGGTGACCACATGGGGGTCGACTGCCAAAGCCGTTCCGGTGCTCATGAAGAGCTCCTCCCATAAGGGGGCGGACACGGCTGGACCCGCCGGGGTCATGCCGGTCACCTCCGACTCGCTCGGCCGCACGGCCGCCCACTCGACCAGGCGCGCGCGCACAAGGGCCCGGAGGCGCGGGGGCGCTGCCGGGCCTGTGCACGGAGTCGCGCGTGGGGTCGACGCGGAGCCCGCGGGATTGCCAGGGATGTGCAGGTGCACGTGCACCATCGTCCTCTGCGCTCACTGCAGATGCAAGAGTCGATTCACGTGCAGTCGTTCAAATGGCATATGCAAGCGCCGGATGCACGTGCATCCTGGTGTGCGGAGTACAGAACTGATAGGAACATCCGTCAGTATCGGCACCGTGAGCGCTCAACTGATGGCAGACTGTGCGCTGTTTGCCCTAGGTGGAGGTTAGGACCACATGACCACAGTTCAGCCGGGCGGCGGCTCGATGGTCCGCCGGATCCTCCTCGGCTCCCAGCTGCGCCGCCTCCGGGAGGGGCGCGGCATCACCCGCGAGGACGCGGGCTACGCGATCCGTGCGTCCGAGTCCAAGATCAGCCGCATGGAACTCGGCCGGGTCAGCTTCAAGGAACGCGATGTCGCGGACCTGCTCAGCCTCTACGGAGTGGACGACGGCCTGGAGCGCGAGGCGCTGCTCGGGCTGGTCCGCGAGGCCAACAAGTCGGGCTGGTGGCACAGCTTCAACGACGTCCTGCCGGGTTGGTTCCAGACCTACGTCGGTCTGGAGGAGGCCGCCGCACTGATCCGCACCTACGAGGTCCAGTTCGTCCCCGGCCTGCTCCAGTCCGAGGAGTACGCACGGGCGGTTTTCGGCCAGAGTCGGCCGGTGATCAGCGAGGAGGAGGTCGAGCGCAGGGTCAGCCTGCGGATGCGCCGCCAGAAGCTGCTCACCGAGGGCGAGAGCCCCCGCCTCTGGGCGGTCATCGACGAGGCGGCGCTGCGCCGTCCGGTCGGTGGGCCGAAGGTGATGCGCGGCCAGGTCCAGTACCTGATCGACGCGGCCGAGCAGGCCAACGTCGTGATCCAGGTCATGCCGTTCCGCTTCGGTGCGCACGCCGGTGAGTCCGGTGCGTTCACCATCCTGCGCTTCCCCGAGCAGGACCTGGCGGACGTCGTGTACCTGGAGCAGCTGACCAGTGCGCTGTACCTCGACAAGCGCGACGACGTCGACGCCTACATCCAGGTGATGGAGCGGCTCTGCGTGGACAGCCTCACGCCCGAGCGCACCATCGACCTGCTGGCCTCGATCCTGAAGGAGCGCTGAGCGCCGGACGTCCCCGTCCGCCGCGCGCCGCTCCACCGGACGGCCGAGGTGCCAGGGCAGGTCGTAGCGGCTGAAGAGGTCCGCGCGGATCGGCGCCAGCGGCACCTCCGCGCCCGGGAGCAGGACGCCTATGCAGCCGCCCATCAGGGCGCTGCGCAGCACCGCGTGCTCCGCGACGGGGTCGGGCGCACCCCAGTCGCGCAGCAGTTCCTGGAGGATCGAGCCGAGCCGTTGCTGCTCGGGGTCCTGGACGAAGGCGCCGGTGTCCGGGTCGAGGATCAGCGCCAGGTGCGAGCGCATCACCCGCGGGTGGTCCATGGCGAGGCCGAGCACCGCGTCGATCGCCCGGGCCAGCCGGGCCTCCGGTGTCGCGTCGGGCGCGAGCTCGCCGAGCGCGGTGGAGAGCTCCTGGTGCATCATCCGGTGGGTCGCCGACTGCATGAGCAGCCGTTTGCCGTCGAAGTAGTACGAGAGCAGTCCGCGGGCCAGTCCGGCCCGTTCGGCGATGTCGGTCAGCGTGGTCCCGGCGTATCCGTGCCGGTCGACCAGTTCGACGGTGGCCCGCATGATGCGTCGCCGGGAACGCTGACGCATCTCCTCATTGACCGAATCCCCGCGAGGTGCCATCGTTTCTGCTCCGTACGTTCGTTGGCTGTCGGCCAATATACTGGCGCGGCCGGCGACCGGACCGCGGCCCCCGGGCCTTGGGCCGGGCGGCGGCGTTCGGTTCGTACGGAGGCGCCGGCTCTACCAACACGGGGGTTTGGTGGAGCCGGCGCCCGCCCGGGGACTCCGTCCCGGGCCTGGTGGAACTCGTACCGCTGTTCAGCTCTTGGTCAGAACCTCGCCGCCCCGGTCGACCAGGTCGACTGACGGATAATCATAGTCCGGTACGGAGAAGTGAGGTGCCTTCGTCCGTCGGTCGAGAACGGCGCCCGCGACGGCGATCACGAAACCGACCACCGCGATCCCGGTGATGAAGAGCAGGGCGGGCCGGTAGCCGTCCAGCTGGGCCTGCGCGCCGGTGCCGCCGCCGCTGCCGGCGGTGATGATGGCCGTGGCGCCGGCCAGGACGACCGCGGTGCCGACCTGGATCGCGGTGTTCACCAGGCCGGAGGCCAGTCCCTGCTCATCGTCGGCGACGCCGTCGGTGGCGGCGATGTTCACCGAGGGGAAGGCCAGCGCGAAGCCGACGCCGAGCAGGATGATCGACGGCAGCACCAGCACCGGGTACGAGCTGTGCTCGTCGAGCCGGAGGAAGAGCGCGAACGCGCCGACCAGGGCGAGCAGGCCGATCGGCAGCAGCCGGCCGGTCCCGAAGCGGTCCACCACGGGGCCCATGAACGGTGCCGACAGGGCGATCATCGCGCCGGCGGGCAGCAGCCCGAGCGCCATCTCCAGGGCCGACCAGTCGAGCAGCTCCTGGAGGTAGAGCGTGACCACGAACTGGAAGCCGCCGTACGCGCCGGTCATCGCGAATGCGATCACGTTGGCGCGGGCGACCGAGCCGTTGCGGAAGATCCCGAGCCGGACCAGCGGGTGCGCGGTGCGGCTCTCGACGAACAGGAAGGCGGAGCCGAGCAGCGCCACGACGGCGAACGAGCCCAGGGTGCGCAGGCTGAGCCAGCCGGCGCCCTGCGCCTCGGTCACGGTGAAGACCAGCAGCAGCACGGTGGCGGTGCCGGTGATCGCGCCGAGCACGTCGTACCGGCCGGTGGCCTTCTCCCCGGCGGCCGGGCGGGGGAGCAGCCGGACGGCGAAGACCAGGGCGAGCAGGGCGATCGGGACGGGCATCAGGAAGGTCCAGCGCCAGCCGACCGAGGTGAGCACTCCGCTGAGGACCAGGCCGAGCGAGAAGCCGCTGGCCCCGCAGGTGGTGTAGATCGACAGTGCCCGGTTGCGGGCCGGGCCCTCCGGGAACGTGGTGGTGATGATCGACAGGCCGGCCGGCGCGGTGAAGGCGGCGGCGACGCCCTTGATGAAGCGGGCGGCGATCAGCAGGCCGCCGTCGTCGACCAGGCCGCCGAGCAGGGAGGCGGCGGCGAAGACGGCGAGTGCGACGAGGAAGACCCGGCGGCGGCCGAGCAGGTCGGCGGTCCGGCCGCCGAGCAGCAGGAGCCCGCCGTAGCCGAGTACGTAGCCGGAGACCACCCACTGGAGGGTGGAGGTGGAGAGGTGGAGTTCGGAGCCGATGGAGGGGAGCGCGATGCCCACCATCGAGATGTCCAGGGCGTCCAGGAACAGCGCGGCGCAGAGCACGATCAGCGTGCCCCAGAGGCGGGGACTCCAGCGCGGAGCCCCCTGTGATGAATCGTCAGACGTCGTGACGGTCGCGGTGGTCATGGGCAAGAGAGTACATGCACATGCATTCAATGCAAGTGAATAAGATGTTAACGCATAAGTTGCTTCCGCATGTGATACCGTGGCGGCGTGGCTGAACTCGACCCCCACGATTCCCACGACTCCCCGGCGGAGGCCGGTCTGGTCGTCCAGTGGCGCGACCTGCTGGCCCGGCAGGCCCAGACCGCCTGCCTCCTCGACCGTGAACTCGGCGAGAAGCACGGCCTGGGCATGAGCGAGTTCGAGGTGCTGGAACGCCTCGTCGAGGGGTGTGACGGCAGTGGCGGGCACGGGCTGCGGATCCAGGAGCTGGCCGACACCGTGCACCTCAGCCAGAGCGCGCTCTCGCGGCTGATCGGCAGGCTGGAGAAGGCCGGGCTGGTCACCCGCGCGATGTGCACCAGTGACCGGCGCGGCATCCAGGTCGCGCTCACCGAGGCCGGCCGTCGGCGCTACACGGAGGCCCGTCCCCTGCACCGCGAGGTGCTCTCCCTCACGCTCGCCGACGAACCGGTGCGCGCCTGCGGGACGACCCTGGACTGACGGGGCCGGAGGCCGGCGCTACAGCAGGGACGCGAGGCCCGGTGCGGCGGCCGTCAGCACGACCGCCACCGGCGCGGCCAGGGCGGCCAGGGTCAGCTGCAGGCGGTGCGACACGGAGAGCCGGGGGCGCCCGGCCAGCAGCCGGTCCACCCGCTTCGGCGACTGGGCCATCCCGGGCGGGCAGGAGCCGAACACCCCGCGCCCCAGGTTGAGTTCGGCCAGTGCCAGGGCGGTGGTGTGCCGGCCGTGCCGCCGCGCGGCCCGGTCGTCCGCCGCCAGCTCCACCAGCTCGCCCACCTGATTCCGGAAGGCGCTGAAGACGCCGACCCCGGGGAAGCCCGAGGCGAGCGCCTGCGCGCCCTGCGCCAGCCAGTGGTGCCGGGCCCGGACGTGCCCGCGCTCATGGCTCAGCACCGCCTCCAACTCCCGGTCGGTCAGCTGCCGGAGCGCCCCCGTGGTGACCACCAGCCGGGAGTTGTGCCCGGGCAGCGACCAGGCCCCGGGCCGGACGTCCTCCAGCACCACCAGCCGCTCCCGGCGCTGCCGTGCGTCGTCGATGGAGCCCGGCAACTCAGGTGACAGCGTGGCCAGTTCGGCATGCCGGTGAGCGCGCAGCGCCTTCGCCGAACGGACCTCACGGGTCAGCGCGAACAGCGTCTGCAGCCCGCCCGCGGCCAGCACCGCCGCGCAGAGCCGGCCCCAGCCCTCGGCGTTGTGCAGTCCGTACGCCGCCTCCACGCCGTGCGGTGCGCCCGTGAACAGCAGCGACCGCAGGTCGGGGAGCGCGGCCGAGGCGGCCAGCAGCAGGCTCAGCGCACAGCACAGCAGTACGGCCACCACCAGGCACTGCCAGACCAGCAGCGCCAGCACGGGTTCGCGGTCCACCCAGCGGGCCCGGGTCAGCCGCCGGGGAGCGGCGGTGGCGAGCAGCAGTCCGAGCAGCAGCAGGCCGAGCAGGGCCGTCATGGCATGGGCTCCCCGGGGACGCACGGAGCGCGACAACGCGCTTCCCGTCCAACCTAAGCGCTGCCGGCGCGGCGTGGTACGACTTTCGGCCACCAGTGACCAACGCCACGGCTGTTCGGCGGCCGCGCCGCGAGGACGGTGCGGCGCCGCGACGGTGGGCGCGGGCGTTGGTGTCACATGGTCAGGAGCATGGCGAACATGCCGATGCCCATCGACAGCCGCCAGGCCCGGGGCAGCGTCGCCGAGGCCGCCGGCAGCCCGCCGGGCCCGCCTCCGGCACCGCTGAGCAGCCTGCTGCCCGACCAGAGCGCGTACCCGCCGAAGTAGAGCAGCAGGGCGCCGGTCAGGGCCGGCGATCCGGCCGCGGACGGGTGGTGGCCCGCGTGCCCGGCGGCGGGTGCGGTGGCCATCACGAGTGCCATGTAGGTCATCGCCAGCGCGCCGACCGCGTGGTGCAGCCGGTGCGCCCGCCGCTCCGGGCGGTACGCGGCGGCCAGCAGCAGGGCGACCGCGGGCGGGCCGAACAGCCAGGCCCAGGCGACGCCCGGTACGGCCGTCCCGGTCACGGCCATGGCGGCCATGCCGAAGCCCATCAGGGCCTCGGAGGCATCCGACTCGTACGCGTGCAGCCGGTGCGCGCGGGTCGCCCCGGTGGCCCCGGTCCTTCTCGGGCCGGGCGTCCTCGGTGCGGTTCCGGCTCCGGCCGCTCCCGGGGGCGGCGCGGGGGGAGTACGGCGCAGGCGGGTGAGGCAGTAGCCGCCGGAGGTCGCGGCGAGGGCGGCCAACAACCAGCTGACGAGGGCTGATCCGTGCAACGGCGGCCTCCCGGGCGGTGACGGGCGGGGGTACCGTCCACGATCACGGCCCGGGGCCGCGTGCAGCAGGGCGCGTGCGGGGCGCATGGTGGTGCCCGGCGGAGTGGGCCCACCGGCGGGCGCCGGACTGCCGCACAGGTCCGGCTACCCGGAGAGCCGCCCGGAGGCGATGACCCGGCTCAGGAACCGCCGGGTCCGCTCCTGCTGCGGCGCCCCGAACACCCGCTCCGGCGAGCCCTGTTCGAGTACCACCCCGGCGTCCAGGAAACAGACCTGGTCGGCGACCTCGCGGGCGAACCCCATCTCGTGCGTCGCGACCAGCATCGTCATGCCCTGCTCCTTGAGGTCGCGCACCACCGAGAGCACCTCGCCGACCAGCTCCGGGTCGAGCGCCGCGGTGATCTCGTCGAGGAGCAGCAGCCGCGGCCCGGTGGCGAGCGCCCGCACGATGGCCACCCGCTGCTGCTGGCCGCCGGAGAGCCGGTCGGGGTACTCCCGCGCCTTCGCCGCCAGGCCCAGCCGGTCGAGCAGCTCGTGCGCCCGCGCCTCGGCCTCGGCCCGGGCCAGACCGTGCACCCGGCGCGGGGCGAGCGTCACGTTCTCCAGCACGGTCATGTGCGGGAAGAGGTTGTAGGCCTGGAACACGACGCCGATCCGTCGTCGCACGGCGTCCTCGTCGGCACGCGGGTCGGTGATCTCCGCGCCGTCCAGGAAGACGGCGCCGTCGTCGATCCGCTCCAGCAGGTTGACGCACCGCAGGAGCGTCGACTTGCCGGAGCCGGAGGCACCGATCAGCGCCGTCACCGAGTGCTCGGGGACGGCGAGGTCCACGTCGCGCAGGACCGCCTGGCCGTTGAAGCTCTTGCGCACCGACTCCAGGCGCAGCACGGGCTTCACCGGCCCGCCCGACGGCGCGGCCCCGCCCGACGGCCTGGGCACACCCGGTCGTACGGCGGACGTGCCCGGCGGGCGGCCTGTCGCGTCGTCGGACGGACGGCCGGTCACACCGCACCTCCCTGCTGGCGTCGGCGGTTCATCCGGGTGGTGAGCCAGCCGGTGAACCGGGTGAGCGGGATGGTCAGCACCACGAAGACGAGTGCCGCCACCAGGTACGGGGTGGAGTTGAACGACCGGCCGTTGATGATCTTCGCCGCGTACACCGCGTCGATCACCCCGCCGATCGAGACCAGTCCGGTGTCCTTCTGCAGGCTGACCAGGTTGTTGAGGAGCGGCGGCACCACCCGGCGGACCGCCTGCGGCAGCACCACGTACCGCATCGCCTGCGCGTTGGAGAGGCCCAGCGACCGGGCGGCGGCCCGCTGGCTCGGGTGCACCGACTCGATGCCGGCCCGGAACACCTCGGACACGTACGCCGCGTACGTGAGCACCAGCGCGGCGCCGCCCAGCCACAGCGGGTCGGTGGTGACACCGGTCAGTCGCAGCGCCGGCACCCCGGTGATCATCACCAGCAGGCAGATGATCATCGGCAGGCCGAGGAAGAAGTCGACGTAGGCGGTGGCGAGCAGCCGCACCGGCAGGAAGACCGGCCCGCTCAGGGTCCGCAGCACCGCGAGCAGCAGGCCGAAGAAGAGGATCAGCACCCCGCAGACGGCCATCAGTTCCAGGTTGATCCGCAGTCCCTTGAGCACCTCGGGCAGTGCCTGCCGGGCGTACTCGGCACTGAGGAAGGACCGCCGCACGGCCGGCCAGCCGGGCGAGCCGACCACCAGCAGGACCAGCGCCACCGCCGTCACCAGCGTCGAGCCGGCCGCGATCAGCGCCGAGCGGTGGGCCCGCCGGCGCCGGTACGCCTCGTGGGCGAGCCGTCTCGCCGACGGCCGGTAGCCGTCGTCGGCCGCGCCCGGGCCGGCCGGCGTCCCCGGGTCGGCGGACCGCCCGGAGAGCCCCTTCACGGTGTCGCTCACTGGAGGACGGGGGCCGAGACGGCGTCCGAGAGCCACTGCTTCTCCAGCTTCGCCAGCGTCCCGTCGGCCCGCAGCGCGTCCACCGCGCCGGAGACGCAGCCGGTCAGCTTCGAGCCCTTGTCCAGCACCAGGCCGAACTGCTCACCCTTCGCGGAGCCCGCCAGCTGGCCGACCACCTGGGCGTCCGTCACCTCGGCCCCGGTGATGTAGAACGCCGTCGGGAGGTCGACCACCAGGGCCTCGACCTGACCGTTCCTCAACGCGGCCTTCGCCAGGTCGTTGGAGTCGAAGACGGCCGGCCGGGTGGTCGGCCTGATGGTGTCGGTGACCGCGTCCAGGCTGGTGGTGCCGACCTGTGCGCCCAGCTTGGCGCCCCTGAGATCGGCGAGGCTCCGGGCCGAGGCGGCCTTGGAACTCTTCAGCGCGATCACGGCCTGGCGCACGTCGTAGTAGCCGGAGGAGAAGTCCACCGCCTGCCGGCGCTCGGCACTGATCGACACCTGGTTGATGTCGAAGTCGAAGTTCTTCGGACCGGGCGCGGTCGCCGTGCCGAACGGAGCGACCACCCACGTCACCTTCTCCTTGGGGTAGCCGAGCTTCTCCGCCACCGCGTGGGCGACCGCGGACTCGAAGCCCTTGCCGTTCGCCGGCGCGTCCTCGGCGAACCACGGCTCGTACGCGGGCTTGTCGGTGCCGATGGTCAGCGTCCCCGCCGCCCGGGTGGGCAACGCGCCCGGCGCGCAGCCGCCGGCCGTGCTCGCGGCCGTGGGGTTCCCGTCGGACGCGGTGTCCTGCGGGGCACAGGCGGCCAGCACGGCACCGGCGAGCAGGAGGGCGGCGAGCGGCTTTCGGGGGAGGGGCATGGCGGGGCTCCCGGGAGGAAGGGGACGGACCGGTCGGGTGGGGAACCTCCCCCGGTGGCGACGCCGGAACACGCGCGGCACGGTCGGCTTACCGGGCTTCGTCCGCTCTGTCCCGGAAGATCCCGGCAGCTGTTCACACGGACGACATACGGTCTCCGGCCCCGGTTACCGCAGATCCGCCGCCAGGTGCCCCCTTGAACAGAAGAACCTTTCGTACTTATGGTGGTCTCGTTGAAAACCCTCCTGTCGAAGTGAGTCCCCGATGCAGAATCTTTCGCCAAGGCTCGCCGTGGCGACCGACGCCCCGGTCGAGTCCCTCGCCGGCCACCCGGCCTGGCTGCGGCTCAAGGAAGCTGTCGAGGCCCTGCGCCCCCTGCAGTCCAAGGACGGCTCCATCGACCTGTCCGTCGTCGAGCGCCGGACGGTCGACCCGCTGGTCGCCACCGTCCGCACGGCCGTCGCGGAGCTTGCGCCGCTCTTCCCGCACGACGCGGCCTACCTGGCCGCCGTCGACGTGGACCTGGCCAAGTGGGCCGACACCGGCTACCGGGAGCCGGACTTCCTGGACTCGCTGCTCGCCTTCCAGCCCGCCGAACAGCGCGAGGACGGCCTGGAGCACCTGGTCGTCTTCCCGATGTACACCCAGAACGGCAACCCGAACCGCAACCTCGAAGCGGTCCTGCTGAACGTCGTCTGGCCCGACTGGCTGGCGGAGCTGGAGCGCACCCGCTTCGACAACCCGATGTTCGTGCCGATCACCTTCACCGACTTCACGGCCGGCTACGACACCAACTCCGCCGTCCTCTTCCCCGAGACCGTGGCCGTGCGCAAGGCGCCGGAACGTTTCACCTGGGGCGGCATCTTCTGCGACCGTGAGGCCGCCCGCTTCCGGGTCGTCTCCACCAACGCCGTCGAGCTGCTCGGCCTGGAGATCCCGGCCGACGCCGAGAGCCTGCTCCAGGACCAGGAGCGCTCGCAGCAGACCTTCGTGCTGTGGGACCTCATCCACGACCGCACCCACAGCCACGGCGACCTGCCGTTCGACCCCTTCATGATCAAGCAGCGCAGCCCGTTCTGGATGTACGGCCTGGAGGAGCTCCGCTGCGACCTCACCACCTTCAAGGAGGCGGTGAAGCTGGAAGGGGAGGGCAACGAGCACGCCCGGGACGTCCAGTACGCGATCCTCTTCGACCGCCTCTTCCGCTTCCCGGTCAGCGGCGACCGCGTCCGCAACTACGACGGCCTCGGCGGTCAGCTGCTCTTCGCGTACCTGCACAAGCACGACGCGCTGCGCTGGCGCGACAACCGCCTCAGCATCGACTGGGAGCGGGCCCCGCAGGTCACCAACGCGCTCTGCGCCGAGATCGAGACCCTCTACCGCGACGGCATCGACCGTCCCAAGCCGGCCCACTGGATCGCCGCCTACGAGCTGGTCTCCCGCTACCTCACCCCGCACCCCGCCTCCACCTGGGCGAAGGGCTCCGCGGCGCTGCCGTTCGACATCACCGAGGGCAAGGCCCTCAACAAGGCCCTGTGCGACGCTGTGCTCCCCGACGAGTTCCCGCTGAGCATGTTCTACGAGGCCCTCTCCAAGAAGCTCAGCGGCGTCATCGCCTCGACCACCGGCATCACCGGTGCCGGCCTGCAGGGAGTTGCCGCGTGACCACCGCACCCAAGGGACCGCTCAGCGGCAAGGTGATCGCCGTCGCCGGCGCGAGCGGCCCGGCCGGCCAGGCCGTGCTGCGCCGCCTCACGGCGGACGGCGCCACCGTCATCGGCGCCGACATCGACGCCCAGCGGCTGGAGGCCGCCCTCGACACCGTGCGCGTCGCCGTGCGCGGAGCCAGGGTCAGCGGCCAGGTCATCGACCTCCTCGACCCGCAGGAGGTCCACGACTGGGCCGACCACCTGGAGGCCGAGCACGGCCACGTCGACGGCCTCCTCCACCTGGTCGGCGGCTGGCGCGGCAGCAAGACCTTCTTCGACACCCGGATCGACGACTGGGACTTCCTGCACGACACCGTCGTGCGGACCCTCCAGCACACCTCGCTGGCGTTCCAGCCCGCCCTGGTCCGCAGCGGTGGCCGCTACGCCATGATCTCGGCCGCCGCCGCCCACAAGCCCACCGCGGGCGGCGCCGCCTACGCCGCGGCGAAGGCCGCCACCGAGGCCTGGACGCTCGCCATGGCGGACTCCTTCACGAAGGAGACCACCGCCGAGGACGGCAAGCCCACCGCCGCGGCTGCCATCCTGGTGATCAAGGCGCTGGTCAGTCCCGAGATGCGGGCCGAGAAGCCGGAGGCGAAGTTCGCCGGCTTCACCGACACCGCCGACCTCGCCACCACCCTGGCGGGCCTCTGGGACCGCCCCGCAGAAGAACTGAACGGACAGCACCTGTGGCTGACAGCCCGATGACCGACCCCACCCCGCAGACGGACGCCGTCCGGCGGCACGACCCCGCCGTCCGCGGCTTCGCCAGCGACAACTACGCCGGTGTGCACCCGGAGGTCCTCGCCGCGATAGCCCTCGCGAACGGCGGCCACCAGGTGGCCTACGGCGAGGACGACTACACCGCCCACCTCCAGGACGTCTTCCGCCGGCACTTCGGCGACAAGGCCGAGGCGCACCCCGTCTTCAACGGCACCGGCGCCAACGTCGTCGCCCTGCAGGCACTGCTCCCGCGCTGGGGTGCGGTGATCACCGCCGAGTCGGCCCACATCAACGTGGACGAGGGCGGCGCCCCGGAGAAGATGGGCGGCATCAAGCTGCTCACCGTCCCCACGCCGGACGGCAAGCTCACCCCCGAGCTCATCGACCAGCAGGCCTGGGGCTTCGGCGACGAGCACCGCGCGCAGCCGCTCGCGGTCTCGATCACCCAGAGCACCGAGCTCGGCACCCTCTACACCGTGGAGGAGATCCGGGCGATCGTTGACCACGCGCACCAGCTCGGCATGCTGGTCCACGTGGACGGCTCCCGCCTGGCCAACGCCGCGGCCTCGCTCGGCGTCCCGCTGCGCGCCTTCACCACGGACGTGGGCGTCGACGTGCTCTCCTTCGGCGGGACGAAGAACGGCCTGCTGTTCGGTGAGTGCGTGGTCGTGCTCAACCCCGAGAAGGTCCGGAACATCAAGTTCCTCCGCAAGACCTCGATGCAGCTCGCCTCGAAGATGCGCTTCGTCTCGGTCCAGTTCGAGGCGCTGCTCGCGGGTGACCTCTATCTCCGCAACGCCGGCCACGCCAACGCCATGGCCAGCCGCCTCGAGGCCGCCGTCCGCGGGATCGAGGGCGTGACGGTCGTCCGCCCGGTCAGGGCGAACGCCGTTTTCGCGATCCTCCCCCGCGAGGTGAGCGAGCGGCTGCAGAAGCGTTACCGCTTCTACTTCTGGAACGAGCACACCGGAGAGGTCCGCTGGATGTGCTCGTTCGACACGACGGAGGCTGACATCGACGCCTTCGCGACGGCCATCGCCGAGGAGATGGGCCGCGTGTGACAGGCCTCTGACATTCGTCCGACCCGTGTCCTGCACGCGTCCGGCGCCTGCCGAAGGCCTGCTCGAACCGCGGATCGTCCCGTCCTGCCGCCGCGGGACGGGACGATTTGCATGTGGCGTGCCGATCGCCGTACAGTTCCGGAGTCGCCGCGAGAGAGCGGGGGCAAGCGGAAAGCAAAATCCGATGAATGAAACTCCGGAAAACGGAGCGGAAAACGTCTGATAAGCTGGAAACACGAAAGAACGAAGCGCCCGGAGGGCCGGTGTGAAAGCCGCCTGAAGGAAGTGTCCGTTCCTTGAGAACTCAACAGCGTGCCAAAAGTCAACGCCAGATATGTTGACATCCCCGGCCTCGG